>JAQGHQ010000492.1 GCA_028288765.1 Gemmataceae bacterium | reverse complement strand
GCCCCCCGAGTTCGGAAAAACCTCACCGGCTCGTCGACGGGAACTCGGGGGGCTCACGCCCCCCGCTCGCCAAAGCCATGCCCTCCTTCACCCGTCTCCTGATCCCCCGGCCGGTTCTTGAAGCGGTAGTCACCCACGCGCGGGGGGAGCTGCCGAACGAGTGCTGCGGGCTACTCGCGGGGGCGATCGAAGGCGATACCGGCCGGGTGACGCAGCACTTCCCGGTGCGGAACGACCTCGCCAGCCCGACCGAGTACGCGACGAACCCCCGCGACATGCTCGACGCCCTGAAGGCGACCCGGGCGGCCGGGACGGAGGTGCTGGCGATCTACCACTCGCACCCGGCGAGCGCCCCGGTCCCGAGCCGGAAGGACGTCGAGCGGAATTACTGGGGCGACAGTGCGGTCCACGTCATCATCGGCCTCGGGGGCGATGAGCCCGACATCCGGGCGTGGTGGTTGACGGAGACGGGGTATCGGGCGGCGAATTTCTTGTAGGGCCGGCTGTGCCGGCCGAGGCTCCCCCGACGGCCAGCCCTACAAGAAGAGGCCGGGCCGCCCGACACTCCCCCGACGGCCGGCACAGCCGGCCCTAACAAGAGGCCGGGCCGCCGCCGCTCCCCCCGACGGCCGGCACAGCCGGCCCTACAAGAGCCTATTCCTCGGCCCCGGGCTCCCAGGCAACGGGGTCCGCCCAGACACGCACCCGCCCGGGGTCCCGTTCGATCCGCTCGGCCACGGCCTTCGGGATCGGGTTGTACCGGAGGTAGATCTCCTTGAGGGCGCGGATTTGCGGGCTGTTCTTCAGCGCGATCGCCCCGGTTTCGCCGATGCGGTTCCCGTCCAGGTACAGGTAGTCCAGCCGGCCGAGGACGGGGGACCGGGCCAGGGCCACGGCCCCGGGGTCCTGGATCGCTTTCCCGAGCGACAGCTGCTTCAACCGCCGGAACGCCCCCTTGGCAACGACCCGGGCTCCGCGGTCCCCCACGTGGGTCAGCTGGAAGTTGAGGTGAAGTCCCTCCAGCCGGGGGCCGTGGTGCGACGCCGCGAGGGTTTCGACGCCGCGGTCCCCGATCAGGCCGTCCATCCACAGCACCGTGAGGTTCGGGAGCACACCCGGTTCGCAGAGACGGTCCACGGCATCGTCCCCAATCCCGGCGCCATAAATCCGGAAGTACGTCAACCCCTGTAGCGGTGCGGCGGTGACGATCCGTTCGACCTCACCTGGCCCGAGTTCATCCCCGTTCACGCAGAGGGACCGGCACTGCGAAAATCGCTCGTTCGTGAACAGGGCCAGGTCGGTCGGGCGGACGCCGCAGACGGAGACGGCACGGACCGGGGTCGCCCGGAATACGCGGGCCGCGGCCCGCCGGTACGCGGCGGCGGACCAGAACGTCACACACCCGACGAACCCGCGGTCGAACCGCCAGTACGTGTTCCACTGGTCCTCGCTGCCGAAGGTCCACTCGAAGCCGCGGGCCCGGGGGAGTTCGGCGAGCCACCGGTCCCGGTTCCGCTGGATCAATTCCCGTTGCCGCTGTTTCAGCGATTCACGGTCCGCCCGGCCGGGGGCGCCCGCGGCGAGGCGGACTTCGAGTCGGATGAGCTCGGCCCGGTCCGGGTCGCCGGTCTCGTCGAGCCAGTCGGCGTACACCAGACGAGGGGTGTCGTCGTCCGGGTTCGCGCAGATCGCGGCCAGGAACGGCTCGTAACCGGGGGGCGGCATCAGTCATCTCCTTCCCACTGACACCCTATCCGCCCTTCCGGTTCTCTCGCAACCCGCCCCCGGTTACAATGCCGCGGACCTCTCCGCCCCTCGTAGCGGGATCGACCATGCCGTTGCGCCCCGTCGCCGCCGTTGCCGTTCTGGTTGCGCCGTTCGTCGTAGTCGTCGCCGCCGAGCCCGCGAAGCCGCCGGGCGGGCTCCGGTTCGTCGTGAAAATCGACCCGAAACAGGTCGGGGCGAAGCCCGCGTCCGGGCGGGTCCTGGTCGGGGTCGCGAAGGCGAAGGAAGTCCCCGACTTCACGAACTACCGGCCCCCGGTCCTGCCGATCCTCGGGGCCGACGCCGAGATGTTCACCGCCGACAAGACGATCACCCTCGACGCCGCGTCCGACGTCTTCCCGCTCACCCCGCTCAACGACCTCCCGGCCGGGGAATACGCCGTACAGGCGGTCTTCGCCACCAACCCGGACATCAACCTCCCGACCGCCCCCGGCAACCGCTACTGCGAGCCGGTGAGCGTGAAGCTCGACCCGGCCGCCGGGACGAGCCTCACGCTCACCCTCGATAAAGTCTTCGAGGACCAGGAGCCCAAGGAGACGCCGACCCACAAGTACCTGCACGTCCCGTCGAAGCTCCTGTCCGACTTCCACGGCCGGCCGGTGGTCTACCGCGTCGGGGTGGTGCTGCCCCAAAGCTTCGACAAGGAGCCGGGCAAGAAGTACGGCCTGATCGTGGACGTCGGCGGGTTCGGGACGCGGTACTCGCACGCCCACGAGGTCGAGCCCGACCCGCGGTTCGTGCAGATCGTCCCGGACGGGGCCGGGCCGCTCGGCGACCCGTACCAGGTGAACTCGGCGAACAACGGGCCGTACGGCGACGCCCTGGTGAAGGAGGTCATCCCGCACGTCGAGAAGACCTACCGGTGCGGCGGCGACCCGAGGACGCGGTTCACCTGCGGGATCAGCACCGGCGGGTGGGTGTCGCTCGCCCTCCAGCTGTTCTACCCCGACGTCTTCAACGGGTGCTGGGCGCAGTGCCCGGACTCGGTCACGTTCGAGCGGCTCGAATTGATCGACCTGTACGCCGACCCGAACGCCTACGTCAACGCGTTCGGGTTCGACCGGCCGAGCACCCGCACCCCGGACGGGGACGTGATCTCGACCGTCCGCCACGAGGTCCGGCTGGAGCGGGTGCTCGGCCGCGGCGGGCGGTGGGAGCTGAGCGGTCGAGACTGGGCCTGCTGGAACGCGGTGTACGGGCCCCGGGGCAAGGACGGCCGCCCGGTCCCGGCGTGGGACGGGAAGACGGGGGCGATCGACAAGACGGTGCTCGACCACTGGAAGAAGTATGACCTGAAGCTCGTGCTGGAGCAGAACTGGGCGAAGCTCGGGCCGAAGCTGGCCGGCGGGAAGGTGAACGTCTGGGTGGGCGAGTCGGACGACTACTACCTGAACGCCGCGGTCCACCGGCTGAAGGAGGCGGCGGAGAAGCTGAAGGACCCGCCGTTCGACGGGAAAGTCGTGATCGAGCTGGGGAAGACGCACGACTACGGCGGGTGGACGCGGGAGGAGCGGCTGAACGCGATGGCCGCCCGGGCCGGGCTGAAGTAACGGACGGCTGGTAGACGAACCGAGATCCGGGGCGCTCGTCCCCCTTACCCCGGCCCTCTCCCCCCACGGGGTGCACGGGGTGGGGGAGAGGGAGAACGAACGGCCATCCACGATCTCACCCGGCACCCGGAACACCGGGATCAACACGCATTCCGCCACCGTTTCTTATTTCATTTCCCGCTTGTACTCTCTGAGGAAATGGCCGCTGCCGGGTTTCGAGGAGAGCTCCGTGGGTCGGTCCTTCCCTGGCTCGGCGGAGCAGACCTTCAACGTGTCACCCTCGATCTGGTAGATGCTCAGGATGGTCTTGCCTTTGTTCTCCCCCTCGGAAGTCTGCGTGACATCTACCGTCTTGGGCTTCTTCGTCGGGTCGATCTTGATGGTCCCGTCGAAGAGGAGTTGGTCTCCCTTTTTCACCAATGCCTTCCCGGTCCCGTCGATAGTGAACGTGACGCCCTTGATCTGTTCGGCAGTGAGTTTCTTGCCGTCTCGGTCCGCCGAGACGACCGCCCACGTGCCCTTCAGCGCCTCCAGGTCTTTCACGACCGCCTCCTCTTTGGTATCGCCGGCCGCGACCGCCAGACCAATTCCGGCGAACAGGACCGCAAAGGCCACCGCGTGCCATCTCATGTGGAATCCTCCGTTAGAGAAGCGACCTCGATCGGGGCGGAACGGTTTCATGCGTCTTTCCTCCTCGTGCGCTTCGCACGCTTCGGCGGCGGGTCCGGGGAGGCGACCGCCAGGAGCGGTTCGGCGACCGCGCTCGCGAACTGGGCCGGGGACTCCCAGAGCGGCACACCGCCCGCAAAGAACCGCATGAACGCGAAGTGGAAGCACGGCCCCGCGAGAAGGGCTGCGAGTGTGAGCGGGTCGGCCGCGGCGCGGATCCGCCCCTCCAGCTGACCAACCGCGAAGTGCTCGGCCAGGTGCTCCAGGAGCTTGTGGGGGCCGATCCGCCCCGAGCGCATGCGCTCCCGGTTGCGATCGGCCAGCTCGACGTCGGCCGCGAGGGCAACCCCCAACGGCAGGAGCTTCCCGAAGTAATCGACGAGTGCCACGGCGACCCGCTCGAAGTGGTGCCGGAGGTCGCCGTCGCCCACGGCGAGCACCGCGTCGAGGGTGGGGAGGTGCTTCTCGACGGCGGCGAAGAGGAGCGCGCCCTTGTCCGGGAAGTGGCGGTAGAGGCTCCCCTCCGCGCACCCGGCCGCCGCCGCGATCTCCTTCGTCGTCGCCCCGGCCGCCCCCCGGGTCCGGAGCAGGGTTCCGGCCGCGTCCAGGATTTCGTTCCGCAGAGTCATCGTGTGCCTTGCCATTGCGGCAGTAGTTTCCGGGTCGCGTCGTCCTCGACCGGCCGCACGCAAGGTCGGCCACCACGGCGGCCGGACCCGTGCGGGTCCGCGGCGACGAACGCACGGATCTCCGGGATCATTCGGGCCGCGGCGACTTCGAAGAAGAAGCGGTTCACGTCGGGGAGGTTAACCGGACCTCACTTCCGACGTTCCCGGTTGAGCCTGTGATCGGATACGTCGTCCCGGTTCCTCTCTTCAGGCGGCCGACACGAGTTCGGCTCGTCGGCCGCGTGCGGCTTCACATTCCTCTTGTGTGAGTGAGCACTCACACGCAATACTACGCAGCATCGCCGAGGCTGTCAAGCGGACCGTTCAACGGCGGGAGGGTTGCAATTATGCCCGAGCGAGTAGCGATTCATCCGGCAATTGGTGAAGCGCTCCAGCCGGCGGAGGAGGAAACGGGTCCCGCAACGATGTCGGGGCTGTTGACCGGGTTCGCCGGAGGGTCAAGAATGTGCGGCTGTGAAAGACGTGTCCTTACTCGCTCACGCCGTCCGCCGGCCGCGCCGCGATCTCCTTCGGCACCACCGGCAGCGCGAGCGGGAACACCTTCCCGGTGTTCCGACTCTGCGCGATCCGGCAGACCGGGCCGAACCGGCAGGTGTCGGTGCAATGCTCCGACCGCGGGGCGAGCGGGAAATCGCCGGCCCGGATGTGCCCCACCAGCTGCGCCACCCACGCCTCCAGCTGCTCCCGGAACGTCACCCACCGCCCCGGGTCGGACAGCCAGGTCAGCAGTGCCCGCTTGCCCGCCGGGAGCATCGGCTTCGGCCCGGTGTCGGTCACCAGCCAGTACGCCAGCCCGAGCGGGCGGGCCGGCCGGTCCTTGAGGAGCACCCGCTCGACCGCCAGGGCGTACAGCGGCAGCTGGAGCTTCTCGAACCGCTCCACCTGGGCCGGCGAGTAGTTCGTCGCCCGCCCGGTCTTGTAATCGATCACCCAGAACCCGAGCGCGTCGCCGCCGGCGTCGGTCACGTCCACGCGGTCGATCCGCCCGCCGAGCCGGACTTCCACGTCGCCCACGCGGATCGTGAGGGCTTCGGCCGCGTTCCCGCCGGGGACGCCGAAATCCATCTCGAACCCGTATGGAATCGGGGCGGCATGCTTCTCTTGCCACGGACGCCGGAACTCCTGCCAGTGGCCGCGGTACCGGGCCGCCGCCCGCTTCAGCCGTTCGCCCTCGAGCCGCCACAGCTCCCGGCTCGCCACGCCCGGCGCCCGGGCCGCGTACTCCTCCACCGCCTCGTCCACCCGTTTCACCAGCTCGGCGGCGACCCCGTCGGGCAGGGCGGCCGCGTCGAGCGTCTGCGGGACGGTCTCCTGCACCCGGCGGTGGAACCGGGCAAGTGCCCGGTGGAACGCCGCCCCCCGCCGGGTGTGTTCGACCTCCCCCGTCGGGTCGTCGAGCACGTCGAGCCGGAGGACGTGTTCGAGCCAGAACCGGAACGGGCAGGCGACGTAGGTTTCGAGGGCGGTCGGGCTGAACACCCGCGTCGGGCCGAACCGGCGGGCCAGCTCCGCGGCGACGGCGGGGTGCTTCAGCCCGCCGTCGTACGGGCCGAACGAGTGAGACCGGAACCGGGCGTCGGCGATGTTCCGGGCGCGGTCGAGGTTGTCGATCAGGTCTTCGGCGAACGGGGGGCGTGAGCCCCCTGATGCTTCATCGGCCCGGGCACCATCGACTCCCATCCGCCGGGCGACCTGCACCCGGATCTCGGCCGCGCTGAGCGGCTCCTGGGTGAAATACCCCTCGACCAGCATCCGCTGCCGGGTGGTCGGGATCGTGCCGTCCGCGAAGCAAGACTTCACCTCGCGGAGGAACGAACTCGGCAAGAGCGGCTGGCCCTGTTCGTCCACCGCCGGGTAGCTCAGGAACAGCCCCCGCCGGGGGGCCGAGACGAGTTCAAGGAATAGGAGCTGGTTCGCCGCGAGCCGACCGGCCGGGGCCGGGAGCCCGAACCCCATCTTCCGCAGCCGGTCCCGCTCCGCGTCGTCGAGTAGCGACCCCGGCCCGGACAGGTCGGGCCAGCTCCCCTCGCCCAGCCCGGTAAGGAACAAGTAGTCGCAGTCGAGCCCGCCAGCGGCTTCCGCCGAGAGGATGCGGACCCGCCCCCCGGCCCGCGGCGTCCGCCCGCGGCACGGCACCGCCGCGACCGCCGCCAGCACGCGGGCGAACCGGTCCGCCCGCATCGACTTGCGGCCGCCCTCGCCCTTCGCCCACCGCCCGAGCTCCCGCCAAAACCGGGCGAGCCCGTCGGCGTCGGCCGGGTCGCCCCGCGCGGCGAGTGACACCCCGGTGTCGTCGGCGAACGCCCGCAGCCAGCCGGCGAACGCCTCCGCCGACCCGGCCGGCTTGAACCGGTCCCACGTCTTGAAGAACCGCTCCAGGAACGGCCGGCACCGCTTCGCCAACCGCTGGATTCGCTGTCGCCGCGGCTCCTCGCCCTGTTCGTCTTCGAGCGGGTCCGGCGGGGTGTGCTCCCACGCCCGGACGGCCGCGAGGTACGTCTCCCGGCCGCGGGTTTCGCCGAGCATCCGCAGCAGCGTTTCGGCCTTCGCGGGGATTTCCGGGTCGGCCTGGGCTTCCGGCCAGCTCGGGCGGAAGTAGGTACTGCGGAGGACGGCCGCGACCGGGGCGAACGGCCAGTCGTCCGCGGCGAGCTGCCACGCCCGCAGGAGGAACGCCACCGCCGGGACGCGGGCGAGGGGGTCGGCGCCCTCGACGTCGTGCGGGACGGCGTAGTCGTCAAATACCTCGCGAAACAGGTCCACGGTCGCGGGGCGGAGATGACGAACCGCGACGAGGATGCGGTCGGGCGAAACGCCATCGGCGAGCAGGGTGCGGATCTGACGGGCGACCAGCCGGGCCTCGCCGAGCTCGCCGGGGGCCTCAATCAGGTGCAGACCTGCAGAACCTAACGCTCCGGCCCCCTTCCCCAAGAGGGAAGGGGGAGCCAGAACCGAGTCGTTCTCCCCTCCCTTCTCAGGGGAGGGGCCGGGGGAGGGGTTTCTGGTGAAGGGGTTTCCGCGAAACAGCCTCGCGCCGAGCTGCCGCAACCCGGCCGGCTGTTCCGCGTCCGGCTCGACGTGCCCCGTTTCCACATCCGGGTCGGGATTGAAGAGAGTCCGCTCGCCGACCGGGGCCGTGGCCCAGTCGCGGACCGCCCGCGGGCCGGCGAACACCTCGCCCTCTCCCTCCGGGAGAGCGATCCAGAAGTGCTCGACCGAGTCGCGGAGTGCGTCGAGCAGCTTCCGGCGGTACGGGGTGAGCGCCGTGAACCCGGACACGAATACCGCGCGTACCCGGGCGAACGGCCCCCGCCGGTCGGCGGCCCACAGCTCGGCCGCGCGGCCGAGGCGGTCGGCCGGGTCGAGCCGGTGGAGCTTCGCCAGCCGCCGCTGGTACCGGTCGAAGATCCGGGTCGCCTGGGCGTGGCGGGTCAGCTCCCCGCCCTGCCGGCCGGTGCTCGCCTTGAGCAACATGCGCAGATCGGCCCCGGCCTCTTTCAGCTCCGCGACGTACCCGGCGGCGGCGGTCGCGAACCCGCGGGTGTCGGCCACCGCCGCGAAGTACGGCAGCTCCCCGGCGTCCCTGAGGTCGGCGAGGACGGCGGCGAGGAGGAGCTTGCGGTCGAGGTCGGAGAGCGGGCGGATGGCCGGGTCGTTCGCCCGCACCAGCTCGTCGGCGAACGCCTGCAGGTCGAGAACGTGCGGCCCAAGGATGCCGGCCAAGGCCGCGGCGAGAAGGCGTTCGCGGACCTGGTCGGCGGGGCGGCGGGTGGGGAGCAGAACGAGGGCGGTACCGAGCCCGGCCGCCGCCCCGCCGCGGTAGGCGTCGAGGAGCCCGGCGACGCGGTCCGAACCCGGCGGGCCGACGACGAGGTGAACGGTGGCGGACATCCGAACCCCGAAGCCTGAAACGCGACACACATCCGAACCACCAACCTACCAGATCCCGCCCGGGACGGAACCCGGGCGGTGGTTCGTCCGCCGTTCGAGTTCCGTCCGGTTTCGGATTTCGGGCTTCGCATTTCGAGGTTCCCGCGAGGCGGGTTCGGGTGGATTTCGCCGGGACGAAGGCTACTATGACCCCAGGCAGGGGGCGGTTCCTCGTCGGGGCCGCCCTGTGCTTTTTTTGCCGACCGATTCCCCCCTCTCGTCGGTCACCGTATTCGATCGCGCGGGCAGGACAGCACCCATGTCGAACCTCCGCACCCCGCTGTACCAGTGGCACGTCGACCACAAGGCCCGGATGGTGCCGTTCGGCGGGTGGGACATGCCGGTGCAGTACGCCGGGATCGCGGCCGAACACAAGACCGTGCGGACCGCGGCGGGCCTGTTCGACATCACCCACATGGCCCGCGTCAGCTTCGGCGGGCCGGACGCCCTGAAGCTGCTGGAAACCGTCTTCACCAACTCCGTCGCCACGATGAAGGACGGGCAGGTGCGGTACGGGCTCGTGTGCGGCGAGACCGGCGGGATTCTCGACGACATCCTGGTGTACCGCTGGCCCTACGGGTTCGCCGCGGTGGTCAACGCGTCGAACCGGGAAAAGATCCTCGCGTGGCTGGAGAAACACCGGACCGGGCTGGACGTCCAGATCCGCGACCAGACGTTCGAGACGACGATGGTGGCGGTCCAGGGGCCGAAGGCGCTCGCCCTGTGCGCCGGGATGTTCGAGACGGACCCGGCGGCGCTCAAGTACTACTTCGCCACCCCGACCCGCTACAAGGATACCGGGTGCGTGGTCAGCCGGACCGGGTACACGGGCGAGGACGGGCTCGAAATCATGGTGCCGAACGCGCTCGGGGTGGCGCTGTGGGACGACCTGACCGCCCGCGGCGCGGTGCCGTGCGGGCTCGGGGCCCGGGACACCCTCCGGCTCGAAGCCGCGATGCCGCTGTACGGCCACGAGCTGACCGAGTCGATCAACCCGCTCCAGGCCGGCCTGGGCTGGGCGGTGAAGCTCGACAAGGGGCCGTTCATCGGCCGCGAGGCGCTCCGAGATGCCGCCGCGAACCCGACCGCCCGGCCGGTCCGGGTCGGGCTGGAGGTCGAGGGCAAGCGGGCCGCCCGCGAGGGGTGTACGGTCCTCTCCGCCGAGAACGCGCCAGTCGGGACGGTGACGAGCGGCAGCTTCGCCCCGTGGCTGGAGAAGTCGATCGCGATGGGGTACGTGGCCCCGGCGTTCGCCGCCCCCGGCACGCCGCTCGTGGTCGACGTCCGCGGGGCGACCATCCCGGCCGTGGTCGTCCCGCTGCCGTTCTACAAGAGGCCGAAAGCCGCCACATGAGAACGGCGGAACCGACCGGGCGCGTCCGGAAGGCGGCCGCAGCCGCGAAGGCCGCCCAGGGTTCCCGCCCTGGGCGGATGAATGCCCGGAGAACACCTTCTTGAATCTTGAACTGGAGACCTCATGAACCCGACCGACCGCCGGTACACCGCGACCCACGAGTGGGCCAAACAGGACGGCGACACGGTGACCGTCGGGATCACCGCGTTCGCGGTCGAACAGCTGACCGAGCCGACGTTCCTGGAACTGCCCCCGGTCGGGAAGGCGGTGACGGCCGGCAAGCCGTTCGGGATCATCGAGTCGGTCAAGTCGACGTCCGACGTGAACTCCCCCGTCACCGGGGAGGTGGTCGGGCGGAACGAGGGGCTCGTCGACGACCCGAAGACGAAGCGGGCGGCCGACCTGGGCCCGGTCAACGACGACCCGTTCGGCCGCGGCTGGATGCTGAAGATCCGGGTCGCCCCGGGCGCGACCCTCGACCACCTACTGACCGCCGACCAGTACGCCGCCCAGCTCGCGTCCGACGGCCACTGACCACCGCGAGGGGATGCCGTGACGACCGCGACTGCCGAAGCACCCACACCGGGCGGCCCGGACGCCTCCACCCCGGGAGTAGCCGCCGCCTGCGAACTGATGGAGACCGACTGGTCGCCGTGGCACATGGTGCTCTACGGGCTCACGTGGGCCGACTACGAGCGATTGCTGGCCGCCCGTCAGGCCGCCGGTCGAAAGCGTCTCCGGATCACCTACGACCGTGGGACCGCCGAGATCATGACCCCGGGCGGCGGGCCCCCGACCCCGCAGCCCGAAGCCCGGCCGGGTCTCGGGCGGGAAGGCGCGGCTGTCATGACCGTGGGAAACCGGCACGAGCGGTGGAAGAAGCTGATCGCCCGGTTAATCGAGGCCGCCGCCCTGGGGTTCCGGATCCCTCTGGTCGCGTCCGGGAATCTGACCTTGAACCGGCCCGGCCTGGACCGCGGCCTCGAACCGGACGAGTGCTATTACGTCCGGAACACCACCCGGGTCGCGGCGGTCCGAGAACTCGACTTCCGTACCGATCCGGTCCCGGATCTTGTTGTGGAAGTCGAGGTGTCGCGGACTGTGCTCGACCGGCTCGACCTGTACACGGCCCTCGGAATTGCGGAAGTCTGGCGGTTCGACGGCGACCGGGTCCGGTTCCTCGTCCGCTCCGAAACCGGAGGCTATGACGAGACGCCAGCCAATCTCGCCTTCCCGCTCCTCACCGCGGCGGGACTGGGCGGGTATCTCGCCCGTGCGGGCACGGTCGACGACACGACCCTCTGCCTCGAACTCATGGAGTGGGCACGGCAGGCCGCGCCGCGGGCCCCGACCCCCTGACCACCCGCCATCTGTCACGGAGACGACGCGTGCCGTACCTGCTGAACACCCCCGCCGACCGCGCGGCGATGCTGGCGAAGATCGGGGTGTCGTCGGTCGACGACCTGTTCGCCCCGATCCCGGCCGACCTCCGACTCGACCGGCCGCTCGATGTCCCGCCGGCACTGGCCGAGATGGAGCTGACCCGGCATATACAGGGGCTCGCCGCGAAGAACCGGTCGGCGGGCGACGCGGTCTGCTTCCTCGGCGGCGGGGCGTACGACCACTTCGTCCCGAGCGTGGTCGACGCGGTCGCCGGGCGGAGCGAGTTCTACACCGCGTACACCCCGTACCAGGCCGAGGCCAGCCAGGGCACCCTCCAGGCGGTGTTCGAGTACCAGACGTTGATGTGCCAGCTGACCGGGCTCGACGTCGCCAACGCCTCGCTCTACGAGGGCGGGTCGGGGGTCGCCGAGGCCGCCCTCATGGCCCTGGGCGTCACCGGCCGGACGGGCGAGATCCTGGTCGCCGCGAGCGTCCACCCCGAGTACCGGCAGACCCTCGAAACGTACATGGCGAACCTGCCGTGCCGCGTCCGGGTGCTGCCGACCCCCGACGGCTTCCTGAACCCGGACGACGTGGCGGCGGCGGTCACCGACCAGACCGTGTGCGTGATCGCCCAGAGCCCGAACTTCTTCGGCCACCTCGAAGAGATGCGGGCGGTCGGCGACGCGGCCCGGAAGGGTGGGGCGGTGTTCGTCGCCGTCTTCGACCCGATCTCGGTGGGCCTCATGAAGCGGCCCGGCGACTACGGGGCGGACATCGCGGTGGCGGAGGGGCAGGGGCTCGGCACCCCGCTCGGGTACGGCGGCCCGTACCTCGGCATCCTGGCGTGCCGCGGGGACCGGGAGTTCCTGCGGAAGATCCCCGGCCGGCTCGTCGGCCAGACGACCGATCGGAACGGGAAGCGGTGCTGGGTGCTGACGCTGCAGACCCGCGAGCAGCACATCCGCCGGGAGAAGGCGACGAGCAACATCTGCACGAACCAGGGGCTGCTCGCCCTGCGGGCGGCGGTCTTCCTGACCGCCCTCGGGCCGCAGGGGTTGAAGGAGACGGCGGAACTCTGCCTGCGGAAAGCCCACTACGCGGCCGACCAGCTGGCGAAGGTCCCCGGGGTCCGGCTGCGGTTCGACCGCCCGTTCTTCAAGGAGTTCACCCTGGGCGTGTCCGGCGACGTGGGATCGCTCCTGGCGGGGCTGCGGGACCGGGGCTATCTCGGCGGCCTGGCGCTCGGCCGGTGGTACCCCGATCTCGCCGACGGGCTGACGGTGGCGGTGACGGAGAAGCGGACGAAGGCGGAAATCGACGGCCTCGCCGCCGCGGTCGCGGGCCATCTTTCCGGGGTGCGGGGCGGGGAGGCGGATCGCAAGGGCGCGGCGTGAGCAACTGAGGAGGGAGAAGAGCCGATGCCATCGCCGTTTCCCGGAATGGACCCGTGGCTGGAACGCCCGATGACATTCCCGGCTCTCCACAACAACCTGATTACCTACCTGCAGGCCGCACTGAAGGTGCTCTTGCCGCGGGGCTACGTGGCCACGGGCGCGAACCGCGTCTGGATCGACCCGCAGGCCCGGCGGGAACCGGACGTGGGCGTGTTCGGGCCGCCAGATCCACCAGGGGGCGTGGCGGCCGCGACGCTGACCGGGGCCGGGCTGCTGGCGGTCGCGGCGGACCCGGTTTCCGACCCGGTCGAGGAGCCGTACCTCGAGATCGTTTCCGGCGAGGACGACCGGCTGGTCACCGCGATCGAGGTGGTGAGTCTGTCGAACAAAAAGACCGGGGACACCGGGCGGACCTCGTACCAACAGAAGCAAGGCGAGTATCGCGCGTCCGGGGTGAACCTGGTGGAGATCGACCTGCTTCGCGGCGGGGCGCACGCGACGGCGGTTCCGGAAGGCCGGCTGCGGGCGGCGGCCGGCGCGTTCGATTACCACGTCTGTATCACGGCCGTGGAGGTGCCCCGGCAATTTTTGGTCGCCCCGGTCCGGCTGGCGGACCGCCTGCCGACCATCCCGGTTCCGCTCGACCCGGGTGTGCAGCCGGTCATGCTCGATCTTCAAACGGTGTTCGACCGGTGCTACGACGAGGGCCCATTCGCGGACCTGGCCCGGTACGATCGCCGACGGCCCGACCCGCCCCTGACCCCGGACCAGCAGGTGTGGGCGGAGGGCATCCTGCGGGCGAAGGGGCTGCTCCCGTGATTGACGATATCCACGAACTACTAGACGCCAGGCCCTTTCGCCTATTTGCTCTTGTGGTCACAGGTGTGGACGTCGAATACGTGGTGGATGATCCGCGACAGGTCACTATCCCGGCTCATGGGGAGACGATCCACTACCGGGGTCAACACCACGGGGACAAGGCCATAATCGCAGTGCGACGCGCCACGACAGTGCTCATGCGAAAGGAGCAGCACCTATGATTGAGGACGAGGCATAGCAAGTGTGGACTATCCCGGGAGCGATGTCTCTGACCAGGATAAGTTCAACATAACGACGAATCGGAACGTTATTACTCATGGATAAAAGATACCAAGTCTTTGTGAGCTCGACTTACACGGATCTAATTGAGGAGCGCAGCGAGGTTATGCAGGCTCTCCTTGAACTTGGTTGTATGCCGGCTGGGATGGAACTATTTCCTGCAGCAAATGACACTCAATGGTCTTGGATTAAGCGTGTGATAGAGTAATCGGACTATTATATAGTTATTCTCGCAGGACGGTACGGATCGGTCTCTAAAGACACTGGTATTAGTTACACCGAGATGGAATACCGATACGCCGTCGAACGTGGAAAACCCGTGATTGGCTTCCTTCACGATAATCCAAAATCAATACCCGCGTCTGCGACGGAGCAGGAGGACAAGAGGCGTCGGAAGCTCGAAGCATTCAGGGCGTTTGTCCAGACTCGCCTGGTGAAATACTGGTCATCCCCGGCCGACCTAGGTGCCAAAGTAAGCCGAAGCATTACTCAGCTTTTTAGGCAACACCCAGCAGTAGGCTGGGTCAGAGCAGACAAAATTCCTGCTCAATATGCGCCTGAAACCGTACTCAAGCTCCACGAGAGAGTTAAAGAATTAGAAGAGTTACTTAAGACCTATGAGCGAAAGGGCGTCGAGATCCTTCAGCAACTCTCGTTTGGTAAGGACAAGGTTGCGCTAAATTTTGTCTGCAACCGAAAGCGAGAAGCTGAATCGAATGGGAGAAAAGGCTGGGAGACAATGCCGCCTATGCGCGGAGATTTTGACATCGCCTGGGATGACATATTCTCATTTCTCGCTCCTAGTTTAATGACGTGGGCAACAAATTATGAAATAGAGCGTAGACTCAAAATACTCGCCAAGAGCCGAGGCATAAAGAGTATTGGCAAGATTGCAAGAAACGAGAGGGTTGATAGCTTTCACCTTACCGTCGACTCTATCAATAAAGTGCTGATCCAATTGGCTTCTTTACAGCTCATTGAAATAAGTAGCCAAGGAGGTCACTGGCAACTTTCTGATCACGGCAGGTGGTATCTAGCAGAATCCTTGGCGATCAAGAAGCCACATAAGGTACGCAAAACTAAACAAACATAATTTAACCAGACCAACATATTCATCTATAAACTCGATCTCAATCTCAACCGTGTTTTAACCGACAAGAAGTCATGAACAACACCCAATCCACCGACCTCGTCTTCGAACTCTCCCACTCCGGGCGGCGGTGCCACCGGCTGCCGGCGTGCGACGTGCCGTCGTCATCGGCTGTCGCGGATCTGCTCCCCGCCGACCACCGCGCCGCCACCGCGCCGCCGCTCCCGGAGGTCGGTGAGATCGACCTGATCCGGCACTACACCAACCTCTCGACCCGGAACATGTCGATCGACACCAACTTCTACCCGCTCGGGTCCTGTACCATGAAGTACAACCCGAAGCGGCACGAACGGCTCGCCGCCCTCCCCGGGTTCGCCGACTTGCACCCCCTCCAGGACGACGCCACCACCCAGGGCATGCTCGAACTGCTGTACGAAATGCAGCAGTTCCTCGCCGAAATCTCCGGCCTCCCGGCCGTCTCCCTCCAGCCCGCCGCCGGGGCCCAGGGCGAGCTCGCCGCCCTGCTCGTCGCCGCCGCGTACTTCCGCGACAGGGGCGAGACCCACCGCAAGAAGGTCCTCGTCCCGGACTCCGCCCACGGCACCAACCCCGCCTCCGCCGCCCTCGCCGGGTTCGAGGCGGTCACCGTCAAAAGCACCGCCAAGGGGTTCGTCGACCTCGACGACCTGCGGGCCAAGCTCGGCCCCGACACCGCCGTGTTCATGATCACCAACCCGAACACCCTCGGGTTGTTCGAGCCGCAGATCAAGACGATCACCGACCTGCTCCACGCGGCCGGCGGGCTCGTGTACCTCGACGGGGCGAACATGAACGCCATCCTCGGCATCACCCGGCCGGGCGACTTCGGGGCGGACATGCAGCACTACAACGTCCACAAGACGTTCACCGGCCCGCACGGCGGCGGCGGCCCCGGGAGCGGCCCGATCGCCGTCCGCGACTTCCTCGCCCCGTACCTCCCCGCCCCCGTCGTTGTCATGGACGGCGACTGCTACCGCCTCGACCACGACCGCCCGAAGTCGATCGGCCGGGTCCGGAGCTTCTTCGGGAACGTCGGCATCCTGTTCCGCGGGTACTGCTACATCCGCACCCTCGGCCCGGACGGGCTGAAGGCCGTCAGCGAGACCGCGGTGCTGAACGCGAACTACCTGCGGGCGCGGGTGAAGGAAGCGTTCGACGTGCCGCACGCCGGGCCGTGCATGCACGAGTTCGTCGCCAGCGCCCGGAACCTGCTCCGGGAGCGGAAGATCAAGGCGATGGACGTGTGCAAGCGGCTCCTCGACTACGGGTTCCACGCCCCGACCGTGTACTTCCCGCTCGTCGTCTCCGAGGCCCTGATGATGGAGCCGACCGAGACGGAGAGCATGGAAACCCTCGACGCCTTCGCCGACGCCCTGCTGACGATCAAGGGGGAAGACGCGGAGGTGCTGCGGACCGCCCCGCACGCGCACATCATCAGCCGGCCGGACGAGGTGAAGGCGGCGAAGGAGCCGATCCTGCGGTGGGCCGCCCCGGCCCACCCGGAGCCCCTCCCCAGCTCCCGCCGGCCGACCATCGGCAGCCCCGCCGACGCCCCGTGACCCCGACCCACGGGCGGGGACCGGGCCGCCCCCATAAGCTGAGGGGGTGACCACGCATCCCGCCCGACCCGGCCCCGGCCCGATGCCTACCCCACCCCCGACCCGCACCCCGGCCGGCTGGCCGTTCGCGCTCGCCTGTCTCGTCGCCGCCCTCTGCGTCGACCTGTCGGGGTTTCACGAGCGGCACCACGGGGACTCGCTCGTCCCGGTCATGGTCAGCCTGTACAAGTGGGAGCCGTTCTACTGGGGCCAGAACCGGTTCGGGATGCCGGTCCCGCTGCTCGCCACCCCGTTCACCCACCCGTTCACCAACCTGCTGGTCCAGAACGGGCTCAACATCTTCGGCGGGCTGGCCGCGCTCGGGCTGCTCGCCCGGTTCCTCCTCCGGGACCCGATCTGGGCTGGCGTCGGCGCGGCCGGGATCGTCCTGTTCCTGGTCTCGTTCCCGGACAATGAGCGGTTCGAAGTCCTGAACGGGTCGCAGCCGTACCTCGCCCCCCTCGCCCTGGCTCTCGCCGGGACACTCCTGGCGGTCGGGACCGGCCCCCGGCCGATCACCCGGAGGGCAGCTGGGGTCCTGCTCACCCTGCTGGCGTACTGGTACAACGCCGGGCTCGGGATGATGACGGCCCCGCTCGTGGCCGGCCGGTTCCTGGCCGCCCTGCGGGTCGAGTCTGCCCCGCCCCCCGCGGCGAGCAGCGGCGGGCCGGTCCGCCGGGCCTGGGCCGACCCGCGGGTCCGGGAGCTGGCCGGCGGGATCGCCCTGATCGGCCTCGGGACCGTGGCCGGGCTACTACTCACGAAACTATCTCCCGACAACGATACGAATTACGGATTCGTCCCGCCCGGGGAGTGGGTGGGCGCGTGGGCGGCACTCGCGGACAACACCCTGGACGGCTTCGGGGGCTACCTGGCCGCGGTCGCCGGGGTGGCCGCGGCGGGTCTCATCTGGCTGGTCATCCCGTCCACCCGGGCGGCGGCCGTCCGGTGCTGGGCGGCCTTTGGGGTCGTCGCCGCCGGGCTCGTCGCGCTGTTCCTGCTGGTCGGGCCGACGGCGTGGGTCAAGTTCAGCGGGCACAGCTCCCGGTATCTATTCGGCGGCCTGGCCGCCCTCGCACCGGGGGCGGCGGCGGTCCTGGTCGGGCCGGGGCTGGCGGTCGGCCCGGCCGTCGCCCGGCGGGCCGGGTGGGCGGCCCTGATCGTCCTCCCGGCGGTGGCCGTCGGGGTGTACGGCCCGCCGTCGGCAACCGCCGCCCGGGCCGCGGTCGACCGGGCCACCGGGCGGTGGACGGACGACCTCCTGGCGACCGGGTGTACCCACGTGGGTGGCGACTACTGGGCCGTCTGGCCGGCCACGTTCCACGCGAACATGACCCTGGCCGACCGGGGCGAGAAGCGGGTCATCTGGGGGGTGACGCACCGGTCCCTGTCGACTTACCACCTGTGGTCGAAGGTCCCGCCGGAGCGGGTCCGGCTCGGGGTGTTGAACCCGGCCCGTCCCGATTACCAGGCGGACACCCTGTGGCAGTGGGCATACCCGGACGCCGCCCCTGTCGAAACCCGGCCGACGCTTACCGTGTACGTCTCCCGTGGCCCCCCGCCGCCCGGCCGGCCGGCTCGCGCTGACCGCGACGCCCCGTCGCCGCGCCCTGGTGTCCCGACGGCGTGGTTCCCCGCGGCCGCCGGGCGGGTTACAATTCGGAGGCATTCCCCGACCCGCCCGAGGTGTCCCGTGCGTCACGCCCCGCTCGCGCTGCTGCTCGTCGCAGTCCTGACTTCCGGTAGCCTCGTCTCCCCGGCCCGGACGTTTGCGGGGCGTGAGGCCACCGCCTCCGCACCCCTTCGAGTCGGTGCCGCGGCCGTCGAGCTCGTGGCGGACGACGACATGGTGATCGGCGGGAGCATCCTGCCGTTCAAGGTCACCGGGCAGGACGGGAAGCTCCGGGCGGTCGCGGTCGTGGTCGAGAAGCCGGGGTCCGGCAAGCTCGTGATCGTCGCCTGCGACGTGCTGATGCTGAACCGCGACCTGCTCGACCCGGCGGTCGAGGAGATCGCCACCGCTCTCGGCGTCCCGGCCGCGCACGTCCTCATCAACTGCACCCACACCCACCACGCCCCGAGTACCTGCACCGTCCACGGGTATCCGCGGGACGAACTCTTCTGCCGCCGGGTCCAGAAGGCGATCGTGAAGGCGGCCCGGGACGCCGACGCGAAGCTCAAGGACGGCGGCGCGACGTTCCACTTCCGGCTCGGGGAAGAGTCCTCGATCGGGCAGAACAGCCGGCTCCTGCTGAAGGACGACACCATCTTCTGGATCGGCCCGCGGGACGACGCCGTCCGCCCGACCGGGCCGTTCGACCCGGAGCTGCCGGTCCTCGCCTTCCGCGGGCCCGACGGGAAGCCGCGGGCCACCATCTTCAACCACTCGACGCACACCATCGGGGTACGGAAACCGGGCCGGTCGCCGTCGTTCTACGGGCTCGCCGCACAGGAACTCGAGGACGAGATCGGCGGGGTGGTCTCGTTCCTCGAAGGGGCGTCCGGGTCGACGCACAACCTCGGGGTGCCGGCCGCGGAAGCGACCGTCCGGATGAAGCAGGCGGTGAAGGACGCGCTCGGGAAGGCGGCCCCGCGGCCGGTCGACCGGGTCGCCGGGCTGAAGAAGCCGTTCACCTTCAAGGTCCGGACGTTCGACGAGGCGAAGGAGGACGCGGCGGTGTCGGCGTACTGCAAGAAGCGGGCGGCGAAGGCGGCCGACGACTACATCGAGGCGTTCCGGAAGCAACGGGCGGTACTGGCCCCGAAGCAGGGCGAGGAGCGGACCACCTGGGTGCAGGCGGTGCTGATCGGGGACGTGGCGATCGTCGGCGTCCCGGCCGAGTTCTTCACCGTGCTCGGCCAGGACATCAAGCGGCGGTCGCCGTTCCGGTACACCTACGTGGCGGAACTGGCGAACGACTGGATCGGGTACCTGCCGGACCGGAAAGGGCACGAGCTCGGCGGGTACCAGACCTGGACCGGGCTACACAGCTACGCCGAGCCCGGGACCGGCGAGCGGGTGGTCGACGAGACGGTGAAGCTGCTCGACGAGCTGGCGAAGGGGAAAAAGTAGGGCCGGCTGTGCCGGCCGCGTGTTCGACGGCCCGCTGTAGGGCCGGCTGTGCCGGCCGCGTTGGTTGCGTGTTCAACGGCCGGCACAGCCGGCCCTACAACCTGGCGAAGCGGAAATGACCGGGTGGAAGGATTGCGCATGGGTCGTGTCGTGAGCATCGTGTACACCCCGCGCGGCCAAGCAACTCGACCGGAGGGCCACTACGCGCGGGTTCCGCTCGACGTCGCGCAGCTGGTGGCGGATCGCGGGATCGGGGGCGATGTGAAGGCGCGGCCGGGCCGGCGGCAGCTGAACGTCATGGTCGCGGAGGTCGTGGCCGACCTCCGGGCCGAGGGATTTCACACCGCGCCCGGCGAGCTCGGCGAGCAGATCGTGATCGCCGGGGTGCCCGCCGGGGCGCTCGTCCCCGGGGCCCGTGTCCGGCTCGGCGGGGCGGTCATCGAGGTGACTCTCCCGCGGACCGGCTGCGACCGGTTCGAGACGATCCAGGGGAAGCCGAAGGCGTCCGTCGAGGGCCGGCTCGGGGTGCTGGCCCGGGTGGTGACCGGCGGCGAGATCCGGGTCGGGGATGAGGTGACGGTCGAGCGGCCGACCGACCCCCCGGTGTCCGATCCCCCGGAGTGAGCTCCGGCCCATCCCACTCGTCGTGGTACAATGTCTGCGGACGGGCAACCGGCCAGGAGCGTATCGGCCACCGACACAAGCCCAGGTGTTGACGATGCCGCCGATGGACGGAGTGCCGGCCGACCTCTCAGACCCGCGGGCGGATGGAACCGCCGCCCGGATGCCGCTCGTCCACGTTTGTAGCGGGCGAGCCGGCCGGCAACAGCTCTGGGAGTTTGTTGTCGGCGAGATTCCCACCTCGGCCGAGGCCAACCGGTATGCCGGCTCGGGGGCGCGGTTCGTCGAGGACCAACTCGGGTACCCGCGATCGGTGTACTTCTACGCCGGCCGGGCGCACCCGGGCTACGGACAGGTCGCTCTGGCCTTTCCGCCCGGATCGGAAGCCGGCCGGTTGCACACCGTCACCCCGTTCGACACCGGCGGGGTGGCGAAGCGAGAAGCCGATCTGCCCTCGGCGTTCCGCCTGAACCTCGCCCCGGACTCGGTGGAGGGTCGGGTCGAATTCTGCCGCCGGGCGACGATCGCTGCCGACCACAACCCGGGATGGCGGGTGGCGTTCGCACGATGGCTGGCCTACTACTTCCCGACCAGCTCGGTCGGGTACTGGGACCGCCCGCCCGAGCGGCCCGACCCGGACGGGATGTACACCTCGAACACCGACTGGCCGGCGTGGACGTGGGAAATTCGGTTCGCGGCCGGGCCGCGGGTGCTCGACGCCGAGAGATGGGCCGCCGACCCGGCCCACATGACCGAGGTCCGCCGACACCTGGCCGAGACTGACCTGACCCCCGAGCAGGTCGACGAGCTGGAACAGTTCTTCGGCCGGCTCGAAACCCCGGCCGGGGATTTTACCTTCAACGAGGCTCTGGAGCGATGGATCCGCAGCAACTCCCTCTGACCGGCCTCGCCCCGGCAGACGTGGAGGTCTGGGGGTTCAACGGCCGGCCGACGACCGAGTGCGGCTACAGCCTGCCGATCCTCCGGGATAGGAAGACGGACCGGTTTTGCCTTTATTCGGTCACCCGGCCGGGCGGGCCGAGGTGGGATTTGCGGGCCGAGATCGAGGAGCACGTGCGGCTCGGGCGGGTTACCCTACTTCCCCACCCGCTCGCGTTCCCGGACCGGTCGATCCCGTCCGCGTCGCAGCCGGTCGTCGCCTGGGTCCGCGAGGCATTCTGGTCGGAGCTTTCGCAGGCCGATTTCGGCGCCTGGGTTCCCTGCCCGGACGAACCCGAGGGGGCCGAGGAGCGGGGCGGCCAGCCCGACGGCCCGACGGCCCGCGTTCGTCTGGTCGTGTGCCGGTCGGTCGAAGAAGTGACCGCCCGGTTCGACGAATGGGCCCGGGAGTTCATCCACAAGTACGACGAAGCACTCGTGAACCCGGAGCCTGCCTGGAACGACCTCGAACGGTTGTCCGACTTCGGGTTGTGCGCGGCCCGTTCCCCAGCGGTCCGTTACCAGCTGTTCACGCGGTATTGTGCCGCCATGTATTACCGCCCGAAGGGGAGCCCGGAGCGGGCCGCTCAGGTGTTCCGGCTGCTCGTCCGGACCGAATTCAAAACCGTCTCGTGGGAACGGTTCTGTGCGGACATGGCGGTCGTGACGAACCGCAGCCGCGATTTGCTCCGGTTCCGCGCGGCGACGGTGGCGGCGGTCAACCACCCGGTGGCGGTGGTGCCCGGCGGGTCGGCCCGGGCCACCCAACTCGGCGGGGAGCCGGCGACGGAGTGGACCGACGTGGTGAGGATCAACCCGGAGCTGATCGGCAGACTGATCGGGCCAGGCGGGAAGACGATCCGGGCGATCCAGGAATCGACCGGGGCGAAGATCGACATTGAGGACGACGGCACCGTGTCGATCGCCGGGCTGGAGAGCGAGGGGGTCGAGGCCGCCCGCCGGCACGTCGAGGCCCTGTGCGCCGAGATCAAGATCGGGGCGATCTACGAGGGGAAAGTGACCTCGATCAAGAACTTCGGGGCGTTCATCGAGATCGCCCCGGGCCGGGCCGGGCTGTGCCACATCTCCGAGCTCGACTCCGGGTACGTCGGCCTGGTAGAGGACGTGGTGAAGGTCGGGGACAAGGTGACGGTGAAGGTGATCGCGATCGACGACCAGGACCGGGTGAAGTTGTCTCGTAAAGCACTCCTGGGGGCGGGTAAGTCGGACCGGTCTCCCCCGGCGACCAGCCGGACGACTCCCGCCAATAAGCCGGTCTCCCCGGAGGCCCCGTAACCACCCGGGTGGGCCGGCCCCGAAGAGGAAAACGAGGAGAAGCTCATGACCAAGGTGGGCGGGCGGCTCAAGCGGAATGAAGGCGGACGAACACGACCGGTAGCACTGGCTCCGGGGGAGAGGATTGATCGGCAACCGATTTGCATCAGGACGCTCAGTCACCTTTCGGCCGAAGGAGTCTCTCCATGCGCCCTGTCCTCCTGTCCCTGGTCTTCGCCGCCGGTGTCGTCTCCGGTGGCCTCGCTTCCGGCGGGGCGGCCGATGAGCCGCCCGACCCGAAGAAGCTGCCCCGGGCCCATAGCGCCGGGAAGCTCGAACTGGTCGGCACGTTCGACGGGGCCATGCCGACCGGGGTCACCGTGTCGAAGGCCGGGCGGATCTTCCTCACCTTCCCCCGGTGGGGCGACGCGGTCGAGGCCACCGTCGGCGAACTCACCAAGGACGGCAAGGTCGTCCCGTTCCCCGACGCCGAGATCAACCGGCTCGACCCCAAGAACCCGGCCGGGTGCCTCCTGACCGTCCAGTCCGCGGTCGTCGACCCGCTCGACCGGCTCTGGCTGTGCGACACCGGGACCGTGAATATGGGGCCGGTCCAGCCCGGCGGGGCCAAGCTCCTGTGCGTCGACCTGGGCTCGAACAAGGTCGTCAAGACGCTCCCGCTCGGCGAGCCCGGGGTCCTCAAGACCACCTACCTGAACGACATCCGGTTCGACCTCCGCCGCGGGGAGGAAGGCCTCGCCTACGTCACCGACTCGTCGGCCACCGGCCCGAACGGGATCGTGGTGATCGACCTGAAGACCGGGAAGACGTGGCGGAAGCTGACCGACCACCCGTCCACCAAGGCGGACAAGAACTTCATGCCGATCGTGGAGGGGCGGGTGATGATGGAGCGGCCGGGGGCGAAAGACCCGCCGAAGCACCTCAAAATCGGGGCCGACGGGATCGCCCTGAGCCACGACGGGCAGAAGCTCTTCTACTGCCCGCTCGCCAGCCGCCGCCTGTACTGCGTCGCCACCGACGCCCTCGCCGACCCGGACCTGCCCGACGAGACGGCGGCCGCGGCGGTCGAGGACCTCGGCGACCGGGGGTTCGCGTCCGACGGGCTGGAGGTCGACGACAAGGGCCGGCTGTACCTGACCAACTACGAGCACAACGCGATCCTGCGGCGGTCCCCGGACGGGCGGTACGAGACGCTCGTCTACGACAACCGGGTGCTGTGGCCGGACACCATGAGCATCGGGCAGGACGGGTTCCTGTACTTCACCGCGAACCAGCTGCACCGCCAGCCCCGGTTCCACGGCGGTAAGGACCAGCGGATCAAGCCCTACGTCCTGTTCAAGGTGAAGATCGAAGCAGGCCCGGTGCTGCTCAAGAAGTGACCCGGCGCGAGAAGTGCCGCCCGGCCCCCGGGCGGCGGGCCCGCGCCCCGCCGGTCCGGGCCGTTCATCCCGGCCGGCCCGGAGGCGGGCACGTCTTCGCCGCCGCCGCCGTCTCCCGGATTTGGGCCGCGAACTTCCCCGCCCCGCGGACCCCGGTCAGCCACACCACCCGACCGGCCGTCGTCTCCAGCCGGACCCACCCGACCCCGAGCCGGCGGCCGAGCCACCCGCCCCCGCTCGCCACCCCGGTCACGTCCGCCAGCCACGCCGGCGGTTCCGGGCGGTACAGGAACCCCCGGTCGACGAGCAGCGCCCGGTCCGTGAGCCGGTACGTGTACGTCACCGCCCGGTAGGTCAGGACGGCGAGCAGCCCCGGCCACACGGCGAGGGCCGTCGCGTACACGGCCAGGGCCCCGGCCCGGTCGGCGAACCCGGACAGGGCGGCCAGGGACCACCGCCCGGCAAGCAGGACGGCGGACGCGACCGCCGCGACCGCGAGATGAGGGACCGTGGCCCGGAGGTCGTACCCCCGCCACCCCCGGTCGGCCAGGGCGCGGTCGCCCGGGTGTCGATTTTCGTCCATCCCCCCCTCCCCGCCTGCCGCCCGGCCGATATCACGTTGAGGATACGAAACCCGACGCCGATCTTATCGATACCGGACCGGGAACCAATTATGGTCAGTTTTTTGCTTGTTCACGCGCCGGAATAGGTTAGAGTATTGATAACCTCACCGTGGGTTACCCCCGGGCATGTCCCCATTCACCCTTCCATACTGGTCACACGTATGAACTACCTCGCCCAGCGCCGCCAGACCCTGATCCGCGGCCTGAAGAAGGATAAGGACGGCCTCGACGCGGTCCTCATCACCAGCCCGGTCAACGTCACCTACCTGACGGGGTTCACCGGCGAGGCGAGTTACCTGGTCCTCACCCCGAAGACCGCCGTCCTGGTAAGCGACCAGCGGTTCGAGGTGCAGGTCCGGGAAGAGTGTCCGGAGGTCGAAAGGGGGCAGGAGCTCGACCTGCACGTCCGGCCGCACAACAAGACCACCCCGGAGGCGGCCGTCGAGGTCCTGACCAAGAGCGGGGCGCGGGCGGTCGCGGTGGAGGGCAGCCGGCTCACCCTGGGCGAGCTGGACGCGCTGCGGGAACTGGCCCCGAAACTCACCTTCGTCCCCCAGAACAACTTGGTGGAGGCCCACCGGGCCGTCAAGGACCCGTCGGAGGTCGAGCGGATCCGGGAGGCCGTCCGGGTGGCCGAGCGGGCGTTCAAGATGTTCGCCGCCACCCTCCGGGAGGCGGACACCGAGAAGGACATGGTGGACGGGCTGGACGCCTACATCCGCCGGGCCGGCGCCCGGGCGTCGGCGTTCCCGCCGATCGTGGCCGTCGGCGAGCGGGGCGCCCTCCCGCACGCCCCGCCGGGGATGAAACAGCTCGGGGAGGCGAGCAAGCTGCTCGTCGACTGGGGGGCGGACCTCGTGTACAAGTCTGACATCACCCGGACGCTCCGCAGCCCGTTCGGGGCCACCCCGACCCGGCGGAACAAGTTCGAGCGGGTCGGGTACGACTTCGAGGAGGTGTACAAGGTGGTGCTCGACGCCCAGAACGCCGCCCTGGCCGCGATCCGGCCCGGGGTGAAGGCGAAGGACGTGGACGCCGCGGCCCGAAAGGTGATCGCCTCGGCCAAGCTGAAGAGCGAACCGGAGGCCAAGCTCGGGGACTACTTCACCCACGGCCTCGGGCACGGGCTCGGGCTGGAGATCCACGAGGCCCCCCGGGTCCGGGCCAACTCCGAGGACGTCCTCGAGGCCGGGATGGTCATCACCATCGAACCGGGGGTCTACATCCCCGGGTGGGGCGGGGTCCGGATCGAGGACGACGTGCTCGTCACCCGGGACGGGTACACCCTGCTCACGTCCCTGCCCAGGGATCTGTCCGCGGCCGACTGACCGTAGTAAACTAGCCCCTCTTCCCGGCCCGCCTGCCGGGTGTCGCCAATTGAGGGGTCCGCGGTGGCCGACGACAAACAGGATACACCCCGACCGTTCGACGTGAAGACGGTCGAGTACCTGCTGAAGTTGATGACGGACCACGAGCTGAGTGAGGTCGACCTCAAGGAGGGCGACCAGCGGATCCGGCTCCGCAAAGGTCCGGCCCACCCGGTCGCGTTCGCCCCCGCCCCCTATCCCGCCGCGCCGCCCCCGCCCGCTTCCGGGGGGCCCACCTCCGCCGTCCCGCCGGGCTCGGTTTCGCCCGCCCCCGCGAAGACGTACCACGAGATCAAGAGCGAATTCCCGGGCACCTTCTACGTCCGCCCGGCCCCGGACAAGCCGGAGTTCGTCAAGGTCGGGACGCGGGTCACCCCGGACACGACCGTCTGCATCATCATGGCGATGAAGGTGGAGAGTCCGATCAAGGCCGGGGTGGCCGGGACGATCACCGAGGTCTGCGTCAAGAACGAGGAAGGCGTCGGGTACGGGACCGTCCTGTTCCGGGTGGACACGTCCGCCTAAATCATCGTGACGTCAGGTCTTCAAGTCCTCGAGTCGAGGGCCGGGGCGGCCGGGGTCGATCCCCGCGGCCGACCCGGTCCGGCCGTCCTGACCGGAAGACTTGACGCCGCGAAGACCCGACGACCGGGGAATCCGTCATGTTCCAGAAGATCCTGGTAGCCAACCGCGGCGAAATCGCCCTGCGGGTGATCCGGGCGTGCCGCGACCTGGGTATCGAGGTCGCGGTCGTCTACTCGGAAGCGGACGCCGACGCCCCGTACCTGAAGCTGGCCGACCAGGCCATCTGCATCGGGCCCGCGGTCGCCACCGAGAGCTACCTGAAGCCCCCGCGGATCATCGCCGCGGCCGAGGTGGCGAACGCCGAGGCCATCCACCCCGGGTACGGGTTCCTGTCCGAGAACAGCAACTTCGCCCAGATGTGCCGGGACAACAACTTCGAGTTCATCGGCCCCCCGGCCGAGGCCATGCACCGGCTCGGGAACAAGAACCAGGCGAAGCAGCTGGCGAAGGAGGCGAACGTCCCGACCGTGCCGGGGAGCGACGGGCTCATCACGTCCGAGCAACAGGCGCTGGCGTTCGCCCGGGCGGTCGGGTACCCGGTGCTGATCAAGGCGGCGGCCGGCGGCGGCGGGCGGGGGATGCGGGTGGCCCGGTCCGACACCGCCCTGCTGGCCGGGCTGACGTCCGCCCGGGCCGAGGCCGAGGCCGCGTTCAAGGACGGGAGCGTGTACCTCGAGAAGTACCTCGACCAGCCGCGGCACATCGAGGTCCAGCTGCTCGGCGACCAGCACGGGAACGTGATCCACCTGTTCGAGCGGGACTGCTCGCTCCAGCGGCGGCACCAGAAGCTGGTCGAGGAATCGCCGGCCCCGAACCTGCCGGAGAAGGTCCGGGACGCGATGTGCGCGGCCGCCGTCCGGCTCGCGCGGGCGGCCGGGTACTACTCGGCCGGGACGTGCGAGTTCCTGGTCGACCGGGACGACAACTTTTACTTCATCGAGGTGAACGCCCGGATCCAGGTGGAGCACCCGGTGACCGAACTGGTGACCGGGGTGGACCTGATCCGCGAGCAGATCCGGGTCGCGGCCGGGGAGCGGCTGCGGTACCGGCAGGACGACATCCGGCAGCGGGGGGCGGCGATCGAGGTGCGGATCAACGCGGAAGACCCGGACCACGACTTCCGGCCGAGCCCGGGGGTGATCCGGACGTGGCGGCCGCCGGGCGGGCCGGGGGTGCGGCTGGACACGCACGTGGTGGCCGGGTACCAGGTGCCGCCGAACTACGACTCGATGGTCGCGAAACTGCTGGTCCACCAGCCGACCCGGGCGGAGGCGTTCGCGGTGATGCGGCGGGCGCTGCGGGAGTTCGTGGTGGAGGGCATCCACACCACCATCCCGATCCACCGCCGGATCTTCGACACGCCCGAGTTCGTCGACGGCCGGGTGGACACCACGTTCATCGAGCGGGTCTTACTCCCGCGGGCGAAGGGGTGACGCCGGCCCGGCCGCGAACACCCCCGCAGGTCTCTCCCGCCGACTGGTCCCGGGCCGGTGACTCCCGACCGGCGGTGGGTTCGATCATCGGGCATTTCCGGGCCGTGTGAACCGAGTGCCGGGCTGCCCCGTCTACTGCACATTGTGCGGCCGCCGCCGGGGGCAGTGTTCGCACCGGCGCGGCCGCCCGACCGGCGCGGCGGAAATGCGACTATTCATGGCTTTTCGCGGACTTTATACTGAGGGAGCCATCCTCGAAGGGACGGCCGAGCGGTTCAAGGCAACAGTCCCGAAAACCCATCGGGGACTTCGGAGGGTTGGCCGAGCGGTTTAAGGCAACGGTCTTGAAAACCGTCGTAGGGGAAACCTTACCGTGGGTTCGAATCCCACACCCTCCGCCTCAAAAGACGCCCGAGCCCCCGGGAAGCCCGTACCGAACGGGCTTCCCGGGGGCTCGTCATTTCCTCTTCCGGCCCCGCTCGGCCGATAGAGGGTGCGATTCGGAGTCGGGCCCGAGACTCATCCGCCGGGGACGTGGCAGCCGGGTAAGAAAGCGCACAACCACACAACCGACTCGGCAGCCCGCCGGTCCGCGTCGCCCAGCGGGCCGAAGCCCTTCACCCCGCTCACGCCCGGCGGCACCCGCCGCGACCGCCGCCAGGAATCCGATGAAATGGGAGTCGCCGGGTGGCGTCGAAACTGTAGTAGTGGATGCATACAACGTGACAACTTGGGGTGCCCCGGCACGTCATGGACATCCACATCTCGCCGCACGACGGGGTGCCGATCTACCTCCAGATCGTCAACCAGGTGAAGTACCTGGTGGCGGCGGGACGGCTCGCCCCCGGTGAGGAACTGCCGGCGATCCGGGTGCTGGCCGACCGCCTGGTGGTGAACCCGAACACCGTCGCCCGCGCGTACCGGGAACTGGAGGTCGCCGGGGTGGTCGAGAAGCGGCGGACGGCCGGCACGTACGTGTCGGCCGCCGGGTCGCCGCTGGCCCGGCGGGAGCGGCTGAAGATCCTCACCGAGCGGATCGACGCCCTGCTCGCCGAGGCCCGCCAGCTCGGCATCCGGACCGACGCGGTGGTCGACCTCCTGCGGCAGCGCGACGAGGTCCTGCAACCCGACCCCGAGGAGGCGTGAGCCGATGGTCGCCGTCCCGTCCGAGTACACCGGGAACGTGATCGAGGTGGCGGGCCTGACCCGCCGGTTCGGCCCCAAGGTCGCGCTCGACGGGGTGCGCCTGGGCGTGCCCCGCGGGGTGGTCTTCGGGCTCGTCGGGATGAACGGGGCCGGGAAGACGACCCTGATCAAGCACGTCCTGGGACTGCTCCGGGCCGCGACCGGGTCGGTCCGGGTGTTCGGCACCGACCCGGCGGCCGGCCCGGCCGGCGTGCTCGCCCGCGTCGGCTACCTGTCCGAGGAGCCGGACCTCCCGGGGTGGATGCGGGTGGGCGAGCTGCTCCGGTACACCCGGGCGTTCTACCCGAACTGGGACCCGGCGTTCGCGGACGAACTGCGGCGGTCGTTCGCCCTCGACCCGGCGGCGAAGGTGAAGCACCTGTCGAAGGGGCAGCGGGCGCGGGCGGGGCTCGTTCTCGCGCTCGCCCACCGGCCGGAACTGCTGGTGCTCGACGAGCCGTCCTCGGGGCTCGACCCGATCGTCCGCCGGGACATCCTCGGGGCGATCGTCCGGACGATCGCCGAGGAGGGGCGGACGGTCCTGTTCTCCTCCCACCTCCTCCACGAGGTCGAGCGGGTGGCCGACCGGGTGGCCCTGATCGACCGCGGGCGGGTCGTGTTCAGCGGGGCCCTCGACCACATCAAGGACACGCACCACCGGGTCACCCTCCGGTTCCCCCAGCCCCGGCCGGAGCCGCCGGCGCTCCCCGGCGTGCTCGCGTGGGAGGGGACCGGGGCCGAGTGGGCCGCGGTGTGCAGCGGCCGGCTGGACGACCTCCGGGCCGCGGCGGCGGAGTGCGGGGCGCAGGTCGTCGGCCACCGGGTCCCGTCGCTGGACGAGATCTTCGTCGCCCGGGTGGGGCCGAAGGCGGTCGAAC
Organism: Gemmataceae bacterium; assembly: GCA_028288765.1. Lineage (GTDB taxonomy): Bacteria > Planctomycetota > Planctomycetia > Gemmatales > Gemmataceae > Urbifossiella. The sequence continues at coordinate 633 of JAQGHQ010000492.1, read as the reverse complement.
CGGTGGAGGCGTAACCGTGCACGCGCCCGCTCTGGCCCTGGCGTGGGAGTTCTGGGGGCGGCACCGGTGGGGGCTCGCCGGCGTGGCCGCGCTGGTCGCCGCGTTCGCCCTCGGGTGCGCGGTCGAGCCCCTCCCCCAGAACCTTGCCGCCCTCAACTCCCTCTGGGTCGTGATGGGGTTGTGCTACGTGACCGGCGTCTTCGCCTACGGGTTCGAGGGCCGCCTGGAGACGGCCGAGTCCGGCTTCCCGGCCCGGCTGTTCGTCCTGCCGGTCCGGACGTGGGTCCTGGTCGGCTGGCCGATGCTCCAGGGGACGGCCGCGGCGGTGTTGCTGTGGCTCGGCTGGGACCGGCTCGTCCTCCGGCCGTGCGGGGTGGAAACCCCGGGGTGGTGGCCGGCCATGCTGGCGGCAGGCGTGGCGGTCAGTCAGGCGCTGGTCTGGCTGCCGTTCGGGCTGCCCTGGCTGCGCCTCCTGGTGGCGATCGGCGTGTTGACGGTCCTGGCCCGGGCGCCGCTGTTCTTCGCCCTCGCCGGCGTGCCGTTTGCCGGGCCGGACGAGGAGGACCGCCGGCTGACCGCGCTGGCGGGGGCCCTGATCCCGGCCGCGTTCCTGGCGGCGTGGGCCGGCGTGGC
>JAQGHQ010000406.1 GCA_028288765.1 Gemmataceae bacterium | reverse complement strand
TCCGCCCCGTCCCGGTTGTCGTCCACCACCAGCACCCGCCGCCCCGGCCCGCGCCGCCCCCCGGCCGGCGCGGCGGCGGGCGGCTCGGGGGTGCCGCCGGGAATGGGCAGGGTCACGGTGAACTCGCTCCCCCGGCCGGGGCCGTCGCTCGCGGCCGTGACCGTCCCGCCGTGCATCTCGACCAGCCCCTTGACCAGGGCCAGCCCGATCCCCAGCCCCCCGGTCGCCTTCTCGATCGACCGGTCCACCTGACTGAACATGTCGAAGATGGTCGGCAGGGCGTCCGCCGGGATGCCGATCCCGGCGTCCCGGACCGTTACCACCGCCTCCCCGCCCCGGGCCGCGGCGGCGAGCCGGATCTTCCCGCCCGGCGGGGTGTACTTGGCGCTGTTCGTGAGCAGGTTGGCGAACACCTGGGCCAGCCGGGTCAGGTCGGCGTCCAGCGCCACCGGGTCCGGCGGTAGGTCGACGGTCAGCTCGTGCCCGGCCGCGTCGATCACCGGCCGGGCCGTCTCGACCGCGCTGCCGACCACGTCCGCCAGCCGCACCCGGGACGGCCGCAGTTCCATCTTCCCCCGGGTGATCCGGGACACGTCCAGCAGGTCATCGACCATCCGCACCAGGTGGCCGAGCTGCCGATCCATCATCTCCCGGGCGCGGCCCCGGGCCGCCGGGTCGCGCTCCGCCAGGCGAAGGACCTGCAGCCCGTTGCGGATCGGGGCCAGCGGGTTGCGCAGCTCGTGGGCGAGCAGGGCCAGGAACTCGTCCTTCCGCCGGTCCGCCTCCGCGAGCTGGTCCTCGTGCCGCTTGCGGTCGGTCACGTCCCGGGTCGTCCCGGCGACGGCCTCGACCTCCCCGCCCGCCCCGAACACGGGCACGAGGATGTAGTCGTAGACCCGGCGGCCGTTCGCCCCGGTGAACGGTACCTCCCCCGGATTGGCTTTTTCGTCGCCTTGATCTGCTCGATCTCCCGGTCGTGCATCGTGGCATGCCACGGCTCGTACCCGGGCTCCAGGCACGTCTTCCCGATCGCCTCGTCCCAGGTCTTGCCCCACATGCCGAGCAGGGCCTCGTTGGCGTAGGCGAACCGGTGATCCGGATCGAACACGTAGACGAGGTCGGGGGTGTTCGACAGGGCCGTCTCGTACAGGCGCTTGCGCCGCTCGGACGCGGCCGTCACCCGGGCCACCTCCTCCTCCGCCCGCATCCGGTCGGTCAGGTCGACCCCGTGGGCCAGGACCCCCGGTCACCGCCCCGGCGCCGTCCCGCAGGGGTTGGTAGACGAAGTCCAGCACCCGCTCCTCCAGCGGCCCGCCGCGGAATACCCGGACCCGCGCCCCCGTGGTCGCGAACGCCTCCCCGGTCCGGTACACCCGGTCGAGGACCTCGAAGTACCCCTGGCCGGCGACCTCCGGCAGGGCCTCCCGGACCGACTTCCCGATCAGGTCGCGGCGGCCGACGAGTTCGTGGTACCGGTCGTTGGCCCGCTCGAACACGTGGTCCGGGCCGCGGAGCACGCACAGGAACGACGGGGACACCTGGAACAGGTCGGCGAGCCGCCGCCGCTCTGCCTCCACTTCCGCCAGGAGCCGTCGGTTCTCGGCCTCGGTCCGCTTCTGGGCGGTGACGTCGCGGGCGACCTTCGACGCCCCGACGACGCGGCCCTCGGTGTCCCGGATCGCCTCCTCGTAAAGGGGGTCCAGGGCCGGGTCCGTGCCGTCGGTGGCGGCGACCGCCTCGATCAGTCGCAAGGGCCTCGGGATGCTCCCGATGGGCTCGGTCGGTATAGTCATGCTCGCTTCCGGGGTACCGGGGCACTCGGTCGTGCGGAACGGGGCTCGTGTCCGGCGGGCGAAACGAAGTGGGCGATTTCGCCATCCGGGTGGGACTCCCGGCTCGTTACGACCCGCCTGGTGTACTCGCTTCACGACCGCCGCCAACGCCATTTCGCCGAGGCACTGTCGTGCGGAACGGGGCACGACGTCTTCACCCAAGGCGTTGCCCGGTCAGCACTTCGTCCGGGGCCGGGCGAGGGTGTCCTGACTGCCCGCGGTGGCTACATTTGTGAGCCCGCTACGGGAGCGAAAAAGCCCGCCCCGAAGAGTGCGGCGCGGCCGGGCCGGGGTACAAATGGTAGGAGCAGTCCGGGCCAGGAATACCCGACCTGTTTGCATACTGCCTTGCCCCGAGGAATCGCGTGACTCGGCATACCCGGGCAAGGGTCTCAGTAGGATGGCTGTGAGCAACACCCTCCCAAAACGCTCACGGGTCGACTGTCGCTGTAAGTCTCCAACTCCCCGGGGATGAACCGAGCATGTTGGGAACTTGCCGGCTCAACCCGGTCGGTTTCTGTCTTCCGGGGTAATACCCGGCAGATCATGGGGCGGAAGAGGTGGGTACGGGCTCGAAGTCGTTGAGAGACGAATTACTCACGAACCACCTCCACCCCTCCCGCATCATGAGCTATATCCGGCTATCCAATTTCCCCGGCTCCGTGACAACTCGCCGCGACGCCCTCGGCGTTTCGTCAGTCCTGTAGTGGGGTTCGAAGTCCGGTCCTGTCTCCCCGGGGGGAATCTGTACCCTTTGCGGGTGCCGATGTTTCGTCAGTTCTGTCAGGTATCACACCCACGCGGGAAGATGACTCCCGGGGCGGCCTCTCTTCTCCAGGCGCCGAAGCCCGAGGTGATGTGGTCGCCGACGAAACGGTCCCGGACGAAACCGACACAACCGACGGACTGTCCCCGGATGGGTGTGTCACGCCAGCAGGTCACGTCGTCGCACCTCCTCGATCTCCTGGCAGTAGAACGCTGCCCGAGGTGGGAACTCGCGCGCGCCGAGTTCGAAGAGCGAGCCGCTCGGGGAGGCTGGCGCGCGGCCGGCATCGTGACGGGGGTCCTTTCGGGGGGCGTGCAAGACGAGGTCGGGCGAGGACGGACCAATCGGTCCCCACAGGCGGGCGGGTGGCCCCGGTAGGATCGGCATACGCTCGCGATCCGCCGTCGGTCAGGTGGGGGATGTCGGGCCGTCCCGCTGGTCCTGATCGGTCCGGGGACGGTCCGCGTCCAGTCGAGGGGTGATATGAGCCCTCCCGCCCCCATTCCCATCTCGGTCAACGATCTCGGCGAGTATATACGCCACCAGTCGTGTGACCGCCGGTTCTACCTGAAGACCCACGCGGACGAGGTCAAGCGCCTCCCATTCTTCGAGCGGATGCTCAACAGCGTCGAGCCGGTCCTGCAGAAGGTCGGCCGGGAGCGGGAGGATCAGTGGGAGCAAGAACTCGTCGACCACGGCTTCCGTGATTTTGCGGCCACCCTGACGAAAGGGGAGCATCGGGACGTCGGGTGGGCGGAACCAGCCCTTTCAAGACAGGATATTTTTCGGAATACTATATGAGCATGTGGGTTGTGTGACGCCGGGAGGATGACTCGGATGTTGTTGGATGCCGTCCTGAACCGCTTCGTCGAGCGGACTCCCCTGGCGGTTGCGGCCCGTGGGGCCCTGGAGTACGCCCTGCATCCCGATCACCTGGACGCCCTGTTCGACCAGACCGCCGGCCGCCGGGTCGATCGGGTCCTCCTGTTCTCGGCCGGTGCCGACCGGATGGCCGCCGTCGTGTGCCGGATCAAGCCCTCGGTCCACGCCGCGAACCGGGCCGCGAACCGGCCGGTGACCGTGACCGAGGTGTACGCCCGGCTGACCGGGTCTGCCCGGGCGCCGGGCGGGCACTCGTCCGGCATACGGCCGACCGGCTGGGGCCGGTCATCCGGGCCATGGGCGGGGCCCGGCCGGATCCCCTCCCGGGGTATCGGGTGAAGATCCTGGGCGGGAACCACTTGGCCCGGCCCCAGCGGCGGCTCAAGCCCCTGCGGGACGTGGCGGCCGGCCCGCTCCCGCGGCAAACGTCGGTCGTTCTCGACCCGGCCCTGGGGCTGGCCGTGGATGTGGTGTGCGGCCCGGACGGGCACGCCCAGGAGCGGTCCCTGCTCGACCCGCTCCTGGCGACCGTGGCCGCCCGGGCCGTGCGGATCGAGGACCGGAACTTCTGCACCACCGCCTTCGTGTTCGGGGTGGCCGACCGGGGCGGGTCCTTCGTCGTCCGCCGGCATGCCTCGACGTTGACCTGGGCCCGGGAGTCGGACTGGCAGCCGGCCGGGCGGACCGCGACCGGGTCCCTGACCGAGCAGACGATCTGGCTGGTCGGGCCGGACGAGGTCGAGATGCCGGTCCGGCGGGTCCTGTTGGCCCTCGACCACCCGACCCAGGACGGGGAAACGGAGATTGAGATCCTGACCAACCGGCCGGCGGCCTTCGACGCGACCGCCCCGACGGTGGCCGAACTGTACCGGCGTCAGTGGAGTATCGAGGGCCTGTTCCAGCGCCTGACCACGGCCCTGAAGGGCGATGTGAACACCCTCGGGTATCCCCCGGCGGCCCTGTTCGGGTTCTGTGTGGCGCTGGCCAGTAGCAACGTGTCCGCGGCGGTCACCGGGGCCGTCCGGGCCGCGCACCCGACGGCCGCCCCGGTGTCCGAGTACCACATCGGGTTGGAGATCGCGGGGACGATGCCCGGGCTGGAGGTCGCCGTACCGGCGGAGATGTGGGCGGGGCTCCATGGGTGGTCGGCCGACCGAATGGCCGGGTGGCTGCTCGGGCTCGCCGGGGGGCGGACCCGGCTCGGTATCGGAAGGGGACACGCGGGCCGAAGAAACCGAAGCCCCGGCGGACCCGGTTTACCAACAAGAAGCACATCGCGACCGCTCGACTCCTAAAAAGTGAACAAAGTTGGACTATTGAGAGTGCTGGATCTATCAAGCTCACCGATTCACACGTTCATCGGTCGTCCTGCATACGTCAAATTACACGGCTTCGTCGAAGCTCGGTTGTAGGTATGGACGAACGCCGACATCCGCTCGTGTCAATTATCATCTTCGATCGGAACATTCCTCGCCGTGGCACCGGCGCGCCAGGACGGCGAGCCAGATCTCCATCTGGTTCAACCACGACGTGTGCTTCGGCACATACACGAACCGAACCCGATGACTCGCGCCCGTCAGCAATACCATCCGCGCCGCTACCGACCCGAGTACGCCCTTCTCCCCCTTCGTCCCCAACGACCCGCCCGGCCCTCGCGCCAGCTCGTCACCAACAGGACCAGTGTCGCCGACGGTGGGTCGACAGGTTGTCGACCACGAAGATCCAACCCGCCGTCGGGTCCGGCGGGTGACCGCGTCCGGATGTACCCCGGTCAGCCGGGCGGTTTTCCGGGTCCCGACCCCTTCGGTCATGTGGTGCGGGACGGACACGGCCTGGTCGGCCGGCAGGTGGGAATCGAACAGCCGGGTGCCCTTCCGCTCGGAGAACCGGTCCTTGCAGGTCGAGTACCGGAGCATCCGGCGGGACTTGCTTGGCCCGTACGGCAGGGACACAATCGGGTTCCCGGACCCCCGCGTCCCGTGATCCGGGGCACGCCCGATTCTGACAACAAAAGCGGTACAGGTCGTCTGTGACCGGCCTCCAAGGGAGCGAGGATCAACTGGCCCGTGGGACGGAAACTGTTATACCGGCACGAGTCCCGCTCATGCAATAGTGAGCGGGCACCACCGTCCAGATGAGGAAGTGACTGGGGTGTATTCGGCCGGATGGAAAGGGTAGAGGACTTCCTGCCCGAAGGGGTGACATGCGCACCGGATCGAGTCGCCTTGGCCCGGGAACCCGCGAAGTGGGACGGTCGGGGGACGGACGGGCAGGGGCGTCCCGCCCCGGACTACTGCCAGCGGACGACGTAGACGGACGGCGCGGGGACGAGCAGCTCACACTCGACCGCCCCGGCGCCGTAGAGCTGGTTGAGGAGCCGGTCGGCCTCGACTAGGTCTCGCACCCGCCGGGTTTGCCAGGCGTCCCGAGTTGGGGCGGTGGCCGCGGTCCCAATGACGGCGGTCAACCCGGCCGTAGCCGTGTCATGGGCCGGGGTTGTAGAGGTGAGTGGCAGGGGGTCAAACGAGACGGTGTCGGACGCGGCCATGACTGTCGGACCCCCGGGGAACGGACGGCAGACGTGATAATCCTGCAGCATTGAGTGAAAGGATGCGATAGTAAAAACTGCACTCGTGCCTACTTTATGCAGGTCCTGTGCCGTTTTTGAGGTGTTGCGACGGTTTTTGGCCTGGACCGGAGCGTGCGGATAATTCGGACCGCCGCGCCCGACCCCGGGGGAGGGTGCCGAGTCCGCCATCCCGACGCCAGGATGTACCGGCGAGTCTGATGACACAGTTGAAAGAGTTGCAATAGCAGTACTGTTCGACCGCCTGCTCAACTCAACAACCTCGACTTGTTAATCGTGAACGAACCGGGCTACCTGTCGCTCAGTCGCGGCGGCTCGGAGTTGCTGTACCGGGTGCTTCGGATCGCTAGAGCTGCGCCGCGTGCTGGTAACGAGCAACCTGATGCTCAGCGAATTCCAGGGCGACCGGATGACGGCATCGCTCCGGGATCGGCTGACCCACCGCTGCGAAATTACCGCGATGAACGGCGAGATCTGCGGCTACCGCGAGTCCATTAAACCTCAGCCGCAGAACGATCTTAGGATAAGAAGCTGATACCTTCCACTCTCGCCCGGCACGTGGCCCCAGATTCGGTGCCGAGGGTGGCCCTGAATGAGATACCGAACACCATCAGCGGCCCCGGGGAGGGGGGGCGCGTGAGGTGCCCCCCGGTTGGAGCTGCTGTTGGGCTCGCCCCTGCTGGAGTTGCTGGAACGGGGCCCGCATCCTCACCCCGCCCATCACGCCCCCCCCGATTCCACCTTGCGCCAGTCCGCCGCCCATGGGCCCGGAGAAATAGCCGCCGGTGTTAAGGAACGTGGCGGTGTGCCCGGTGGTCGGGATCGTGTTGTCCGCCATCCCCGCATTGAGGCCGGCGATCGCCGCCTGGTTGGTCCCCACCTGCTGCTGGAGCCCCTGGATCGAGTTCTGGAACTGGATCTGCGGCCGGACCAGACCGTAATAGTTGACCCCGGGACTGTTCCCCGGGCGGAGCAGGTTGAGATAGGGACTGAAGACCGGCGGCCGGGACGGCTGGATTTGGCCCACCGGCTGGGCGGTCGCCGTCGACCCGTCGGCCGCCAGAAGGAGCCCGAAGGTGATAGAAGCCAGCCGAATCATGAGAATCCTCCGCGACCGGATGGAAGCCCCGAACCCGCTCGCATTCTACCCCGGGGAGGGGATGGAGTGCCACCCCCCTCCCCGCCCCGCCACCTCCCAGAGGGGCGTCAGGGACCGGTCGTGCCATTGTTACTGGCCGGGAACGACTGGAGTTGGCGGATCACGCTGCTGCCGAGCAGGGTGAATCCGAACAGCCGTTCGGCCGGGGCCAGGAACCGGGCGAGGGCGGTGTCGATCGCGATGAGCGGCTTAGCCTTAACGTACAGGCGGTCCCCGGGCAGAAGTTGGTAGTTAGTCTCCGTCCGGCCCTTCGTGATGATCCCCACGAGGTCGACCGGGAGGACCTGGTCGCACCCGGCCAGGGACGGGGACGGGCGGGCGACCCAGAGGGCGTGCTTGTTCGAGACCGGCCCGAGACCGTACACCTGGCTCAGGGCATCCAGGACCGTGTCGTTCCCGGTGATCGGCAGACGGTAGATCTGCAGCCCGTTCCCTCCCCCGTCGAAGATGATGTAGAACACCTTGCTGTTATACGCCAGCACGTCCACCGTCACCTGGGGCGACTGGAGGAACCGGGCGAGGCGGGCCTCAATCTGCTCCCTGGCCTGGGTCAGGGTCAGCCCGGTGACCGGCACGCTCCCATACGTGCCCAGGTCCACCGTCCCGTCCGTGCGAACCAGGTGGCCGCCGGCGATCTGCTGGAGCCCCCGGGACTGGGCGATGGAGACCGAGACCTCGGGGTCTTTGAGTTGAACTCTCAGTTGTTTCACGACCGCCGCCTTGGCCTCCGCCAAAGTGAGGCCGGCGACCGACACCACCCCGTACGACGGCCCGAGGTCGATGTTCCCTTCCGGATCGACCGCGTAGAGCCCGCCGATCGGGGCGATCGGCAGGGCGTTCGGGACCTGGACGGCGAGGGTGTCCAGGGACTGGACCCGGTACGGCGGGAGGGGGACGAGTTGGACGGCGTTGATCTGGAGGATGTCCGGGGGCTCGACGACGTACTCGGGGAGGGTCACCTTGTTGAGTTCCCGGGGCAGTCCCTCGGGGACGGCCTCAGGGAGATTCCCCCGATGTAAGCACCCGGCGGATGTGAAGGCGACCGCCAACCCGACAGCCCATACGAGGTTACGCGATGGGTGAAGCAAGGTACCCCCTCCGTCCGCCGCCGACCGCGCGCAGCCCGGAATTCGATCCCGCCGGCCGCTCTCGCCGCCGAGCTTATCGGCGGGACCGGACGGTCCGGTACAATTCGTTTCTCCGGAATAATCGGTCCAGGGTCTCCAAGGTGCCGGGAGCAATCCTCGGGGTCCCTGACAAGGACCATCCGGCCGATCCACGCGCCCCGTCCGGCAGTCTTCCCGCCTCTCCCGCCATTTGCCAGTCGGCCCCCGGCCCCAGACCGACGCCGCTCCTATGAACGGCCCGGGCGGCCCCGAGGCCTGGGCGGCGCCCGGGTTGGCCAGACCCGGACGGGATTGGCGACCGTCCGGCCCTTCGGTCCCTTGCGCGTCACGGCCGCACCACCTTAGGGCGTGGTGGCCCGACGGCCGGACCTACGCCGCGCGGAACCCGACCGAAGACTCCCACCTTTTCGAGTGTTACTCGGGTAGGAGGCGGGATTGCCCCGCCGTCCTCCCAGACCACCGGACGTACTTACGTATCCGGCGGTTCCTAGCTCGCTTGCAACGCTTCATACCGATGAACGAGGTTCACCAGACCAAGACCCTCCCACCACCTGGTTGGCATCGCCTGGTTCGCACACGGCGTCCCGGACTTCCGCCACCAGCCCTTCCCTGACAACGCGGTGCACCACGCCTGACGCCGCGACACGCCCTGTCGAATGAAGAAGTCCACCCTCGGTTTCACTCGCTTGCACTGCTTTAATCGCACGCAACGCAGTTTCCGCCGAATCCACCCATCCAGGGCCGTTAGCTGACCCTTCATCGCCGCATGGCGGAAGTACGTCACCCAGCCGGTCACGAACGAGTTGAGTTCGCTGATCATCCGGTCGGGGCGGATCCCCCGATTCCGACGGGTGATCGACCGGATGCGGTCCTTGGCCCGCTCCAGACTCCTCGGTGCGATCCCCAAACGGCCGTCGCTCAGGAGGCGATAACCGAGGAACTTCCGTTCCTCGACCCGTGCCACCGCACTCTTCTCCCGATTGACACGCCGCTTGAGCTTCGATTCCAGGAACTGTGTCACCGACGCCATCACCCGATTGCCCGACGCCTCGGACCGCACATAAATGTTGCAGTCGTCCGCATACCGACAAAAGGCATGACCCCGGCTCTCCAGTTCCCGGTCCGAATCGTCCAAAAGCAGATTCGCCGACAGCGGCGACAGTGGCCCCCTTGTGGTGTGCCCTCGCGGCGTTCGATACAGACGCCGTCACGCATTAGCCCCGCTTCCAAGAAGCGACGCACAATCCGCAACAGTCGCTTGTCCGTGACACGACGAGCCAACCGGGCCATCAGAATGTCGTGGTTGACCCGGTCGAAAAATTTTTCCAGGTCCACGTCCACCACGATGACACGGCCCTCGGCTACATACTCCTTCGCCTTGTGCACGCCTGGTGGGCGTTGCGCCCGGGTCGAAAACCGTAGCTCGAGTCCGAAAAGGTCGGGTCCAGCAATCGAGTCAGCACCTGCAGCATCGCCTGCTGAACCAGGCGATCCACCACGGTCGGTATGCTCAACTGACGCTCACCCCCGTCTGGTTTCGGGATCGAAACCCCATGCACCGGTTGGGGCTGATACGAACCGCCGAGCAGACTCGACAGGAGTTCCTGCTTGTGCTCCCGAATCCAGGGTAACAGGCCATCCACGGTCATCCCGTCGATCCCCGGGGCCCCCTTATTCGACTTCACCCGATCGTAGGCCTGGTTGAGATTGTCCCGCTGACACACCTCCTCCATCAGTCGATCCGTCAAGGCCCGTGCCGGCTCCGACACCGCGGACGCTTGCGACTCCTCGAACACCCCAGACCCGGTGCCGCCTTCGCCGGTCGTGTCGTGGCGCAGGTCGGCTTCCAGACCCTCAACGAGGGACCGTTGGTCCGCCCTGCCTTGCTGTCGCTTCCTGCCCATCGAGTCCGTTCCGACTGCTCCTGGGCACGTTACGTTCGGCCCTTCACGCCCTCGCGGGCGCTACTACGGCCTCGGCTGACTTCTCCCGACCCGTCCCCGTGACGTTGCCGCCGCGGGTGCGAAGGTCGCCGTCGCGGGTCGAGAGGTCTCCCAGGGTAAGTTGCGCGTCGTCGAGCGACCGCCGGATTTACTGGCGTATGTGTCCGGATGAGATTGGGCTTCGCGGTCCATTGCCCGCTGACCCCACCACGCCAGCCTGATCCGGTTCCTGTTCGTCGGCTCCCGACTGGGGGCTTCGGCTTCCGTCAGATTCCGCCTCGCGGCGGACACCCTTGCCTCGCCGTGCGGTTCCGCTCACCACGGCCCGCGGAGGACTTCCACCTCCTCAAACGCAACATGCCTGGCACACAAACAACCCGCCCCGGCCCTCGGCCGGAGCGGACGACGGGTCATGTCGACTGGGGCCGCCGCCGAGCCGGGAGGGCTCGCGGCCGGGCCGTCCGGGGCCTGCGGGTCCGGAGTGCCGGATCGCGGGCCCGGACCGCACATCGCCTACATCCCGACCCAAATCCCGGCCAGTAGGGCATCGGCCGGGTCGGAATCGACGGTCGTATCGGACTGGGGTTGGCCCCGCCCCGAAGCCGTCAAGGGTCCGGCGACCGCCACCGGGGCCGTCACGACGGTAGCGTAGCTCGGACCGGATACCTTCGGCGCAGCTGCGGCTTCCACCCGGGCGGGAGGGGCGGACGGCGGCGAGCCGAGGTTCGGGGCGGCAAACAGGAGCGGGGCCGAGCCGGCCGAGCCGCCCGTCGGGACCCCACCGGGGATCGTGCGGGACCCGCCCGTTCCCGTGGCCGCCGCGGTCGCCGCGGGGCCGCACTGCGGGACCGACGCCCCCGACCCCTTGGAGGCACCCGTGATCAGCCCGGCCGCGGCCAGACAGGCCGGGCAGTTGCACCCGGGGATCGGCTTCGCGGCGAACGGGGTCGCCATGAGCGGTTCCGGGCTGCCGTCCTCGACCACCCGGACCGCCTGCAAGTCGGAGTCGGTGAGCTGGCGCCGTTCCTCGGCGGTCGAGAGATACGGGAACATGACGGAGTGGATATCCTGGCTGTGCCCGAGCCCGACGGCGTGCCCGAGCTCGTGGGCGACCACCGTTTCAAAGTCGTACTGCCCCGCCCCGACGGCGGCGGGGTCGCTCCCCAGGTAGTAGTCCCACCCGGTGACGATGGTGATCTGCCCGCCGACCTCCGTCACCCCGAGGACCCCCTGGGCGGCGCCACCGATGATGCTGGTGGAGGCCAGGTGCAGGTGGATGTCCGCGTCGATCGCCGCGTCGCCGCTCACCTCCACCAGAATCAGGCCGAACTGGCCGAGGGTGCCGTTGAGGGAGGCCACGGCGTCGTCGATCCGGGTCTGCTCGGCGGCGGCGGCGTCGCCGCCGAGCCCGTCCACGGCCACCGTGATGGTCCCGGTGCGAAGGTCGCCGCGGCCGGAGAGGAGGACCATCGGGTCGTCGGCCGTCCCGGCGTCGGTCCCCGACGCCGCGATCGCCACGGCCCCGGCCGCGTTGATCGCACCGAGCACGGTCCCCGCGCCCGGGCTCATGGCCGCCCCCGGGGCCGTCCGGGCGTCCACGGCCTCGAGCAGCTGGATTACCGCGAGTCGGGTGCCGTCGGCGACGCCGAACGCCGCCCCGTAGCCCGTCCCGACGGTGTAGTTGTCGCCGGCGGACCCGGCAGGCGTCACGTGTAAGCCGTCATACCGGGCCAGGGCCGCCGCGGCCGAACCCTCGAGATAGCTACTCGTCGCGTACAGGGACAGCGCCGTCGCCAGGGCCTGCTGGTCCGCCCCGGTGAGCGCCTTCACGACGCCCGCCACCTGGGTGGTGGTGAAGTAGGTGCCGTTGGCGTTGACAACGGACCGGGCCCCGGCCCCCGGCCCGAACAGGTTGGGGAAGGTGGTGGCTAGCCAGGCCCCCAGCTGGGTCGAGGTGGCGCTGCCGTTGAAGGTCTTGATCAGCTTTTGGCCGACCGCCCCGACCCAGAAGCTGGGCGCCCCGAAGTCGCCCTTGTTGATGCCCGCCGCGGTCGAGTAGGCGTTCGTGCCGCTGTTGTCCGCGCTGAACAGGCGGTTCTGCGCCGAGTAGAAGATGTTGCTCCCGGCCGGGCCGAACTTGTCGATCGCCCCGCCGCAGACGAAGTCGACCTGGTAGTAGGAGCACGGGTTCAGGACGGTCAGGGTGTACGTCCCGTTCACGGTCACGACGACGGTCGCCGAGTCGTAGATCGTCTGCCGGCTCGCCGTGGCGGCGTCGAAGCTCGCCCCCGGGGCGACGTAGCTGACCAGGGTGAAGGCGTGGCTGGTCACCCCGGCCGGCAGTTTGACGGTGAACGTGACCGCGACCTTGTCGCCCGGGCGCGTGTTCCCCCGCAGGTCCGAGACCGTCGTGCAGTCGTCGATCGAGTACGAGACGCACGTGACGATGCTCTTGTCGCACACCTCGGCGTTGGCGAAGTCGTTGGCCGCGGACACCGGGGCGGCGGCCGCAACAGTCGCCACGTTGGCGTCGGTCAGGGTCGGCCAGGTCCGGACGAACCCGGCCGGGACCACCTCGCGGACGTAGTACGTGCCCAGGGCCACCCCGGCGAACGAGTAGGCGCCAGTCTTGTCGGTCACCGTGGCGGGTTCGCCGGTGTCCCGGACCCCGTTGTTGTTGAGGTCCAGGTAGACCGTGACCCCGGCCATGGGGGTGTCGGCCGGGGAGTTCGGGCCGGCGGTCAGGTTCAGCCCGTTCCCGCTCACGTCCAGGTACTTGTGCCCGCCGACGATGCCGAGCGGGGTGTCGGTGTCGGTGGCGGCGTTATTCTTGGGGTTGGTGTCGGTCACCCCGGCGGGCGGGGTCACGGTGACGGTGTTGACCAGGGTCCCGGTCGCGGCGGCCGAGATCTGGGCCACGACGGTGAAGGTGACGGTGGCCCCGGGGACCAGGCTGACCGCCGTGTTCACGTTGCCGGTGCCGCTGGCGGCGGCCACACTGGCGCCGGCGGAAGCCACCGCCGTCCAGGTGGCGCTCGTGATCCCGGACGGGAACCGGTCGGTCACGGTCGCGTTGGTGACGGCCGCCGGCCCGTTGTTCGTCACGACGATCGTGTAGGTGGTGCTGGTCCCCGGGGTGTAGTACGGGGTGCCGTCCGTCTTGGTGACGGCCAGGTCCACCTGGGTGGCGGGCGTGTCGGTGTCGGTGGCGGTGTTGTTGTCCGGGTTGCTGTCGGTCACCCCGGCCGGTGGGGCCACGGTCGCAGTGTTGGTCAGGGTCTTGGGCGTCGTGGTCGTCGCCTTCCAGAGCAGGTAGTCGTTGTTCGTGCCGGCGGCGTTCGGCCCGGCCCGGAAGAAGAGGTAGCCGGCGGTGGGGTCGAAGTTGGGCGGGTTGAGGGCGAGGACGTTACCCTCGACGGCCCCGCCGAAGTCGCCGAACTTGAACGTGAAACTGCTGGCGGAGAGCGTACCCAGGTCGGGGGTGGGGGAGTTGGACCAGTACAGTGTGCCCGTCTCGGCGCCGCCCGATCCGCCGCTGTCGAGGGACGAGACCCAGACCGAGGACCAGCGGTCCCCGGCGGTCTTCCGGAGCCGGACCACGTCCAGGTTCAACTGGTTGCTGATCTCGTTAACGTCGCCCCCGAGCGCGGCGTTTTCGCCGTTGGAGACGACCCCGAGCCCGCGGTCGGTGCCCCCGTTGCGCTCGAACAGGGTGGTGTTGGTCGTCAGGTACGACCCGCCGCTGAGGTAGAACGCGTCCGCCCGGACGCCGTTGACCGTGACGTTCTGGGCCAGGGCGGTGTTGTTCGGGGCCAGGGTGGAGAAGTCGGACAGCGTATCGACCCCTCCCGCCGACGCCGAGATCTGGGCCACGAGGGTGAAGGTGACGCTCGTGCCGGCGGGGAGGGTGACGGTCGTGTTGATGTTCCCCGTGCCGCTGGCCTGGGCCACGCTGGCCCCGGTGCCGCTGGCGACTGCCGTCCAGGTCGCGCCGGTAATCGAGGCGGGCAAGATGTCCGAGACCGGGGCGTTGACGGCGGTACTGGGTCCGCTGTTCGAGACAACGATGGTGTATGTGGTGCTCGTGCCCGGGGTGAAGGTCAGCGTACCGTCCGTCTTGGTGATGGACAGATCGAGCTTGTAGAACCCGAAGTCGACCGTCAGGTCGCTCCCGCCGGGCGCCAGGGCGGCCGGGGAGGTGCCGGACGGGTTGGGGTTGCTGTCGGTCGCGGTCGTCCCCTGGCCGGTGGCCGTCGGGGTGTACCCGGCCGGCAGGGTGGAGGTGTCGACGGTGACCGTGTACGTCCCCGGGGCCTCGGTGAACAGGTAGTGGCCGGCGGCGTCGGTGGTCGCCGTG
>JAQGHQ010000403.1 GCA_028288765.1 Gemmataceae bacterium | reverse complement strand
CTCGGTGGGCCTCGAAGACTCGACCCACCCTACAAATCCCAAGCATTTCAACCGAGCACCACTGTGTAAGAAGCACTCTCCAATACGCCCGGTCAATTGAGGGAGAGTGAATTACGCTGGTGTAGCTCAACTGGTAGAGCCCCCGCCTTTTAAGCGGGCTGTTGTGGGTTCGACTCCCACCGCCGGCACCTGTCGATCTCGTCCCCGGTGTAGCTCAGAGGTCGAGCGTACCGCTGAAACCGGTAAGGTGCTGGTTCGACTCCAGCCGCCGGGACTGCCCGTCATCAAGCACGCAATCCGAAGAGCTCCCGCGGCCGCATTCGGCCCTGGATCGAACGACTCGGTCCGCCGCCCTTTACGCCCTCGGCCCGATCCACTCCGGCCCGCGCTGTGACCCGTTAGGGCATCCGGCAGGTGTAAAGCGACCCGCGGGATGACCAGACACGGGGGACAAGCCGTCTTGTAGGGCACGCACTGCGTGCCGGTTCGCTGGCAAAAACCGGCACGCAGTGCGTGCCCTACGAAGCGAGTTCGCTGGCCAAAACCGGCACGCAGTGCGTGCCCTACGAAGCGAGCGGAACCAATCGCGGGTCGTCTTCCTACCAGTCGCCTAATACACGAACCCGGTAAGGCGGTCGCATTCGGTTTGATCAGTGTCGTGCCCGACCGACTCTGCAGTTGAGCCGTCCGGCCCGATCGGGGTAGGTGCCGCGAGCCGAGCGGCACAGCTAGTCCGGCCGGGGTATCCGCTCGCGGGTCGCGCCGGACCTACTCCCGACCGGGCCGGACGGCTCGATTCCCCAGGTCATGTCGGACGGACGAAATGCGACCGCGTCAGCGGGTTCATGTATAAGGTTGGTGCGGGAATGACGGAAATGCCCCTCCGGCGATGAACATACCCGGACCGAATAAGAAGAGTGCGTGGGCAGCCCCGGCCGGGTTGTCCGGAGCCAGATCCGGTCCGCACGGGGGAGCCCAGATGAGTCGTTCGGTGCGCCGTCTCGTGGTCGCGTCGCTCGCGATCACGATCCTCACCGGGGCGGGGCAGCCGCCCGAGAAGAAGGACGACAAGAAGGACCCGCAGGCGACCTTCGAGCCGCGGGCCAAGCCCGGGGTCGGGCAGGAGTTCCTGGAGAAGTTCGTCGGCGACTGGGAGGTCGCCAAGACGTTCCACCCGCGGGCCGGTGAACCACTCCGGCAAAAGGGGGAGTGCCGCCAGACGATGATCCACGACGGCCGGTTCCTGAAATCGGACTTCGTGTTCGTCACCGACGGCGGGAAATCGACCGGGACCGGTCTGATCGGGTTCGAGCCGGCCACCGGGACGTTCACGACCGTCTGGGTCGACTCCCGCCAGACCCGGATGTCGTTCCGGCAGAGCGAGGGGAAGTTCGAGAACGGGGAGATCGTGCTGTTCGGGAAGGAACTGGGCGGCAAGGAAGGGCGGCGGTCGAAAACCGTCACCAGGCCGGAAGACGACGGGAAGAAGATCGTTCACCGCCAGTTCTCGTTCGGCCCGGACGGGAAGGAACGGCTGGTGATGGAACTGGTGCTGACGAAGAAGGCGGTACCGGCCCCGCCCGGGAAGTGAAGACGCGCCGCGAACGGCCCTCGCCCTTCTCCGCGGGAGCGGTCAGAACTGGTTGCCGTTGACCGGGAACCCGTCGGACCCGAGGTACAGCAGGATGAACGGGTAATTGGGGTTCGGCAGGATCGGGTGGCTACAGTTCCGCTGCGCCGGGTCGGTCCCGAGGCTCGCCGAGAGGAAGTGGACCGACCCGTCGACGAACACAAAGTTCACGCCGTTGCCCGCGTGGATGCTCGACCACGTGAACCGGGTGCAACCCGGGTCGGCGGCGGCCGTCGGCCGGGTGTTGACACCGCCGGCATACAGGGTGTTGAGCGGCCAGTTCGGCCGGGCGATCACGGACGCCACGCTGGTGCTCGGCGTCCCGGTGTCCCGCCCCGGCCAGATCCCGCCGACCTGCCGCTGGGCGTCCCGCTCCCCGGCCATGATCGTGTTGCTCGTCCCGTCCGTGATCGACAGGATGTTGATCTTCGACCCGCCGTCGCTCACCTGCTCGCTGATCAGGTAGTTACTCTTCGCGTACCCGCTGAAGTAGTTATTCTGCACCCCCGATTGCGGGTCCGACGGGCAAAGGTAAACGGACAGGGGCGTGCCGGTCGTCAGCGCGTTGCTCCCGAACGCATTGCCCGGCGGGTTCAGGGTGGCGAACAGCGCCGTCTGCTCGACGTAGGGAAGGATCCACGTACTCCAGGCCCAGTTGGCCTGCGGCCACCCCGCCGGCGTCGAGAACGCCGGCGGGAAGACGGAGTTCGCGTCGTGGTACATGTGCATCGCCAGCCCGATCTGCTTCAGGTTGTTCTCGCACTTGGCCCGGGCGGCGGCCTCGCGGACCTTCTGGACGGCGGGCAGGAGCAGGCCGATCAGGATCGCGATGATCGCGATCACCACCAGCAACTCGATCAGCGTGAACCCGCGGGGCCGGCGGAGACTGGGACGAGGCACGGACATTCCCTCCGCTACCAGGGTGCGAACGGTTGACGGGTCGGCCGTGAGCCTATGCCGGTCGGCGGGTATTAAAGATTACGGAATTGTAATTTTAGATCGGCTGGGTATCCAGCGCGAATTGGGAGATTTCTTGACAGGCCGACAAGACCGCGTCGAAAGGATCGTCATTCCCCCTTCGACGGAAGGGTCAGGGTCACCGTGGTCCCCTCGCCCGGTGGGCTGACGGCGGTCACGGTCCCGCGGTGCAGCTCCGCGATCCCCTTCACGATCGCCAACCCGAGCCCGACCCGGCCCCGGCCCGACGACCGGGCCGCCTCCGCCCGGTAGAACCGGTCGAACACGTAGGGGAGGTGCTCGACCGCGATCCCCGGCCCGGTGTCGCGCACGCCCACCCGAACACCGGCCGCGGCCCGGCCCGCGAACAGGGTAACCGTGCCCCCGGCCGGGGTATGGGCGAGCGCGTTCGCGACGAGGTTGCCGACCGCCCGCTGGAGCAGCTGGCGGTCGGCCCGGAGGACGAGCCCGGGCTCCGCGTCCACCGCCAGCTGGACCCCCGCCTCGGCGGCGGTCGCACCGAAGAACTCTCGCACCACCCCAAGCTCGGCGGCCACATCCACCGGCGTCGTGGCCAGTTCCGTCTTCGGGTCCTCCGCCCGGGCCAGGAATAGCAGGCTGTCGATCAGCTGGGTCAGCCGGCCGCATTCTTCCAGGCACGAGCTCAGGACCTCGCGGTACTCGTCCGGGGTGCGGGGCCGGCCGAGGGCGACCTCGACCTCTCCCCGCAAGTTGTTCACCGGGGTCCGGAGCTCGTGGGCGATGTCGGCCGAGAACCGGCCCAGGCGGGTGAACGCATCGTTCAGGCGGTCGAGCATGTGGTTGAACGTCTCGGCCAGGTCGCGGACCTCGGCCGGCAGCCCGGCGGGGCCGATCCGCTCGCCCATGTGGGCGGGGCGGATGCGGCGGGCGGTGGCCGTCACGTCCGCGATCGGCCGCACCCCCCGTCTGGCGATCCAGTACCCCCCGCCCGCCGCCGCGATCAGGCTGACCCCCAGCACATACGCCAGCTGCTCGCGGTACTCGGCGAGGAGCTCGTCGTCCGCCGTCCGGTCCATCGCGGCATGGATGGTATGCCCCTGAGACAACTCAGCGCGCGCCCTCAGTCGGAACAACCGGCCGTCCGCCGCCCGGTAGTCGGCGGTTTGTTCGTGGGCGGACATCCCCACCTCCGGGAACACGTCCCGCGGGAGAATCGCATTCATGCCTCGGGTTTCGAAGCTGTCTTGGTGGTCAGCACCTCGGGAGATGCGGACGAAGAACCGGCCGGTATCGCGATCGGTCCCGCCGGTCTGCACTCTCTGCTGGAGGGCGACCCAGTCGTCGCGCCGGCCTTCGATTGCCCGCATCACCTCCTGTACCTTCTCGGCCAGGAACTGGTCGTCCTCGCGGTCCAGGTTTCGGGCGAGCGCCCAGTACAGGTAGCCGGTGGCGACCAGGACCAGCGCGAACGCGGCCGTCGCGTACCAGACCGTCAGCCGGAGGGCGATGGACCACGGGCGGCGGCCGGCGTTAGCGGCGGGCTTCGAGGACATATCCGACCCCCCGGACGGTGTGGATCAGCTTGGCCTCGAACGGGTCGTCGACCTTGGACCGGAGCCGGCGGACGTGGACGTCGACGACGTTCGTACCGGGGTCGTATTTCACGTCCCACACGTGTTCGGTGATGAGATCGCGGGACAGGACCTCCCCGACCCGGCGGGCGAGGAGGGCGACGAGCGAGAATTCCTTCGGGGTCAGGTCGAGGGCGGCCCCGCCGCGGGTCACCTTCTGGCGGACGAGATCGACCTCGAGGTCGGCGACCCGGACGACGTCGGCCGAGCGGGCCGGGCCGCGGCGGAGGATGGTGCGGATGCGGGCGAGCAGCTCGGCGAACGCGAACGGCTTGACCAGGTAGTCGTCGGCCCCGAGTTCGAGGCCCATCACCCGGTCCGGGATACCGTCCCGGGCGGTCAGGAACAGGACCGGGGTCGACACTCCTGCCGCCCGCAGCTCGCGGAGGACGGTCCACCCGTCCTTGGCCGGGAGCATGACGTCGAGGACGATCAGGTCATACCCGCCGGCCGCCGCCCGGGCGAGCCCGTCGTCCCCCGTGGCCGCGGCATCCACCGTGTACCCGTTTTCGGCCAGCCCCTTGCGGACGAACGCCACCGTCTTCGGGTCGTCTTCGACGAGCAGGAGCCTGGTCGGGCTGCCGGGGCGAAGAAGCCCGGGTGGGGGGTCAGGGTTCTTCATCCCGGTATCCTACGCCGGTCGTGTCCCGGTCCACCTGGCCCGTATCGACTTGTGCGGGCGGTGGGCGGTGGCCACCCGCCGGCAGTCCAATTGGTCCGGGCCGCCAACGGCTGCCAAATGCTGCCAATCAGCAGCTCCCGACCCGGCAGGCAACCGCGTTCCCGGGAGCGAATCTTCTCGAATTCTTTCCCGAGTCTCACCCTACAGCCGGCGCTCCGGGACGCTATACTATTCCAACCGTTTGCGGGCGCGGTTTTCCCGCGCTGGCCGGGGGCGGCCTACCACCCACCGCAACGGGCCCGGGACTTTACAGACAGGCATGTATCATGGGCGACTCCAGTAGTTCCACCCGCACCGGCACCCCGATGACCGGGGCCGATATCCTCGTCGAAAGCCTGATCCGGCACGGGGTCGAGGTCGTCTTCGCCTACCCGGGCGGGGCGAGCATGCCGATCCACCAGTCGCTCACCAAGGTCGCCGACAAGCTCCGCACCATCCTCCCCCGGCACGAGCAGGGCGGCGGGTTCATGGCCCACGGGTACGCCCGGACCACCGGCAAGGCCAGCGTGTGCATGAGCACCAGCGGCCCCGGGGCCACCAACTTCGTCACCTGCATCGCCGACGCGAAGATGGACTCGGTCCCGATGATCGCGATCACCGGGCAGGTCGGGACCCAGGTCCTGGGGAACGACGCCTTCCAGGAAACCCCGATGGTCGAGATCTGCCGGGGGATCACCAAGCACCACTACCTGCTCACCCGGGTGGAGGACGTGGCCCGGGTGGTCAAGGAGGCGTTCCACATCGCCACCACCGGCCGGCCCGGCCCGATCCTGCTCGACGTGTGCAAGGACGTGCAGATGAAGTCGACGGTCCCGGACTGGGACGCGCCGATGGACCTGCCCGGGTACCGCCCGGGGCGGAAGGCGAAGCGGGCCGACCTGGAGCCGGTGGTCGCCGCCCTCCGGGCGAGCAAGAAGCCGTTCATCTACGCCGGCGGCGGGGTCACCCACAGTGGCGCGGCGGCGGAACTCAAGGAGTTCGCCGAGCTCACCGGCATCCCGGTCGGGCTCACCCTGCACGGACTCGGGAACTTCCCGGCCGACCACTACCTGTGCCTCCAGATGCTGGGGATGCACGGGACCGTGTACAGCAACTACGCGATCAACGAAGCCGACCTGCTGCTCGCGTTCGGCGTCCGGTTCGACGACCGGGTGACCGGCAAGCTGACCGAGTTCGCCAAGCACGGGAAGATCGTCCACATCGACGTCGACGCGTCCGAGATCCACAAGAACAAGTTCGCCCACGTCCCGGTCCACGGCGACCTGCGGGACGCCCTGCGGCAGCTGAACGCGATGCTCCGCGAGGACCGCAACGCCGACCTCGTGGCCGGCGGCCGGTACCCGGACTGGGTGCGGCAGATCGACCAGTGGCGGGAGGCCGAGCCGCTCAAGTTCGCGGACGTGCCGACCGCGATCCTGCCCCAGTACGCGATCAAGCGGCTGTACGAGATCCTCCGGGACCGGAAGCAGCTGGACGACACGATCGTCACCACCGGGGTCGGCCAGCACCAGATGTGGGCGGCCCAGTACTTCCGGTTCAACAAGCCCCGGAAGTGGGTGACCAGCGGCGGGCTGGGGACGATGGGGTTCGGCCTGCCGGCCGCCCTCGGGGCCAAGGTCGCCCACCCGGATAATCTCGTGATCGACATCGACGGGGACGGCAGCTTCCTGATGAACGTGCAGGAACTGGCCACGGCCTACGCCGAGAAGATCCCGGCCAAGGTGCTGCTGCTCAACAACCAGCACCTCGGGATGGTGGTCCAGTGGGAGGACCGGTTCTTCGGGAGCAACCGCGGCCACACGTACCTCGGGGCCGGGGCCGACCACGCCCCGTACCCGGACTTCGTGACGATCGCCAAGGGGTTCGGGGTGAAGGCCCGGAGCATCGCCGAGAAGGGCGACCTGGACGCGGCCCTGGTCGAGATGATCGAGTGCCCCGGGCCGTACGTCCTGAACGTCCACGTCCCGCACCAGGAGCACGTCCTGCCGATGATCCCGGCCGGGATGACCGTGAAGGACATCATCAAGGCATGACCGGTGGGACGGCCGGCCGCCCGGGATGTTAGCGTTGGACCGTCCGCCGCGCCCGCCGCTATCTCATCCGCGCCTGAGCCCACCCCCGACGAGGGTGGGCTTTCTTTTTTCCCGCCGGCGGATTTTCCGGGATCAGCCCGCCGACCTCCCGGGAATGAAGGGTGAACCGCGACCCGGAAGACGACCCGGGCCGCGGCGAGGTGGTGGGCCATGCGAGCGTTGATCCACGGGCTGTTCTCCCGGCTCGAAACCGGGCCGGAGGGCGACCCCGCCGACGATGACCTCCTCGCCGCGTACGTCGCGGCCCGGGACGCTCACGCCTTCGAGGCCATCGTCCGCCGGCACGGGCCGATGGTCCACGGGGTCTGCCGGCGGGTCCTCGGGAACGAGGCCGACGCCGACGACGCGTTCCAGGCGACGTTCCTCGTCCTCGTCCGGAAGGCGGACGGCGTCCGCCCGGGGTCGATGCTCGGAAACTGGCTCTACGGGGTGGCGGTGAACGTCGCCCGGAAGGGTCGGGAACTGGCCGCCCGGCGGCGGGAGAAGGAGATGCGCGCGGCCGAACACCGTGTGCGGAACGAACCGCCGGCCGCCGACGAGGGCCTGGCGGCGGTGCTCGACCAGGAGCTGGGCCGGCTCCCGGCGGTATACCGGGCGGCGGTAGTGGCGTGCGACCTGGAGGGCCAGACCCGGAAGGAAGCGGCCGGGCGGCTCGGGTGGAGCGAGGGCACGGTCGCGAGCCGACTGGCCCGCGGGCGGGCGCTGCTCGCCGGCCGACTCACCCGCCGGGGCGTTACCGTGCCCGCGGCCGGGATCGCGGCCGTGACCGGAGTCGCGGCCCCGGTTGGCGCGGCAGTGCCGCCCGAGCTCCTGCGACAGCTGGCCGCCGGCACCGGGTCCGCGACCGCCGACGAGCTGGCGAAGTGGGCGGTCCGGGCGATGGCGGCGGGCAAACTGAAGACGGCGCTGGGCGTGGTGTTGGCGGTCGTGGGCGTGGCGGGGATCGGGACGGCGGTCGCGCTGGCGTTCGGGCCGGGGGTGGGGATGCTCCTTCCGGGAGGCGGGGACGAGATCAAGACGGCCCCGCCGGCGGTGACCGTCGTGAAGCCAGCTGAGAAACCGGCGTACCACGTCCTCACGAACCCGGCGAAGGACATCACCGTGGTGTCGGACCGGGACGAGACGGTCGCCGAATTCTTCCGCCGGCAGAAACTGATGGTCGCGAGCCTGGCGCCAGACCGGGTCGCCGCCCTGCTCGCCGCGAAGGGGCCGACGGACCGCACCTTCGTCACCACCGCCTCTTACAACGAGCTGGCGGCGGACGCGACGACCTACGGGGCGGTCGTGCGGATCGCCCCGCCGGTCTCCCGGGCGACGTCGTCGGCGGCCGTGTCGAAGCCGGTGGCCGATCTCCTGAAGCCGCCGGCGTCCGCCACCGGGGATGAGGCCCGCCCGCTCTGGCTGATCTTCCGGCCGGACGCGACGGAGCCGGACTTGTGGCACGTCGTCGGGTTCACGACCCGGGCGAAGGCGGCCGAGGCCGGGTTCTTCACCTCGGGCGAGAAGGTGGCACCGGACGAGTTCACCCCGGCCGAGCTGATCTACAAGCTCACCAAGAAGCAGAAGTAACGTCGAGCTCACGGCGAACGAACCCGGGCATCTCGCCCGGCCGGGGACCTGTGCGCGCTCGATTTCCACACGGGAGGTTCGTATGCGACGGAAACTGATGGCGGCGGTAGTCGGGGTGTTGTGCGTGGCGTCCGCCGGGTGGCTGGCGGCGTGCGGCCCGAAACCCGAGAAAAAGCCGGCCACGAAGGACCAGATCACGGAGATGATGAAGAAGGCCCATGAGGGCGAAAACGCACCGTTCACCCGGGTCCGGGCGGAGCTGAAGAAGGACGCCCCGGACTGGGAGACGCTGGCAAAGGACGCGAAGGTGTTCACCGACCTGGGCAACGTGCTGGGGGACGAAAACTACCACTCGTCGCCGGCCAAGTATATCGCCGCCGCCGCCGGCCTGACGAAGGCCGCCAAGGAGAAGGACAAGCCGGCGGCGACCGCGGCCTTCGCGAAGCTGTCGAAGTCGTGTTCGAGCTGTCACTACGGCCGCTGAGGGTGACCGGGTGAGGTTTTCACCCCAACGGGGTGGGAGCGCATAGCCCGGGGCTATGCGCTCCCAGCCTTTCAGGCTGAAATCCTCGAGATTCCAATTCCTCGTGGTTTTGACACTTCTCGCCGAACGCGACTCCAGCTCTGCTTCCCTCGTTCCCCCGCTCTGCGGGGTGGGCCAACCCACCCCGGTGACGTCGGTCGGGTCCCCGAGAACGTGTCCGGACCGTCTCGGCCACGACGCAGAGC
This sequence comes from Gemmataceae bacterium, assembly GCA_028288765.1. Lineage (GTDB taxonomy): Bacteria > Planctomycetota > Planctomycetia > Gemmatales > Gemmataceae > Urbifossiella. The sequence continues at coordinate 290 of JAQGHQ010000403.1, read as the reverse complement.
GTCGAAGAGGGCGTTCCCACGCGGAGCGTGGGAACGAGGGGGAGCGAACACTGATCCCGAGCGGGTCTCCGGGGCGCTCCCATGTCCACGCAAAGCGGACAGATGACACCCAAAGGTAGTCACCCTGGCGCGACGTAAGTGCCTGAAAAACCTGTGCTGCCAGGTGCGGTTGATCTCCGCGAAAGCCCCTCGGCACAGGGGTGAAGGGACTTTCGCGGAGATCAACTGCACCCGAGGTAAACCAGCACTTACGGCGACTCCGACTGACTACCGTTGACTGACACTTGTCC
>JAQGHQ010000397.1 GCA_028288765.1 Gemmataceae bacterium | reverse complement strand
GGCGGGCGGGTCCGGTTCACCCGCGACGTGGCCGCCATCGTGATGGACCTGAATGGCGTCGAGGCGATCGACCTCAACACGCTGGGCGGGGCCGACACCGTCACCGTCAACGACCTGAGCGGCACCGACCTGGTCGAACTGAACCTCAACCTCGCCGCGGTCGGCGGGGCCGGCGACGGGCAGGCGGACACGGTGATCGTCAACGGCACGGGCGGCGACGATGTGGCCCAGGTGGTCGGCGACGCGAGCAGGGTGTCGGTGTTCGGCCTCGCGGCCCGGGTCAACATCTTCGGGGCCGAGGCGGCCAACGACCGGCTGGTCGTCAACGCGGGGGCCGGGGACGACGTGATCGAGGCGTCCGACCTGCTGCTCGGGGCGATCCAGCTGACCGAGAACGGGGGCGACGGCGACGACGTGCTGATCGGCGGGGCCGGGAACGACACCCTCCTCGGCGGGGCCGGCGACGACGTGCTGATCGGCGGGCCGGGGATCGACCTGCTCGACGGCGGCCCGGGCAGCAACATCCTCATTCAGTGACGGGACCGCGTCCGGGGCCGTGAAGGTGATCTCCTGAAACGGGTGGCAGGTGCCGTCCCGGACCGGATCGCCGCCCGCCCCGCGTGAGTATCAGGCATCTTGCCCCGTCACACCGAATTACTCACCCGGCTGCGATGCGAATCCGACCCGGTCCTGGAAATCAGGACCGGGTCGGATTCGCATCATTTCCGATTCCATTGCTCCGTTGGAACCGTCTCCTGATCGGCCGCAAGGAGCACCTCGCGTGACCGGCGCGGGTCGGTTAAGGGTCACAACCGTCCGGCGAACGCCTTCGCCAGCACCGCCGGGGGCAGGGCGTCGAGTTCCGCCGCCGTCTCGGTCTGGAGCACCCGCAGGGCGTCGGCCTTCGCTTCGAGGGCGTCGAGATGGGCGACGATCTGCTGCTGCTCGGTGAGTGAAGGCACGGGGAAATGAGTAGCAGAAATATGGCCCTGGTTGATCGTTTAATCGTTCACACTCCGGCGAGTCGGCCTTGATCCGTTCGGGCGACTCCGGCCATCCTCGGGCATGACCCGGCCACCGTCCATCCCCGCCGACCTGTGGGACACCTTCCCGCCCGCCGCCCAGGCCATCATCACCGCCCTGCACGACCGGATCACCCACCTCGAAGCCCGGGTCGCGGACCTCGAAGCCCGGCTGAACCAGACGTCGGCCAACTCGTCCCGCCCGCCATCGGCCGACCCGCCCCACGCCCAGCCGGCCCCGCCCCGGACCCCGTCCGGCAAGCGGAAGGGCGGTCAACCCGGTCATCCGAAGGCCGAGCGGACCCTTCTGCCGCCAGACGTCGTCGTGCCCCTTCGGCCGGCCCGCCGCCCCCCCATCGACAGCGTCGGTTCCAGTCTGCGGTCGCCGTGCGCCCTCCTGAAGATCGCCCGCTTTGACAAGGACCGGCCCGTCCCGCTCGCACAAGCCCGGGACCTGCTTCGGGCGATGCGGGGCGAACTACTATCGGGGGGTGGATGGAAGGCGGCGTACGGCCGGGCCTCGGAGGTGCTGCGGGACGAGGCGGGCCACCGGCCGGGGCAGGCGTTCTGGGGGCCGACCCACCTGTCGTATGCGTTCGACGGCAGTGCCACCCCCGGGTACCGGGACCTCATCGGCGGGCGGGACTTGCGGACCGACCAGTACGCTTCGGTACCCCCCGGCCACCTAGAGGTGGTGTTCGAGGCCGACGGCGGCACCCACCTGTTCGAAACGGAGGCGGCCATTTGGCTCTACCACGTCGAGGAGTACTTCGGGGGAACCGACCAGAGCCGCTCATCCGGAGGGGTTTGAACCGGCGGGGTCCCCCCCGATCCCGCCACGCCCATCGGCACAGGTTCCGTGCGTCCACGTACCGCCCGTCCGCCGATGTGGGTCCGAGGACGACCACGATCAGGCGGTCGTCGCTCTGCTCCTCCGCCCCGCCGCCCAGCGCCTGGCTGATCACCGGATGCCGATAGCCGGATATCGCCTTAGATAAAATCGTTTGGCCGCAGGCGGCCACCACAGGGGCCTACCGGAGGCCCCGGGCGTGGTGGGAACGGTCAGCGTGCCATTATGCCCGCGCGTCGACCGGGCGGGTCGATGATCTACCCGTGGAGTCACGAGGACGAGCCGGTCAAGCAGCTCGCCGTGCTGGACGTTACGGGGGTGGGGTAAACTCGGCCGCCGTCCCCTTTCCCCTTCCCCGACCAGCCGGCACCACGGCCGGGGGAAGTGCTCGCGCGGGTTTGGGAGATCGCGACGGGAAGGTTCTGAGCGGCGAGTATGGCGGGGCGTGGGTGGGGTGAAGGCGGCGGAACCGGTGTGGTAGGATACGACCGCCGGCAACGCGGGAGTAGCTACCCGCCTGATGCCGGGGCCCTCGACTCCCGCTTTCCGAGAACCGTCCGGCATGCGAATGCCAGAAGGCGGACCGTTTCCCGGTGGGCCAGCGTCTCCCCGGGTGGGACCTCCCCCGTCTCGATCGCCGCGAGGATCTCTTCCGGATCGAACCAGGTCTCTTTCCGCTCATCAGATCCGGCGGCAGCCCGCCCTTCGATTCGGCCGCGATCCGGGTCCGCCGGATCTCCTCCACGAACGCGCTGCCGACGAGGCTCACGAACGTCCCGAAGAGGACCAGCCCGGAGAGCATCACCATCCCTCCGACGATCCGCCCGCCGGGTGTGACCGGGACCCGATCGCCGTACCCGACGGTGGTCACCGTGGCGAGGATGTACCACGCCGAATCTGAGATCCGCCCGAACGCCTCCGGCTGCGCCCCCCGCTCCAGCTCGAACACTGCGGCCGTGCCGCCGAGCCCAACCACCAGCCCGGCGATCGCGGTCAACTGGATCTCGTGCCGGATCCGGCTGTACGCCCGGTAGAGGCTCACTGCCGCAGCCCCCTGGCGGTCGAGCTTCAGAACCCGGACCACCCGAAGCAGCCTGACCAGCCGGAGGGCGGCCGGGTCGACGAAGAAGCCCACGTAGAACGGAGCCACCGCCAGGAGGTCAATCACAGCCATCGGCCGGAGGGGATACCGCCAGCTCCGCGACGCGATCCACCGGAGTAGGTATTCGACGGTGAAGGCCGCCGCGACGGCCCTCTCCGACCAGAGGAAGAACCCACTGGACGGGGAATGGCTGTCGATCTCCAGTTCCAGGAATAGGGTGGCGATGCTGTAGACGATCAGAAGCTGAACGAGCCGTTCCAGCCAGGGGCGACGGGCGGCCATCCGGAGGCCTCTCAGAGTGGTGGGGGAGGTCTCGGCCTATTATGCTTCGGACGTAAGGGCGAAGCGAATCAAAGCCTAACGGCGGCGGCGTACCGGTCGCCGGGTATTTCCGAACCCGTCCATCCTCAACCCGCGACCGGCCACCACTTCCGGGCGAGTCCCTCTCGCTCGATCACCAGGACGTCCGCCACCCGGACCGCATACCGCTCGGCGACCAAGTCCCGGGTGGGGTGTTCGTCCAACCCGTTGACGGGCCGAGGTTACGGACCACGCCCCCCCTTGGGGCCGAACTCCCGCTCCCACAGCTTCTTCCCGGTCCGCACCTCGTAGGCCGCAACCGGCTGGCCCCTCATGCCAGGCCCCCCTTTGCCAGGCGGCCCCGAGCCCAACTGAGGCCCGAAGCCCTCGCAAATCACGAACAAACGGTTCCCGGGGGCGTCCAGCACACCCGACCAGCCCGGCACCCGCAGCGGCGACCTGACAGTGCGCCCGGTCTCGGTGTTCACCTCCCGGACCTCCAGCTGCGTGGCTTGCGTGCCTCGAGCGTCCCGGTAGACGGTCCGGTAGCTTGCCCCGTCGGGGGCCAGCGCGTACCCGGTGGTGCGGACCGGGTCCAGGTCCACCGACCGCTCGGACCGGTAAACCCGGACGGGGAATCGCGGGTTTACCGAGTACGATTCCTCGGTCCTGATGGGAACCGCGTAGAGCGGTCGACGGGGTGTCGAATGAAAGGCGAAGCCCGGCAGGCCGCGACGGACATCATCACCGAGGCATACCGGCCGGTCGTACCCGCCGAGCCATCGAGGGCGACGTGGGATACGGTCCTCGCCGACCTCGACGGGACCCCAGACCTTCGCCCGGACTCCATCCGCGCCTATCGGACGGCGGTCCAGGCCCTTCGCAAAGTCCTTCCAAATGTGACGAGTCCGGCGGATATTACGACCGCCCTCGCCCACCGCTTCAAGCGGGACTTCCTCGCTGGCACCTACACCCGCGGGAAGGCGAGTGACGCGAAGGAGTACCGGCGTTCGCCCACGTCCTGCACGACCTACCTCCGGTCTCCGTTCGCTGTGGGCGAAGCACTTCAAGCCGCTCGGCCATGTTCGTGACAACCCCTGGCTCGAAGTTCCGTATCCCAACTCCCCCCGAGGGAAGCGGGTCCGCGTTCCGGCCGAGGAAACCGTGGCTGAGTTCTTCGTTTGGCTGTCGAAGAAACACCCGGGGTGGGACCTCCCTCGGCTCTTCGTCCAAGTCAAGATGCTGGCCGGGTGCCGCACTCTCGACCTGTGCAAGGTGAAGACTGCCGACCTCGGGCGCGAGTCCCTAACCCTGACGGCCGAGGCCGCCAAGACGCGTGAGGCCCGGACGGTCCCCCTTCCTGCTGACGTGGTAAGCACCGTTCGCCGCTTGGCCGGCCCTGTGTGGTTGTGGGAGCGGTCGCTGGAAGAGTCGAAACAATACCGGCCGTGTCCCCGCACCCACGCGATGACAGGGTTTAGCCCCTCGACATGGCGGTGGACTATCCAAAACTTGTTCAGGGAGTTCAACGAGGGGCGCCCTGACAAGTCGCGGCTCCGTCCCCACGACCTCCGGGCCAGGGCGATTACAGTGGTGGCGACCGCGACCCAGAGCGTGGATGCCACTGCCCAGGCGATGGGAATCGACCCCCAGACCGCGCGCCACTACCTCGATGCCGGGAAAGCGTTCGACAGGTCGGCCATTCTGAGGAGAGCGTCGAGCCTCCTCCTCCCCCAAACTGGGGGGCCAAATCCGCCGCAGGAATAGTGTGGCGATAGTGTGGCGATTCCGAGGCTGCAAAAGAGAAGGGGTTCCGGTTTGTCACCGGAACCCCTTTTGCTTTCGGCACTTCCGAAGTGCCCCGTTTAGGACTCGAACCTAAAACCCGCTGATTAAGAGTCAGCTGCTCTGCCAATTGAGCTAACGGGGCGTGAGTTTAGTATTTTGGGAAATCCACCACGAACGTTCAAGGGGTGTTCGTCCCAAATCTTCACCCTCCAGACACGCCCTCAACCGCCGGGTTCGCGCCCATCGAACTCCGCTCAGCGGCCCGTCCCGCCCACACGAATGACCTGATCCGCAAACCGCTCCATTTCCTCAAGTTGCGGACTGCACTGGAGGAGGAGCAGGTTCACCCCGGCGGCCTCGAACGCCCCCACCCGGTCGATCACCTGTTGCGGGGCCCCGATTAGCCCCGCCCGCAACCCCCTGTTCGATACCGAGTACTCCTCCAACGACACCCGCTGTTCGAGCTGGGTCCCGGCCAGCCACTGCTGGTAGTTGTGATACCCCGCCGCCGACTGCTTCACGTCCGTGATCCGGGCGAGTTCCGTCTTCGCCCCGGCCTCACTTGGCCGCACTACCGAATACCCCGCCACCCCGTAGATCATCGGCCCAAGCCCGAACTGCTCCCGCCGCACGTTCATGTCCGTGATCTTCTCGCGTATCCGCTCGGGCGGGTCGCCGTGCATCACGTATGCGTCGCAGGTCCGGGCGATCAGGGTCTTCGCCGCCTCCGACTCGCCCCCGGCGTAAATCACGGGCCGCGGACGGGTCACCGGCTTGGGCTGGAGCACCGCGTCCCGGACCCGGTAATACTTCCCCTCGAACGTGTAGTGGTCCCGCTTCCACACGTTGTCGACGACCTCCAGCCACTCCGCCGTGCGGGCGTACCGGTCGTCGTGCTGCTCGAAGTGGACCCCGTACTTGGTCGCCTCGTCCTTCCACCACGACGACACGACGTTCAGCGACAGCCGGTTCCCCCCGCCGATGTGGTCGATGTTCGCCGCCTGCTTCGCCAGCAGGGCCGGGTTATGGAACGTCGGCCGGACCGCGACCATGTACTCGAGCCGGTCGGTCACGGCCGTCAGGGCCGCCGCCGTGCTCCAGGCGTCGAGCGACGGGGCCTCCTCGCCCTTGATGTCGTTCAGGTTCAGCTCGGCTACGAGGGTCAGGTCGTACCCGATCTGCTCGCTCCGCCGCGCCAGCCGCTTGACGTAGTCCCAGGAGATCGACATCCCCTCGTCGTCCACGTTCCGCAGCCACCCGCCGAACACCGGGAGCCAGTACCCGTAGCGCATGAGGAACTCCGAGCGGGCCGAATAGGCGTGACGGCCGGTACAGCCGGCCCTACCCCGCCCGCCGCTCGAGGTAATCTACGAGCCTGGCGAACGGGTCGAACCCGATCACGGTCACCGCGTCGGCGACGAAATTCGAAAGCGCGTTGACGTCATAATAGACGAGTGTACCGTCCCGGTCATCCACCATGTACTCGATCCCGCCGACGTCGATCCCCGCCGCCTGCATGATCCGCTCGCACGCCCGGATCACGTCCGGGGGCGGGGTGTAGCCCTCGACCTTCAGCCCGGTTTTCGGGGCGTCGACCGGGCACGCCGCCCGGACCAGCTCGACTCCGTCGCTCCGCTGGCAGATGTCCGCCGGGCAGAGGTTAAACGATTCCCCGGTCATGAATACCTTGATCGCGTACAGGTACTTCCCGCCGAGCGTCTCGACCCGGGTGATGTGCCCGCCCCGGGCCGGGACGAACTCCTGCACCAGCGCGGTGTGGTCCACCCCGAAGTCGAGCCGGCCCTCGGCCGCGGCCCGGACCAGGTCGAGCGGGCTGTCGAACCGCACGATCCCGGCCCCGCTCCCGCCCACGTTCGCCTTCACCACTACCGGGAATCGCAACCCCGCGGCGGCCTCGCCGGCCCGCGCCGGGTGGTTGATCACCCGGGCCTTCGGGTACGGTAGGCCGAGCCCTTTGAGCAGTGTGAGCTGGCGGCCCTTCGACGTCTCGAGGGTGAACGCCGACAGCCCGTTCACCACCGGCAGCCCGACCCGCTCCAGGTGGGCGAGGTAACTCAGGGTGAAGAACATCCCCTGCACCCCGCCCCGCAGATACGCCGACGGGCTCATCCGGTTGAACAGGAGGGCGTACGGCGGGCGGCCCTCCGCCGGGTCGTACAGGTGGGCCCGCGGGTCGAGCCGGACGGACGGGATGCCGCGGCGGTCGAGTTCCGCGAACAGCGGGCGGAACCAGTCCGGGTGCTCGTGGTAGATCGCGAACGGGAGCGGCGGCACGAGGAAGCTCCGGGTTTTTCTGTGGGGGCAAGTTTCCAACTTGCCCAGGGCTGTCCTGACCACATCCCGCCCGAAAAGGACGGGCCGGCCTGTCCCATCGGTTTGGGCAAGTTGGAAACGGGCGTAACCGGTGGAGCTCGGGACCGACGTCCTGGAAAGCCAAGGAGTTTGGACGGGGGATCGACGAAAGCGGCCTTTTGGAGCAGAACGTGGGTACCTAACCCGACACGCCCATCCCCAAAGGCCACCGCCATGATCGCACACGACGTCGAACTCGGCAATGCCGCGGACGTGATCGCGCGCCTCAAGAGGTCACGCCGCGGTTTGCGCGGGGCCTTGCGCGTGTGTGGTGTCGGGATAGGAAAGCCACCCGCCGCCCGCGTCATAACCTCCGACCGGGGCGCGGCCCGGCAACTCCGCCGTTTACCCCCGCGGAACTCGACCGACTCCGAGCACTGGCCGCCGCGTGGG
>JAQGHQ010000535.1 GCA_028288765.1 Gemmataceae bacterium | reverse complement strand
AAGTCTTCCCGCTCATGACGCGCCCTCGCACGATCGGACGGGCCGCATTGCTGAGCACAGGGCAAAATAAGTCGGGCGATACAAAGACCGAAACTGTATAGCATTCAGGCACGGAAGTGCCATTCTTCACCGGGCTCCTGTATTGAGGCGAGTGGCGGGAAGAAACGTACCCGACCCCGCGGTCGGGTTCTTTGCGAACGGTGGGACGGGTTTTCCTACCGCCCGCTGTTACTTCCCGGCCCGGGTCGCGGGCAGGTCAAACCCAACGGCCACGGTGGCGTTGCGGACGAACAGCCGCCCCCGGGCGATGACCGGGTGGTTCCACGTCTTCCCCTCGACCGCGTCCACCTTCCACAGCTCGTCGTACCCCTCCGGGCTCGCCCGGACGCACGCGAGGTGACCCTTTTCGGACACAACGAGGAGCTTGTTCCCGACCAGCAACAGCTGCCCGGACCCGTACTGCCCCTCCTTCCAAACCACCTTGCCGTTGACCAGATCGAGACAAACCATCCCGCCGTTGTCGAGCCCGTACAGGTGGTTCCCGGCCCGGACCACGTCGTTGAACTTCGGCGTGAACCTGGTCGTCTTCCACACCTCCTCCGCCGCCCACCCGTCACCCTCCTTACGGACCGCCACGCACCGGGCGCCCATCCCGATGTTCCCGCCCCCGATCACCACCCGCCCGTCCGCCAGGACGAGGGGCTGGACCGCGGTCGGCTCGTTCCCCGCCACCTTCCAGTCGTAATGCCACAGTTCCTTGCCGGTCGCCGGGTCGTGCCCGAACAGCCCGGCCTCGTTGAACAGCAACACCTGGGCGGTCCCGCCGATCGTCGCCGGCTGCGGGGACGAGTACCCGTCGGTCCCCTTGGGCTCGGCGGCCCACTTCGTTTCCCCGGTCGCGGCCGCGACCGCCACCAGCCGGGGGGCGGCCGGGGAACTCGGGCTGACGATCACCAGGTCGCCCACCACCAGCGGGGAGGACGACAACCCGAACACCGGCTTGGTCGCCTCGAACCGCTCGCCCAGGCTGATCGTCCAGACCGGCTCGCCCGTCGCCGCCTTCAGGCACGACACGGTACCGGTCGCCCCGACGGTGTAGACCCGCCCGTTCGCGTACGTCGGGGTTGCCCGGGGGCCGATCCCGCTCGCGAAGTCGGTGTGCTTCCCCGGGTCCCCGCGGGCCCACACTTCCTTCCCCGTATCCGCCCGGTAGCAGACCACCGATTCCGATTCCCCCCGCTGTTCCTGCGTGTACACGAAGTCGCCGGCCGCACAGAACGACGACCACGCCGGCCCGACGGTGGTGTTCCGCCACTTCTCCCGGGGCGCCGACCCGTCCCACCCGCCGGCCGCCGCCGGCGGAACCTCGCCGTCCCGATGGGCGCCGCGGAACCCGGGCCAGTCGGCCTCGGTCGCCGGCCCGAGGTCGGCCGCGGGGTCGGCCGCGACGACGGTGGCGCGGTCGGCGAGCTGGTTCGCCGCCTGGTCCGCGACCGAGGTCGTCCACCGGTACGACGTTTCGAGATCGAACCGGCCGTTCACCCCGTCCATCTGCAGCGCGACCCACGGGGCGACGGCCGCCGCGGCGGCCACCACCCCGACCACCGGCCGCCACCGGGCGACGGGCACCATCGCGGCGACCAGCCCCGTGACCGCTACGGACAGCGGCACGCCCCACATGGCCACGAGGAACCGGAACGACGGGTGGGAGGCCGCGACCACCCCGGCCGCGACCAGGGTCGCCCCGGCCAGGCCCGCCAGGCGCTTCCACCAGCGGCCCGGACCGAGGACGGCCCACCACAGGGCGAACACGCCCAGACCGATCAGCGGCCCGAACATCGTCCCCATCACCATGAGCGAGGCGGGGATCGTCTCCGCCTCACTCCGGCTCGCCCACCGCATGCCGACCCAGATCCCGCCGCCCAGCAGCGCGGACACGAGGACCGCCGTCCGCCAGTGGCTCGGCCGGGGTTCGGGAAATGAGGTTGTCGTGGTCATGACGCCCTCGTCAGGAGTAGACTTGGTAAGGGAGCCCGGATTTCGGAACATTCCGCCGGCGCGGCCGCACCAAGATATAGTGAATAACTGGATAATGAATAGGTTCAGTAATGTCAAGAGATGTTTCCGGGCCGCCTGACGACGCGCTCCAGCTCGCCCGGACGTTCGGCTGGTTCTGCCCGACCTACTTCAAGTGGGTGCAAGGTCGGTTCGCCGAGAGCGGGATTAGTTTCGCCCGCCTGCGGCTGCTCGGGGCCGTCCATCGGGGCGGACCGCAGATCATGAGCGAGCTGGGCGAGGAGCTGGGGGTCACGGCCCGGAACGTGACCGCGCTGGTGGACGCGCTGGAGGAGGAGGGGCTGGTCCGCCGGGTGCCTCACGCGACCGACCGCCGGGCGACCGTGATCGAGCTGACGGCGGCGGGGAAGGGATACGGCTGCCGGCTGGCGGCCGGCGGGCAGTTCAACGCGATCGCGGAGATGTTCGGGGAACTGACCCCGGCCGACCGGCAGGAGCTCCTCCGGCTCATGGGCTTGTTGCGGGACGGGCTTGCCCGCCGCGGGTTCGGGGGCGGACCGCCGGCCGGGGGCGGGTGTTAGCCCGGCCGGGCTTCCGCCCCGGGTCGGGGCGGGCTGCACCGCGTCGCGGCCGCTCACCCCAGGTCCCGGCGGCCGCCGCACAGCTGCTTCAGGCTCATGACGAACCCGATCACCTCGTCCGTCGGGTCCGGGCTCGGGATGCGGAGGCTCTCGCCGCGGGTCCGCACCTCGATGACGTCCCCGCGGAGGGCGAACAGCCCGAACACCCCGATCAGCATGGCCCCCACGTACAGCAGCACCCTCACCACGTTGTACTCGGACACGTAGTAGCCGATCGCGACCAGCCCGCCGGCCACCAGGATGGTGGCGACGGCGAAGGTGTTCAGCTCGCGCACGTACGCCACCGATTCGACGTCGTCGAAGGGGACCCGCATCACCACCCCGCCCGACTCGTTCCGGCGGACCAGCTCGCCCTCCTCGACGCGGAGGCGGGTCTGCCGCAGATCCAGGCTGGCGGCCGGCAGGTCGGGCTTCTCGCCGCTCACGGCCCGGCCTCCGCGGGCGGGGCCGGCGGCGGGGCGGCGGGCTCCTCGTCGGCGGTGATGATGGTCACGCCGTCGGCGGTCAGGGCGAGCGTGTGCTCGACGTGGACGCTCGGCAGCCGGTCGCGGGTGACCACCGTCCAGAAGTCGCCGAGCGTGTCCACGTCCGCCCGGCCCATGTTCACCATCGGCTCGACCGCCAGCGTCAGCCCCGGCTCCAGCTTGAAGTCGTGCTTGCGGGTCTCCCGGTCCACGTAGTTCGGGACCTGCGGGTTCTCGTGCATCACCCGCCCGATCCCGTGCCCGACGTAGGACGTGACCACCCGGAACCCGCTCATCTCGACGTGTTTCTGCATCGCGCTGGCGACCTCGCTCCACCACTTCCGCTTCGGGAGCAGGTCGATCGCGATCTTCAGCGTCTCCTCCGCCACCTTCACCAGCCGGAGCTTCTCGGCCGACACCGTGCCGATCGGCAGGGTGATCGCCCGGTCCGCGCACCACCCGTTCAGCTTGCACGCGGTGTCGATCTTCAGGAGGTCGCCGTCCTTGAGCACCCGGGCCCCGGGGATGCCGTGGACCACCTGCTCGTTCAGGCTCAGGCACGTCACCGCCGGGAACGGGACGCGGCCGGGGTAGCCCTTGAACAGCGGGATCGCCCCGTGCTGGGCGTAGAACTTCTCGACCGCCTGGTCGATGTCCAGGGTCCGGACCCCGGGCTTGGCCATCTCCCGGCAGATCGCCAGGGCCCCGGCGACGAGCTTCCCCGCCTCCCGCATCAGGGCGAGTTCCCGGGCGGACTTCAGTTCCGGCGGGCGGAAGTTGGATGAGCGAAGCATCTGGGAATTCGGAATGCGGAATTCGGAATGCGGAATGCCGACGACCGGCACCGCGAAGTGGAACAGCCCGACTTAATCCCCACAGGGCCGTGCGGTACGGTTCGGATTTCGCACTCCGAATTCCGCATTCCGCATTTGCCGGGAGTCCTCCCGGCGGGATTCGAACCCGCGACCATCGGCTTATAAGGCCGCCGCTCCGACCGCTGAGCTACGGGAGGTGTGCGAATCGCGACGTATGCCGTCGGGTATCATCGCATCCTCCTTTTCTCTCAGCTGATAGTAGGGCCGGCTGTGCCGGCCGTTTCTTGTTGCAATTCCGCAGTTACGGCCGGCACAGCCGGCCCTACAACTGTGGTTCGTTCCTCTTGACGGCCCCGGTCAAGCCGCGGACTGGTTGAGCGCCGTCACAATGTTCGCGTAGATCGTCTCCACCGGGTCGGTCGCCGAAACCTCCCGGAGCAGCTTCTTCCGCCGGTAGTGGTCGAGCAGCTCGGCCGTGTTCTTGTGGAACTCCTGGAGCCGGCGGCGGACCGTCTCCTCCTTGTCGTCGTCCCGGAGGACCAGGTCGGACCCGCACTTGTCGCACTTGCCCGGGACCTTCGACGGCTTCGCGTAGATGTTGTAGCACACCCCGCAGGCCGGAAGGTTCGAGCAGCACCGCCGGCCGCTGATCCGCCGGACCACCTCGTCGTCCGCGATGGCCAGGTTGATCACCCCGTCCAGGTTCATCATCTCCTGGGCGAGCAGGGCGTCGAACGCGACCGCCTGGGCGTAGGTCCGCGGGTACCCGTCCATCACGAAGCACTCGGGCCGGTTCGGCCCCCGGAACAGCTCCGCGACCAGCTTGTTGACGATCTCGTCCGGGACGAGCAGCCCCTGCTTCAGCAGCGGTTCGACCTGGACCCCGACCGGGGTCCGCTGCTTGATCGCCAGACGGAGGATGTCGCCGGTGCCGACTTCCACCAGCCCGAGCCGCTTGACCAGCAGATCGGACTGCGTCCCCTTGCCGCTTCCCGGAGGTCCGACCAGCACCAGTCGCATGAACCGCCCATCCTATGGTCCGGTGACCCGCCCGCGGCAGGAAGTACACAAACCCTTCACAACCTTTGTATTGTCCAAGCCATTTCGAAAATCAGCAAGGGGCGGGAGCAAAAAGCCCCCCCACGGTATGCCCCGGGGAGGGTCCAACCGGAACGGGGGCGGGGAGGAGGGATCGTGGTGCGACCGGCCCCAGTCACTCGTCGGTCAGCCCGGGGTAGTTCCGCATGACCAGGTGACTGTTGACCTTCTGGACGAGGTCGAGGGCCACGCTGATCACGATCAAGAGGCCGGTCCCGCCGTAGAAGCTGGCCACCCGCGGGTCGATCTCCAGCTCCGACGAGATCACGTTCGGGATGATCGCGATCACGGCCAGGAAGGCCGCCCCGACGAACGTGATCCGCATCAGCACCCGTTCCAGGTAGTCGGCCGTCCGCTTGCCCGGCCGGTACCCGGGGATGAAGCTCCCGTAGTCCTTCAGGTTGTCCGCGATCTCCTTCGGGTTGAACGTGATCGCCACCCAGAAGTAACAGAACACGTAGATCATGACCACGTACAGGATGTTGTACAGCCACCCGCGGTGGTTCTGGAACGTCTGGGCCAGGGACGCCGCCCAGCCCGCGTCCGTCACGTTCGCGATCATGCTGAACAGGAACCACGGGAGGATGAGCAGGGTGCTGGCGAAGATGACCGGCATCACCCCGGCCGCGTTCACCTTCATCGGCAGGAACTGCCGGGTCCCGCCGTACACCCGCCGGCCGCGGACGTGCTTGGCGCTCTGGGTCGGGATCCGCCGCTGGGCCTTGGTCATCGCGATCACCCCGACCACCACCGCGACGAACAGGAACAGGAGCACCAGGAGCTTCTCGAAGCTGACGTCCCCGCTCGCCGCCCCGAGGGTGAACAGGGACTCCTTGAGCTTGCCGGTGGTGCTGTCCATGAGCAGGGTGCTGGTCGCGTCCGGGAGCCGGGCCACGATCCCGGCCATGATGATCAGGCTGATCCCGTTCCCGATCCCGTACTCGTCGATCTGCTCGCCGAGCCACATCAGGAACACCGTCCCGGCGGTCATGGTGATGATCGCCGAGGCCCCGAACCAGTAGATCTTCCACCCCTCGGCGTACCCCTGCGGGGCGAGCCCCATGCCCTCGCTCGCGCTCTCGGGCCGCATGATCGTCTGCACAAATATCAGCGACTGGACCATGCAGATCGGCACGGTCAGGTAGCGGGTGATCTCGTTGAGCTTCTTCCGCCCGCTCTCGCCCTCCTTCCGGAGCCGTTCGAGCGACGGCAGGACCCCGCTGGCCAGCAGCTGGATGATGATCGAGGCCGAGATGTACGGCATGATCCCGAGGGCGAAGATGCACGCCTGGCTGAGGTTCCCCCCGGAGAACAGGGACACGAACCCGAGCACCTGGCCGAGCGCGCCGGTCTGGGCCTGGGACATCTTCTCGGCCATCTTCGCGTGGTCGATCATCGGGAGCGGGACGTAGTACCCGATCCGGTAGACCGCCAGGAAGATCAGCGTGATGAAGATCTTTTTCCGCAGCTCGGGGATCTTGAAGATGGTGATGAGCTGGTTCATGACCCCCTCCGGGGGTTCTGAAGGAAAAAGGTAAAAGGCAAAAGAAAAAAGGACGGGAAGGGGGCGGAAACTCGCCGGTTCGTCGAGCGGCTTCCCCCGGTGTTCCTCCGGCCTTTTTCCTTTTGCCTTTTGACTTACTTCGCCGGCTTCGGCGGCCGCGGCTTCATCTTATTGCGGACCGGCTTCTTCGGCGGCGGGATCAGGTCGCAGGTCCCGCCGGCCTTCTCGATCTTCTCCCGGGCGGACTTGGAGAAGTGGTCGGCCCGGACGGTCAGCGTCGTCGCGAGGGCGCCGTCGCCCAGGATCCGGACCCCGTCGAACGTGCCGACGACCAGCCGCTTCTGCTTCAGGGCGGCCATGTCGACCGTGGTGCCGGCGGCGAAGCCGGCCAGGTCGCCGACGTTGACGACGGCGTAATCCTTGTCCCAGGTGGCGTGGCTGAAGCCCCGCTTCGGGAACCGGCGGTAGAGCGGCATCTGGCCGCCCTCGAACAGCCCGCCCGGGAGCCGGGCCCCGGCACTGGCGTACTGCCCCTTCATCCCGAGCCCGGCGGTCTTGCCCTGGCCGGACCCGATCCCGCGGCCGACCCGGCGCTTCAGCTTCCGCTTCTTGATGCCTTTGGAAACTTCGGTCAGGTCCATTAGAGGGCCACCCCCCGGAGCCGGGCCACGTCCTCGCGGGTGCGCAACTGGAGCAGCCCGTTGATGGTGGCTTTGACGAGGTTGAGCGGGTTCGTGCTGCCGTGCACCTTGGTCAGGATGTTGGTCACCCCGCAGGCCTGGAGCACCTCGCGGACGCCCGGGCCGGCCTTCACGCCGGTGCCCGGGCCGGCCGGGACCATGATCACCTTGCTCGCGCCGTACTTCCCGATCACGCGGTGGGGGATCGTGCTCCCGCGGAGGGAGATCTTCTTCTGGCGGTTGACGTTCCCCTCGCCCTCCTTGATCGCCTTCTCGACGGCGGGGGGGACTTCGTTCGCCTTGCCGTACCCGTACGAGACCCGGCCCTTGCGGTCGCCGACGACGACCAGGGCGTTGAAGCTGAACCGCCGGCCGCCCTTGACCACACAGGCCGAGCGGCGGATCTTCACCACGAAATCGACCAGGGCGTTGTCCCGCGAATCGCGTTCGCCCTTGTCCCCGCGCTCTCTCGCCATATCGGTTCCTCACGCCGGGACGGGGTCCGGGGGGCTGACGCCCCCGGCCGCCCGGGCACGGTGATCGGTGCGTTATTTCCCGTCGGGCTTCTTGTCCTTCTTACCGGCGTCGCCCTTCGGCTTGCCCTCGCCCTTGGGGGCCTTGTCCTTGCCGCCCTCCTTCGGGGCCTTGGCCGGGGCCTCGGCCGGGGGAGCGGCTTCTTTCGGCTTCGGGGCGTCGAGCCCGGTGCAGACGAGCCCGGCCTGGGTCGCCGCCCGGGCCAGGGCCGCGATCCGCCCGTGGAACCGGTACGGCCCGCGGTCGAGCGCCGCCGCCGTGACCGGCGGGGAGAGGGCCTTCGCCTTCTCGGCGATCTTCTTCCCGACCTCGGCCGCGGCCTGGACGTTCCCGCCGTGCTTCAGTCCGGCGTCCTTGCCGGCGCTGGTCGCGGCGGCCAGGGTGACCCCGTTCAGGTCGTCGATCAGCTGGGCGTAGATGTGGAGGTTGCTGCGGAACACGCTCAGCCGGGGCCGCTCGGGCGTCCCGTAGAGGGTCTTCCGCACGCGGTACTGCCGCCGCACCGTCCGCTTCGCCTTGAGTTTCTGTGCGTCCATTTGACACCTGGCTCTCAGCTGGCAGCTGGCAGCTGGCAGCCGAACGAATGCGTTGAGTTCGGTGAGGCGACCGCGGTCATACACCCCGGCCGCTCGTTCTCAGGCTGCCAGCTGACGGCTGCCAGCTGCCAGCTTACTTGCCGGCCGCGAACGACTTCCCTTCCTTCCGGCGGACCGTCTCGGTCTCGTACCGGATGCCCTTGCCCTTGTACGGCTCGGGCTTGCGGCTGGCCCGGACCTCGGCCGCGAACTGGCCGACCTTCTGCTTGTCGGACCCGGTGACCACGATCGTGGTCGGGTCCGGGACGGCCACGGTGACGCCGTCGGGCGGGGTGTGCCGGATGCGGTTGGCGAACCCGACGGTCAGGACGACCGTCTTCCCGTCCATCGCCGCCTGGAACCCGACCCCCTCGATCTTCAGCTTCTTCGTGTACCCGGTAGTGACCCCGACCACCATGTTGTTGATCAGGGCCCGGGTGAGCCCGTGCAGGGCCCGGTTCTGGCGCTCGTCGTCCGGCCGGGTGACGGTGATCGCCGCCCCGTCCGCCTGCACCTTCATGTTCGGGTGGTAGGCCAGGCTCAGCGTCGTGTTCTTCCCCTGGACGCTGACGGTGCCGTTGTTAATGGTCACCTTTACGCCTGCGGGGATCGGGATCGGTTGCTTTCCGATACGCGACATCTTCGGTTCCTCTCGGCTTCGCCAGGCTGATGGAAGGCCTGGATCGGGGCCTCTGATCAGTTAAAAGTTGACAGTGAAAAGTGAAAAGTTGAAATCGTGTCCTCTTATAACTTTTCACTGTCAACTTTTAATTGGAATCACCAAACGGTACACAGGATCTCGCCGCCGACCCTGGCCTTCTTGGCCTGGCGGTCGGACATCACGCCCCGGCTGGTGCTCAGGATCGCGATCCCGAGCCCGTCGAGGACCCGCCGGACGTCCTTGTACCCCTGGTACACGCGGCGGCCGGGCTTCGAGTACCGCTCGATGTGGCGGATCACCTTTTCGCCGTCCGGCCCGTACTTCAGGAACACCTGGAGGACGACGTGGGGCTCGCCCAGCTTCTCGATCTCGTGAAACTCTTTCTGCTTCCCGTTCTCGGACGCGGTCTCGGCGTATTTGCCGGTCCGGTATCCGAGGATGAATCCCTCTTCGAGCAGCACCTTCGCGAGCGCCACCTTCAGGTTGGTGGCCGACATCTCGACGTACGGTCGCTCGATCTCGTTCGCGTTGCGGATCCGCGTCAGCATGTCCGCGATCGGGTCGGTCATCATGGCTGGTGTCCTCCCTTTCGCGTTACCAGGAAGCTTTGCGGACGCCCGGGATCAATCCGTCACTGGCCATCTTCCGGAAACAGATCCGGCAGATGCCGAACTTCCGGTAGACGGCCCGCCCCCGGCCGCACAGCCGGCAGCGGTTCCGGATGCGGATCTTGTCGCGGCCCGGCATCACGTTGGCCGGGTTCCGCTGGTCCGCCGGCTTCTTCATCTCGTCTTTGTGCCGGTTCAGCGCGGCGAGTTGCCGCCGGAACGTGGCTTCTTTCGCGTTAGTCGACATGGCGTCTCGTCTCGGGTCGGCGTACCGGCTCGGGGTCCGGGGGTACGCGCCCCGGGGAGCCGGCCGTTCCGTATCTTGGTCGGGTGGAGAGCTTGTGGATCGAGCCTCAACTCGCTACCCACCGTGCTCACCACCTCACCGCCTACTTCGTACCCTCCCGGAACGGCATGCCGAACGCCCGGAGCAGCTCGCGGGCCTCGTCGTCGTTGCGGGTGCTGGTGACGAACGTGATGTCCATCCCCTGGGTGAACGTCACCTTGTCCGGGTCGATCTCGGGGAAGACCAGCTGTTCGGTCAGCCCCATGCTGTAGTTCCCGTTGCCGTCGAAGCTCTTCGGGTTCACCCCGCGGAAGTCGCGGATCCGGGGCAGGGCGACGTTGATCAGTCGGTCGAGGAACTCGTACATCCGCTTGCCGCGGAGGGTGACCCGGCAGCCGATCTCGTTCCCCTCGCGGAGCCGGAACGCGCTGACCGCCGATTTGGCCTTCATGATCTGCGGCCGTTGGCCGGCGATCAGGCCGAGGTGCTCGGCGGCCTGCTTCATCCGCTCCTTGTCCTGGAGGGCCTTGCCGACGCCCATGTTCAGGACGATCTTCGCCAGCCGGGGGAGGCTCAGCCGGTTCTCCCGGCCGAACTTCTTGGCGAGCGCCGGGACGATCTCCTTGACGTACCGCTCCAGCAACCGGGGCGGGGCGTGCTTCTCTGTCGTGGCGGTGGCCATGCGTGCAAAACCTCGAATGACCTATGGCGGCCCCATTCCCGACGGGGCCGGTACGGGTCGGGTGTGCGGGCGGATCAGGCCTTCTTCGCGTACCGCGGGTTCGGCTTCGTGATCAGCCGGATGCGGGCCTTGCTCTTCTTCGCGAAGAGTTCCTTGCTGCCGTCGTCCAGGTACCGGACGCCGACCCGGGTGGGCTTGTTCGTGGTCGGGTCGATCATCATGACGTTCGAGGCGTCGACCGGCATTTCCTTGGAGAGCCGGCCGCCCTGGGGGTTCCGCCGGGACGGCTTCAGGTGCTTGTACACCCGGTTCACCCCGGCGACAACCACCTGGTTCTTGACCCGGAGGACGCGGAGCACCTTCCCGCGGGTGCCCTTGTCGTCCCCGCTGATCACCTCGACCGTGTCGTCTTTGCGAATGTACATCTTGCCCGTCCTTCGTCCCCTGTCCTTCGTCCATCGCCCATCGTCTTTCGCGTCACAGGCCCGGCTCGCGGGCGGCGACCAGAGGGCGGCGAGCCCACGAATGACTGAGGACGAATGACTACGGACGAATCAGACCACCTCGGCGGCGAGGCTCAGGATCTTGTTGAACTTGGCCCGCAGTTCCCGGGGAACGGCCCCGAAGATGCGGGTGCCCCGGGGGTTGTTGTCGTTGTCGAGCAGGACCAGCGCGTTCCGGTCGAACCGGACGTAGCTGCCGTCCTCGCGGCGGGTGGCGACCCGGGTCCGGACCACCACCCCCTTGACCACGTCCCCGGGCTTCACGTCGCCGCCCGGGATGGCCTTCTTCACGCTCGCCCGGATGATGTCCCCCAGGTACGCGACCCGGCGCTTCGACCCGCCGAGGACCTGGATGCACATCACCTCCTTGGCCCCGGTGTTGTCGGCCACGTCCATGTATGTGTACATCTGAATCATGATTCTTCCTCAGAGCCCGCGGGGTGCGGCCCGGGGCCCGGGTCCGTCACTTTTTCTCTTCGGCCTTGGCCGCGGGGGTCGTCGGGAGTGACCCGGCGACGGCCCCTTCCAGGTTGGACAGCGTCCGGCTCGGGGCCTTGGTCACGATCCGGACCAGCTGCCACCGTTTGGTCCGCGACAGCGGGCGGGACTCGACGATCTCGACCGTGTCCCCCAGGTGCGACTCGCTGGTCTCGTCGTGGGCGTAGCAGATCGTCCGCTGCTTGACGTACTTCCCGTATTTCGGGTGCCGGACGAGCCGCTGGACCTCGACCCGCCGGGTCTTCAGGTTCTTGTCGCGGGTGACGATCCCCAGGAGCTTCCGCGGGCCGGTCGTCTTCTGCTCGCCGGCCGCGGGGGTGTTGGTCGTGTCCGCCATTACTTAGCCCCCTTGTGGGCGCCCGCCGGTTGGGGCTGGGTCTTGGCCGCGTGGAACGTTTGGAGCCGGCGGAGCTTCCGGCGGGCGGTCCGCTTGCCCGGCCCGCCCTCGGCGTCCTTCGTCTCCAGCGCCTGGATCTTGGGCGCCAGCTGCTCGGCCGGCATCTTCCGCAGCTCGTCCAGCTCCCGCAGCCGCTGGATCGTCCGGAGGCGGGCGATCTCCTTGCGGGCCTTGCGGATCTCCGACGGCGTCTCGAGCCGGTCGGTCGCCGACTGAAACCGGAGCTGGAACAGGTGCTTTTCGGTGTCCTTGAGGGTGAGCGAGAGTTGCTCGTCGCTCATCCCCTGGTAGTCCTTCATCTTGCTCGGCATCACCGCACCATCTGGTAGGGCCGGCGGGGCCGGCCGTCTTCATTCTTTCACGGCCGGCACGGCCGGCCGGACGCAATTACACGCTCGGCCGGCGGGTCACGAGCCGGCACTTGAACGGCATCTTGTACGCCACCCGGGCGAGGCAGTCGCGGGCGGCGGGCTCGGGCAGGCCGCTGATCTCGAACAGGATCTGGCCCGGCCGGACGACGGCGGCCCAGTACTCCGGCTCGCCCTTGCCCTTACCCATCCGCGTCTCGGCCGGGATGGAGGTGACCGGCTTGTGCGGGAACACCCGGAGGTAGTACCGCCCTTCGCCGGACACGAACCGGGTCATCGTGATCCGGCCCGACTCGATACACTCGGCCGACAGCCACCCGCCCTCGAGCGACTGGAGGCCGTAGTCGCCGTACGCCACGTAGTTCCCGCGGTGCGAGAACCCACGGATCGGCCCGTTGTACCGCTCCTTCGTCGACCTACCGCGTGCGACGCCGCGCTGACTTTTTCTGAACTTGACCCGCTTGGGCATCTGTGGCATCGGCGATGTCCCCCGTCAGATAGTCGCCCTGGTTAACCCAGACCTTGATCCCGATGTTTCCCTGCGGGGTCGACGCCTCGCAGAACCCGTACTCGACCTTACACCGGAGGGTGGAGAGCGGGATGCTGCCCTCCATGCTCTTCTCGCACCGCGCCATTTCCGACCCGCCCAGCCGGCCGGACAGCTGGAGCCGGACGCCCTTCGCCCCGCCCTCCATCGCCCGCTGCATGGCCTGCTTCATGGTCCGGCGGAAGCTGGCCCGCCGCTCCAGCTGCTCGGCGACGTCCTCGGAGATCAGCTGGGGGTCGATCTCCGGGCGGGTGACCTCGACCGTCTTGACCTCGATGTGCCGGCGGGTGAGCCGCTCGAGCTCCTTGGTCAGCCGGTCGATCTTCTCGCCCTTCTTCCCGATGATCGCCCCGACCCGGCTGGAGGTGACCACGACCGTCACCCGCTCGCGGGTCCGCTCGATCCGGATGTCGGAGATCGCCGGCCGCTGCTCCTTCCGGTCCTTCTTGGCGGTCAGGTACTTGTGGATGAACTGCCGGATCGTGGCGTCCTCGATCAGCAGCTCGGAGAAGTCCTGCTTGCTGGCGTACCACGTGCTCCGCCACGGCCGCATGATGCCCGTGCGAAACCCGGTCGGCCGGACTTTCTGACCCATAGCCGGTGCCCTTGTCTTGAAACCGTACGCCGGGGAGCTCGCGCCCCCCGGCTCGCCAGTCAGACCCTGTTCCGCCCGTCAAACGCGTCAGGGGCCGGCTCTTCCCGCCGGCCCCTCTGCCGGTCACCCCGCCGCTACTGCGCCGGCGGGGTGGGTGTCTCACTCGCGGCCGGGGCGGTCCCCGCGACCCCCGTCGGGGCGGCCGTCGTCTCGACGACCTCGTCCCCCGGGTCGGAGAGCGTGACCACGATGTGGGCCAGCCGCCGCTTGATCATGAACGCGGTCCCGCGGGCCCGCGGCTGCATCCGCTTGAACATCGGGCCGCCGTCCACCCGGGCCTCGGTCACGACCAGGGCGTCGAGGTCCGGGCACTCCCGGTCGTCGGCGTTGCCGAGGGCGCTGCGGACGACCACCTCGAGCAACTTCGCCCCGCGGTTGTGGTAGAACCGCAGGAGTTCGAGGGCTTCGTCCACGTTCCGCCCGCGGATCAGGGCGGTGAACGGCCGGATCTTCCGGGCCGACGTGTCCGCGTATCGGTGTTTGGCTCGGTATTGCATGGTCCTTCGTCCTTCGTCCCTTGTCCTTTGTCCTTCGACCAGCAACCCGGCCGCCCGGGCGACTGTGTCCTCACGTCCGGTGGACGGAGGACTAAGGACGACGGACGATTCTACTTATTTCCCGGGCGGGGCGGCCTTCGCCTTCCCGCCGCTGTGCCCCTTGAACGTCCGGGTCGGGGAGAACTCGCCGAGCTTGTGCCCGACCATGTCCTCGGTGCAGTAAACCCGGTGGAACGTCTTCCCGTTGTGGACCAGGAACGTCGCCCCGATGAACTCCGGGACGATCGTGCAGTCCCGCGACCACGTCTTGATCGGTTCCTTGTTCGGGCCCTGCTTTTCGACCTTGGCGAGTAGCCGGAGGTCGACGTGCGGGCCTTTCTTCAGTGACCGGCTCATGCGCGTTTCCCGTTCTTCCGTCCTGGGGTCCGGGTGGGGGCCCGGCCCGGGGTCCGGGCCGATCCGCCCGTCCGGGCCGGTACGACAGACAAGCCCGGCGTCAACGATCCGGGCTGATTACTGTACATCCCTCCGCACCTCGCGGCTACTTGATTTCCTCAAACCCCGGGGGCTCCGGCCCCGCCGGCGTCAGGTGCTCTTCTGGAACGGCCCGGACGGCCGCCGGCGGAGGATCGCACTGTTCCCCGGCTTCCGCTTCTTGCGGGTCTTGCCGCCCTTGGCCAGCACGCCCCGCGGGGAGCACGGGTCGCGGCCCCCGGCGGTCCGGCCTTCGCCCCCGCCCATCGGGTGGTCGACCGGGTTCTGGCTGGTCCCGCGGTTGTGGGGCTTGCGGCCCTTCCACCGCATCCGGCCGGCCTTGCCGATGCTGATGTTCATGTGCTCGGGGTTCGACACGCTCCCGATCGTCGCCCGGCACTTGCTCGACACCCGGCGGATTTCCCCGCTCGGCATGGTCAGCTGGGCCCAGTCCTTCTCACGGGCCGAGAGCGTCGCCGAGCACCCGGCCGAGCGGCAGATCTGGCCGCCCTTGCCCGGCATCATCTCGACGTTGTGGACGGCCATCCCGGTGGGGATCTTCCACAGCGGCATGCAGTTCCCGACACGCGGTTCGATCGCGTCCGACTCCCCGGACACCACCTTGTCGCCGGCCTTCAGCCCGTTCGGGGCGAGGATGTAGCTCTTGGTGTTGTCGTACTTCTCGTCCGGCGGGTACTGGAGCAGCGCGATCCGGGCGCTGCGGCACGGGTCGTACTCGACCCGGAGGACGATCGCCTCCACCCCGTCCCGCTTCCGCTTGAAGTCGATCTTGCGGTACATCCGCTTGTGACCACCCCCCCGGAACCGCGAGGTGGTGATCCCGTGGTGGTTCCGCCCGCCGGTCTTCTTGAGCGGCGATAGGAGCGACTTCTCCGGCCGGTTCTCCCGCGGGTGGGTGCAGTCCGCGAAGTCGGACACCATCCCCGCCCGGCGGCCGGCCGACGTCGGCTTGTATTGTTTGATGCCCATTGCGAAGCTTTCGGCTATCAGCTGTCAGCTTGCAGCCAGCAGCTGGGACCCAATCGTTCCTTGCATCTTCCCCGGCCGTCGTTCCCGTGACCGCCGGGAGCCGTCTTCCAAACTGTCCGGCTGCCAGTTAATAGCTGACAGCTTCCCGGATCAGAAGAACTCGATCTTGTCTTCGTCGTTCAGCGTGACGACGGCCTTCTTCCAGCTCGGGAGCTGGCCCATGTCCTGCCGGAACCGCCGCCTCTTGCCCTTGCGGTTCATGGTCCGGACGCCCTCGACCCGGACGTGGAACAGCTCCTCGACCGCTTCCTTGATCTGGGTCTTGGTGGCGACCGGGTTCACCTGGAACGCGTAGGCGTTGTACCGGGTGCTCTGGTGGGTGCCCTTCTCGGTCACCAGCGGGCGGAGCAGGATCTGGTACGGGCGGAGGTCCAGCCCGGGCTCGCCGTGGACGCACGGCTTCCGGCTCGCCAGCTTTCGCAGATACCGTTTCGGCTTGGGTCGTGAACGTGGCATTGGTCCCGCTCCGCTTCGCGTCGCCGCTCGTGTCCGCACCAGGGGTTTCACCCCTGGGAATTCTGATCGATCTTCTCCGGGCGGCGCCGTTTACTTGGCCGCCCCCACCTGTTCCGCAGCCTTCCGCTTCTGGATCCGCCCGGCGCGGCCGCGGCGGACCCGCGGCGTCTCGTCGGCAACGGGCTGGGCGGGCTGCTGCGCCCGGGCCGCGTCCGGGTTCTTGAGGAACTCCAGGGCCGCCTTCGTGAGCAGCAGCCGCTTCTGCTTCAGCACCGTGTAGCAGTTGAGCTCGGCGGCCGGGAGGACCTTCACGCTATCGATGTTCCGCGCCGACTTGTACACGTTCGCGTCCATCCCGGCGGTCCCGATCAGCACCGTGGTGTCGGACAGGGTGACGTCCCTCTCGCCGCCGGCGGTGGCCTTCTTCCCGATCTTGATGGCCTTCAGCACCCCGATGATTTCCCTGGTCTTCGGGGCGGCGATCGCCAGCTCGTCGATGATCACCACTTCCTTGTCCCGGAACTTGGACAGGATCGCCATCCGGGTCGCGGCCTTGACCGCCTTCTTCGGCAGGTGATACTCGTAGTCCCGCGGCTTCGGGCCCTTCGCGGTACCGCCGCCCCGCCGCTTGTTCGTCCGCTTGGTGCCGGCCCGGGCGTTCCCGGTGCCCTTCTGCCGGAACAGCTTCTTGGTACTGCCCGCGACCTCGCCCCGGCGGAGCGTACTGTGCGTCCCGGCCCGCTGGTTGGCCAGGTGCA
Organism: Gemmataceae bacterium; assembly: GCA_028288765.1. GTDB lineage: Bacteria > Planctomycetota > Planctomycetia > Gemmatales > Gemmataceae > Urbifossiella. The sequence continues at coordinate 20,132 of JAQGHQ010000535.1, read as the reverse complement.
TCAGGACCACGTCGTGCAGCAGCTGTTTGCTGATCTTCCCGCCGAAGTCCTTCGGGTCGATCTGGACGGACCCGACCTCGGCCCCGGTCCGGTTCACCACCGGGACGGTGATCGCGTCGGTGACCTCGACCACGCGGGAGGATACAGAGCCGTTCCCGGCCCCGGTCCCCGGGGCGGGGGTGCCGTTCGTGTTCTCTGCCATTGGGGGAACCACTCCTGACCCCGCCCCCGCCGAGGGATCGGCGGTGCCGCTTGTTGACCCGTCCGGAGCCTTTCGGCCGGCGAACGGGTCGCGGCGAAACGGGGTCGCCTGTCGCATGAAACCGCCCGCCGGTCATTTCACCCCGTGAAAGGGGCGTTGCGGCGGGCAGGATTTTTCTTTGTACTCGGGTCGGCCGGGGAGTCAACACCCCCGGTCGTTATTTGCCGCGGCCGGCACTCAGGCGCCGGCCGCGATCACGCGGATCTTGATGTCCACGCCCGGGGGCAGGTTGAGCCCCTTGTTGAGCGCTTCGATCGTCTTCTGGGTCGGCCGCAGGATGTCGATCAGTCGCTTGTGCGTCCGGATCTCGAACTGTTCGCGCGACTTCCGGTCGATGTGCGGCGACCGGAGCACGGTGTACCGCTCGATCCGGGTGGGCAGTGGGATCGGGCCGTGGACGTCCGCCCCGTTGTCCTTGGCGGTCTGGACGATCTCCGCCGCCGTCCGGTCGAGGACTTCGTGGTCGTACCCTTCCATGCGGATCCGGATGCGTTCGTTCTGGAAACCCGCCACGCCGGTTCTCCTCGACCCCGAGCGGCTCACTCCTGCCGCTTCAGGAAAGTCTTAAAGGTAGGCATCACGTTTTCGGGTGTCAAGGGTGCCGCCCGCGTTTCGCGCGAACGCGGTACGGTCGGCACGTCATGACCCCGGAAAATCGCGTCCTGTTAGTTTAGGACTTGCGCTCGCGAGTGGCCACGCACCTTCGCGGGAATGTGCCACCCGGCTTGCCCGCGTAGCGCCCCGGGCCTGCCAACTCCGGACCGCGCCGGACCTGACGCGGCCTCAGCTCACGTCGCCATGTAGACCGTCTTCACCTCGGTGTACAGCTGGAGGGCGTACTGCCCGAGCTCGCGGCCGATCCCGCTCATCTTGAACCCGCCGAACGGGGCGGCCGTGTCGAACACGTCGTAGCAGTTCACCCACACCGTCCCGGCCCGGAGGCTGTTGCTCAGCCTGATCGCCTTCTTCACGTCCCGCGTCCAGACGGCCGCGGCCAGGCCGTAGAAGGTCCGGTTGCCGCGCTCGATCACCTCGTCCGCGTCCTTGAATTTCAGGATGTTCATCACCGGCCCGAAGATCTCCTCCGTGGCGATCGTCATCTCGTCCCGGACGTCGGCGAACACCGTCGGCTCGATGAAATAGCCCGTCTGCCCGACCCGGTTCCCGCCGAGCAGCAGCTTCGCCCCCTCGTTCCGCCCGGCGTCGATGTACCCCATGACCCGGTCGAACTGCTCCTGCGACACCTGCGGGCCCTGTTCGGTGGCCGGGTCGAACGGGTCGCCGACCTTCCGCCCCTTCGTCTTCGCTACCATCTTGTGGACGAACTCGTCGTACACCTTCTCCTGCACGAACAGCCGGCTCCCGGCGACGCAGCACTGGCCCTGGTTGAAGAACAGCCCGAAGTACGCCCCCTCGATCGCGGCGTCGAGGTCGGCGTCGGCGAACACCACGTTCGGCGACTTCCCGCCGAGCTCGAGCGACACCCGCTTGAGGTTGCTCTGGGCGGCGGCGGTCATCACGATCTTGCCGGTCGTCGTCTCCCCGGTGAACGCGATCTTGTCCACGTCGAGGTGCGACGCGAGCGCGGCCCCGGCGGTCGGGCCGTACCCGGGGACGACGTTCACGACCCCGTCCGGGAAGCCGACTTCCTGGGCGAGCCTGGCGACCCACAGGGCGGTGAGCGGGGTCTGCTCGGCGGGCTTGAGGACGAGCGTGTTCCCGCAGGCGAGGGCCGGGGCCCACTTCCACGCCTGCATGAGGAGCGGGAAGTTCCACGGGATGATCTGGCCGACGACCCCGATCGGCTCGTGCCGGGTGTAGCAGAAGTAGTTCCCGTCGACCGGGATGGTCTGGCCGGTGATCTTGTCGGCCCACCCGGCGTAGTACCGGTAGCACTGGAGGGTGAGGGGCAGGTCGGCGGCGAGGGCGTCGGCGATCGGCTTGCCGTTGTCGAGCGACTCCAGGGCGGCGAGCTCGTCCTTGTGCGTCTCGATCGCGTCGGCGAGCTTGTGGATGAGCCGGCCGCGGTCGCTGGGATTCATCTTCCCCCACGGCCCGGACTCGAACGCCTTCCGGGCGGCCTTGACCGCGAGGTCGACGTCGGCCTTGTCCCCTTCGGCCACCCGGCAGATGACCTGGCCGGTCGACGGGTTGATCGTGTCGAACGTCTTGCCGCTCTGGGCGTCGACCAATTTCCCACCGACGAACATCTTCTGGTCGGCGACCTTGGGCGGGGCGTACTTCGGCTTCGGCGCGGCGGCGGTGGTGGCGGACATGGGAGAGGTCCTTGGGGTGGGGTGGGGGCGACCGTCGGCCGTCATTGTCCCCGGGGCGAGGGCGGAGTCAAGTTACCGGGCGGGGAGAACCGTCGTTCGGGCGGGACGGTCCGGTGTGGCGCATGCTGGCGGAATCAATCACGTAATCAGCTCCGGATACTGGGGTGTAACACCCTGGGGAAGCACGTCGACTGGTTCGGGAGCGTGGCCGCCAAGGTTCCGGACGTGTATGGGTCGACCCAAGACCCCCGGCCCGGCCGCCCTGTGCGGCCCGGCCGGCGTCTTTTCGTTTCCCGCTTGTAGGAACCGCCCGCCTGCGGGAACGTAGTGGTGATGAACCGCTCGCTCCTGCACGTCGTTCTCCGTCACGCCGGGGGGCTCGCCGCCGGCCCGAACGCGGAGCCCGACGCCGAACTCCTCCGCCGGTTCGCCCGGGACCGCGACGAGCCCGCGTTCGCCGAACTCCTCCGCCGGCACGGGCCGATGGTCTGGGCCGTCTGCCGGCACATGCTCCCAGACCACGCCGACGCCGAGGACGCCTTCCAGGCCACCTTCCTCGCCCTCGTCCGGTCGGCCGCCGCGGTCCGGTGCGGGGCCGCCGTCGGCGGGTGGCTGCACGGGGTCGCGGTCCGGGTGGCGACGAAGGTCCGGCGGTCGGCCGCCCGGCGGAAACAGCGGGAACTCCGCGCCGCCGGGCCCGAGACCGACCGGTCGATCCCGGAAGCGACCTGGGAAGCCCTGCTCGCCGCAGTCCACGAAGAGGTGCAACAGCTCCCGGACCCGCTCCGGGCGGCGTTCGTGCTGTGCGACCTCGAAGGGGTCCGACAGCCGGACGCCGCCGCCCGGCTCGGGTGGAAACCCGGAACCCTCACCGGCCGGCTGTCCCGCGCCCGCCAGCTGCTGATGGAGCGGCTCACGAGCCGGGGGCTCGCCCCGGCGGTCGCCGGGGGAACGGTCGGGCTCGGGGTGGCGACGGCGGCGGGGGCGGTCCCCGCGGGACTCATCGACAAGGCGACAACGCTGGTGGCGCCGGGCGGGGCAGTCCCGCCGGCCGTCCTGAAACTGGTACGAGAGGTAACGCCGATGGCACTGAATCGGACGAAACTGGCCGCAGCCGCGGTCCTGATGGCCGGCGGCGTGACCGCCGGGCTCGGGGCCTCCCTGGTCCCGGTCGCCCACGCCGAACAGCCACAAGAGGGGGCCCCGGCCCAGTTCGAGCGATCGGGCGGCGGTCCGCCCGGGTTGGGGGGGTCAGGCGCCGCCCCGGCACCCCAGCCCGGGGGGGGCCGGGCGCCGGCCGGTGGGGTCGGGCCGGCGTCGGGTCTGCCGCCGGGCATGGGTTTCGGGGGCGCCGGAACGGCCGGGGTGGCCGGCGGGTCCGGCCACTTTGCCGCCGCGGCCCGGATGCAGTGGGAGTACCTGTACGCCGACGCACCCCGGACTCAGAAGGAATTCGCCACCCTCTTGACCGCCCGCGGCCGGGAGGGGTGGGAGTTCGGCGGGGTTGTGGAATTCCCCGCGGAGGGTGGGAAGACAGTCGTGTTCAAGCGGTCGATGGGCGGCATGATGGGCGGCGGATTCGGCGGGGTAGGTGGCTTCATGCCCGGCGGTCAACCCGGCTTCCCGGGGGGACCGGGCGGCGCCGGCGGTCAGCCCGGTCTGCCGGGAGGACCGGGGGCCGGCGGTCAACCCGGCTTCCCGGGGGGACCGGGTGCGTTCGGCATGCCGGGACTCCCGCCGGGCGGGGCTTTCCCAGGAGCTCCCGGGCAATCTGGAGTGCAGATTCTGACCTTCAAGACCGCAAACCCGTCCGAGGTCGTCGATCTGCTGAAGAAGGTGCTCCCGGAAGGGGGCGTCCGGGTGGTCGAGGTCGATGAAAAGGCGAAGACGGTGACGCTGGCCGTCGACCCCGCGGCGGCTGCCACCGTTCGGAAGATGATCGATACGGCGGAGGGCAACCGGCAGCAAAAGACGCCCGGCGGACCGGGGGCGGCCGGGCCCGCCGCACCCGCTCAGAACATGGCAGGTGGGATGGCGGGTATGGCGGGCTCGATGGGGTCGGGGTTCTTCACCGCATCGAGACCGGTCGACCGGCCGCTCACCGTCATCACCCTGAAGCACGCCCCCGCCACGGAGATCGCGGGGTTGCTGAAGAAGGTGTTCGCCGACCGGGCGGAGATCACTCCACACGAGCGGACCAACTCGCTCATCATCCGGACCGACGCGACGACCGTCGCGGAGGTGAAACAGCTGATCGAGCGCCTCGACGTCGACGCCCCGACCCCCCCCGGGTCTCCGCGACCGTGATCGGAGAACGCCGTCGTCCGGAGGCCCGCCGGCCCGCGTCCTGAACGTGGGCCGGCGGGCCTCTTACGCTTCTGCCGCCCCCGGCTCACCCGGTCGAGGCGATCGGCTGTGGGATCGGCTCGGGGACCGGGACTGGTGCGACCGGCACGAGCGGCCCGAACGGCGGCGGCTCCGGCGGCGGGCCGGGGTTCGGGGGGAGCAGGTCGGGCGGGGGCGGGGGAGCGGTCGGCGGGGGGAGCAGGGTCAGATCGCCGTCCGCCGGGCCGAACAACCGGGGGCGGGGGTCGCCCGCCGGCCCGGGGCGCCACACCTCCGTCCACTGGGACCACGTGAGCGGAATCCGGGCGAAAATCAGCCGGCGGGCGTCCAGGATTGGGCCGGCGGTCGGATGCCGCTGGCCGGGCACCCGCGGGCGGAGCTCGGTTACCGGGTCGCCCAGGTCGTACAGGAGCGGCGGCGACTCCCGGGTCCCGTACCAGACGAGGAGCCCGTCGGGGCCGATGTCGAAGTGCTTCGCCTCCTTCGGCAGCTCCGCCCGGACCTGTTCCCGGACCACGTCCACCCCGGCCCGCTTGTACAGGTACGCCAGCGCGTTCCCGAACACCCGGGCCTGCTCCTCCGAGAGGGCCGACAGGAACCCCGCCCCGGCCCACCCGGCGACCAGCCACCCGGACCGGTCCTCCCACTCCAGCCACGCCGGCGCAGCTGTTCCCTCGGGAACGAGCTCCAGCCGGATCCGGTTCGTCCCCAGGATCACCCGGCCGACGCACAGACGCGGGCCGTCCCACCCCGACTCCGGGCTGTTCAGTACCTCGATGAAGTCGCGGGTGACGAACCGGCGGACCGCCTCCTCGACCCCGCGGAGGGCGGCCCGGTAGGTCCGGGCGTCCCGCCAAACGTCCGTCCGGGCCGCCTCCTGCTCCGCCGCCCGGAGCTTGGCGAACAGCCGGGGCACCGTGCCCGAGTGGAACCCCCAGTGTAACAGCCCCTTTACCGTCTCCCCGTGCGGGCCGACGGCGACCGGCCGGATCGCGGCCGGCCGGTTCGCCCGGTACAGCCGCCAGTTCTCCCGCATCTCCCAGAACAGGAACGTGCACGCGTCCGGGAGTAGCCACAGGGTGCCCAGGACCAGGACCGACGCCCCCGGCTCGGTCAGGTAGTCGGCCAGGCTGCCGACCAGCGGGGACCGGTACCCGAGGACCGACCCCGGGTCCGGCTGGAGGACCCCGGGGAAGAGCAGCAGGAGGGGGTAGATGAACTTGGCGAACAGGATCGACAGCGGCAGCTTGAGCGGGTTGAGCATCGGCTCGATCAGGACCACCAGGTAGAACCGCAGGAGGAACGCGAACGGCATCCAGACCAGCCCGGCGACCGCCCGGACGGCCACGGCCAGGCGGCCGGCCGAGCCGCGGAGCCGGAGCCAGTCTTCGGTCCGGGCGAGCACCCACTCCAGGATGTACACCAGATCCCGGAACAGGTCGTTCAGCCACCGGAGGACGGCCGGGGCGGACCGGATCAGCTCGATCACCCCCCGGGCGGCCTCCAGCAGAACGGCCTCCCCGACCCGCCCGATCTTGGTGTTGACTATGGCCCAGGCGGCCACGAAGGTCACGACCCGGGCCGCCCAGCTCCTCCACAGCTGCTCGGGTAACACGGCCCAGGCCGGGCCGGCGAGGATGAGCGGCTTGACCACCCATCTCAGTCCGATCTGGACCGGAACGCTCGCCACCAGCGCCCGGACCCGCGGGTCGGCCCAGACCCGGGTCGGGACCTCCCAGAACACGAACCGGGCGGCCCGGTACGCGGTCCGGCCGAGGGCGGCCAGCCCGCCCCGGACCGTCGCCGACTGGATGACCAGCAGGAAGAACACCCCGAGCCCGCCCCAGGCGGCGTGGAACCACCACTCGCTGTTCCATCCGCCGAAGAACGTCGGCCCCGGTTCCCCGGCCGCGGGGGGCACCTTGCCCAGCCGTTCGAACACCATCAACCAGAAGAACTGGGCGATCAGGAACGCGGCCCCGAACGGGAGGGTGACGTTTCGGGTCAGCCACCGCCCGGTCTCGGTCCCGAAGTTGAGCGCGGTCAGCCGTTCCAGCCCCCGGGTGTAGGACTCGGCCCGGCGGTAGACGCCGTCGAGCTGGGCGGCGAGCCGGCGGTCGAGCCGCAGGAGCGGGTCGCCGCGGACGTACTCGTGCGGCCCGCTCAGGTCCGGGAGCTTCATCTGCCCGCGGGCGATCGCGTCCCGGACGTCGCCGAACGCGAGGAACCCGGCCGACGAGATCCGGTCGAGGAGCTCCTCCACCGCCTTTTCGAGCGCCGCCTTTTCGGGGAGGGAGGTGGGCCGGAGGCCGGCGTCGTGAAGGGCGAGGGTCAGGATCGGGCCGAACTTCGAGCGGAGCTGGTTCTCGGCCTGGTCGAGGGCGTTCCGGAGCAGCCCGGCCAGTATCTGCCGGTCGGCGTCGGTGAGCCGGGCGGCGGCCAGCCGGCGGGTGGCGCTACGGAGCTGGGCCGGGACCCGGACGTACCGCTGGCCGGCGAGCTCCCGCTTGATCGGCCTCTTCCCGCCGGAGAAGACCCACTCGGCCAGGTCGAGGGTGTAAATCTTCTGTTCGTGGTCGAGACACGCCCGCTGGATGTCGTAAAGGAGCGCGGCCTCGACCGGCCGGGCCCCCTGGTCGGCCTTGTCGAGCAGGGTAGGGAGGACCCGTTTCCACGCCGCGGCGTCGGCGTCGGCCAGCTTGAGGGCGGCCTGGAGGCGGTCGACGAGCCGGCAGATCTCCTCGCGGGCCTTCGCCTGGGCCGGGCCGGTCAGCGCGCCCGGGGCGACCCGGGCGGCCCGGGTGTGGAGGATCGCCGCCCCGACCGTGTCCCCGGCGGCGGCGGCCCGCTTGGCCGCCCGCTCCAGCCGGGTGTAGAACTCGTGCGACTCGTCGGACTGGTCGTCGGTCTTCGGGGCCGGGTCGGGGGAGTGCGGGAGCCGGGTCTGCCGGAGGAGCGCCGGGCCGTCCACGTCCCGGGCCAGGACGGCCTCCACGTCGGGGACCGGCGGCAGGCTGGGGAAGCAGACCGGGACGAGGGTCGGGTTGAAGAACCGGAGTTCGAGGAAGTACGCGGCGAACTCGGCGTAGGCGGCCCGGTCGTCGGCCGTGGCCATCAAGAGCCCGTCCTGGACGAGGACGTTCCGGGCCTCCTCGAACGCGGACGGGCCGAGCTGTTCGATCCGTTCCCGGAGGCCGGTGGGGGTGAGATCGGCGAGCCGCCGGTCGAGCTCGCGGTGGGCGGCGGCGTGGAACAGGAGCTGCCAGTACCGGCTGAGCAGGTCCTTGGCGGGGCCGTTGAGCTGTTCGGCGGTCGGCCGTTCCAGCAGCAGGACGGCGTGGGGCAGGTGATGGTCGGCCGGAAGGTGGAGTTCTTCCTGCTCGACGTGCTTGTACAGGGTGTGCCGTTCGACGACGAAGCAGTGGCTGTGCGGCACGTCCCAGACGACCCAGGTGATCCCGGTGACGTTCTGGACCACCCGGACGAGGACGGCCGGGTCGACGAGGACGGCGGCCGGGTCTTTCTCCCGCAAGATCCGGCTGAGTTCCTCGAGCTTCATACCGGGCTTCTCGGAAGGGCGGCCGGCGCCGGCCTCGGCGCGGTCCCCGCGGGCGCGTGTCGGCGGAAACCGGAGAGAGGTACTATGATACTGCGATTCCTTGGGCCGTGCGACGGGATCCTGGGCGTCGTTTTTTGGGCCGCGAGCGTCCCGCGCCACGGGGGTACGTGTGGGGCAAGTTTCCAACTTGCCCGGCCGGACTTCCCAGAAGACGACCGGTTTGATCCATCAGACCAATGCGTGGGGCGATTTCCGACCGCCCCGGCCAAATTGGAAACTTGCCCCCACATTATACCATCCGGTCAATCCTTCCCACGGATCTGGGCCTTGAGCACGTGTCGCAGGCGGCCCTCGATCTTCTGATGGGCCTTCTCGATCTCCTTGTCGGTCAGCGTCTTGTCGGCCGACTGATACACCAGGGCGAACGCCAGACTCTTCGTCCCGGCCGGGATGCTGTCGCCGTGGTACACGTCGAACAGCACCGCGTCGGTGAGGAGATCGCCGCCCGCGGCCCGGACTTCGGTCAGCACCCGCTCGGCGGGGGTGTCGTCGGGGACGATCACGGCGATGTCGCGCTTCGCCGCCGGGACGGTCGGGAACGGGCGGTACGGGAACCGGTCCGGGACCGCCGCGAGGACCGCTTCGAGGTCGAGTTCCGCGACCTGGACCGCCCGGTCGGTGAGCCCGAAGGCCGCCGCGCCCTTCGGGTGGAGCTCCCCGAACACCCCGACCGGCTGACCGTTCACGACCAGCTCCGCCGCCCGCGCCGGGTGCAGATGCGGGACGGTCCGGGCCGGACGGTACTCGACGCCCGGCAGGTGCAGGTCGGCCGCGAGCGCTTCGACCACGCCCTTGAGGTCGAAGAAGTCGAACTGGGTCGGCTTCACCCCGAGCGGGTCGTCCCACGCCGCCGCCGATCGCCGGCCGGACAGCACGACCGCCAGCCGCCGGGGCTCGTCGGGCAGCTTCTGGCCCGGCCGGGGGACGTAGACCGGCCCGATCTCGTAGAACGCGACGGAATCGGTCGATTCCAGGTTTCTCTGCGCGACCGCGAGCAGGCCGGGCAGGAGTGTCCGCCGCATCACCGACCGCTCGGGGCTGATCGGGTTGAGGAGGGTGACAGAACCTAACCCCCCAACCCCCTTCCCTGAGAGGGAAGGGGGAGCCGGACTCGGGTCTTCCTCCCCTCCCTTCTCAGGGGAGGGGCCGGGGGAGGGGTTTAATAGCCCCTCCGCCTCCGGGCTCGTCAGCGAGTACGTGATCGCCTCCTGTAACCCCTGGTCGGCGAGCAGGTCGCGGACTTTCTCTTCGAGTTCGAGCGGCCGGTTGCCCCGCTGCTCCGGCAGCTCGTTCGCCAGATGCGTTTCCGGCAGCTTGTCGTACCCGTAGATCCGGGCCAGCTCCTCGATCAGGTCGGCCGCCCCGACCTGGATGTCGAGCCGGGTCTGTGGGGTGGTCACCATCCAGCCCTCGTCCCCGTCCGGCTCGACCAGGAACTGGAGCGCCTTCAGTACCCGCTCGACCTCCTTCGCCGGGATGTCGAACCCGAGCAGCCGGCGGATCTCACTCGCCTCCAGGTCGATCACCTGCGGCGGGACGGGGGCCGGGTAGTTGTCGACGAGGCCGGCCAGGACCTCGCCGCCCGCGTGGGCGTGGAAGAGCTGGGCGGCCCGGACCGCAGCCGGCTTGACCAGCTCCGGGTGAATGCCCTTGCTGAACCGCGTGCTCGCCTCGCTGAACAGGGTGAACTGCCGGGCCGTCCGGCGGACGCTCACGAAGTCGAAGCTCGCCGATTCGAGCAGGATCGTCTTCGTCGTGTCCGTGACCTCGGTTTCGAGCCCGCCCATGACCCCGGCCAGGGCGATCGGCCCGGTGGTATCGGCGATCACGAGGTTCTCGGGCGACAGCTCGCGGTCCTGCCCGTCGAGCGTCTTCAGCTTCTCGCCGGCCTTCGCCGGCCGCACGATGATCGTCGGCGCCTTTCCGCCCGCCCGCTTGACCAGCACGTCGTAATCGAAGGCGTGGAGCGGCTGGCCGTATTCGAGCATCACGTAGTTGGTGACGTCGACCACGTTGTTGATCGGCCGCATCCCGGCATAGTGCAGGCGGTTCCGCATCCACCGCGGGGCCGGGCCGACGGTGACGTTCCGAATGACCATCGCCGTGTACCGGCCGCACAGCTTCGGGTCGGCGATCTCGACCTGGACCTTCCCCTCGACCGGTTCGGCGGTCGCATCGACCTTGGGCTCGCTGATGTGCGGCGCCGCGCCGGTGAGGGCCGCGACCTCGCGGGCGATGCCGATCATGGAGAGGCAGCGGGCCATGTTCGGGAGGACGTCGAGTTCGACCACGATCTCGCCGAGGACGTCCCGCGCGGGGGTGCCGGGGGCCGGGTCGGTCTCGTCGAGGATGATGATGCCCTCGTGCTCGTCGGAGATGCCGAGCTCGAAGTTCGACATGCACATGGCGTCGTTCATGACGCGGCGGAGGGCCTTCGGTTCCAGGGTGAAGACGGCCTTTTTGCCGTCCTTGTCGGTGTAGAAGTACCGGCTCCCGCGGAGGCCGAGGACGACCTTCATCCCGCTCTGCCCGGGGGCGATGTTCGGGGCCCCGGTGACGACGATTTTCGGCTCGGCGGCCCCGTACTCGAGCTTCACCAGTTTGAGCTTGTCGGCGTCCGGGTGCCGGGTGATTTCGAGCACCCTGGCGAGGACGACCTTGTCCCGCTCCCAGACGAGCCCGGCGTCTTCTGGCTTGACGCGGACGCCCGGCGGCGGGTCGACCCCGAACACCCGGACCCCGGCGGCTTCGAGCCCGGCGATGGTGAGCCGGTCGACGAGCGCGGCCGGATCGGCCGGGAGGTCGACGTAGTCGCGGAGCCAGGAGAGCGGGACGAGCATGGGGAACCTTTGAAAGCGAGCGGCCGGGTTCATCCCGGCCACGGACATCGTAGGGGACAATCGTGGGGGCGGCAGGGGTTCGGGCCGGGTGCCAGTCCGTCTCGCGTGAAAAGTCCACGACACACATTCCCCCGCCCGCCGTAAGGCGGTAAAACACGTTCTGCGCATAAATGATCCAATTTCCACCCGGACACGCTCCGGCGCCCAGCTGATGATCGCCCCTTGAGCTCAGCCGTCGGAGCTGTCATGCCCATTCGGATCGCCTGCCCGTCGTGCGCCGCCGTCTTGACCGTACCGGACACGGCCGCCGGGAAGACGGGGAAGTGCCCAAAATGCCAGACCCCGATCGCGATCCCGCCCGCCACTCCCGAGTTCGAGGTGGTGGACGAGCCGGCCCCGCCGACCCCGGCCGACAACCGCCCCGGCTCCCGCCGACGATCCGCGGACGCCGCTCCGGACGACCGGCCGCGGGGCCGTCGCCGGGACCCGGACGATCGGGATGAGGACGAAGACGACCGGCCGGTGAGCCGGCGGCCGGTCCCGGGCAGGAAGAAGGCGGGCGGGAACGGGAAGGTCCTCATCCTGGCGGTCGTCGGGGTCGCCGTTCTGGGCCTTGCAGCCGGCGGGGGCATCGCCGCATGGTTCTTGCTCGGGAAGGATGCCCCCGCCGGAGCGGCCGGGAATGGTCCGCCGGGACCGCAACCACAAGGTCCGAAAGCAACCGAATGGACCCGGTTCGACGGCCCCGACGGCATCTTCACTGCCTATTTCCCGAGTGGGTCGGGTACACCGATCGACCTGGTCGAGAAAGCGGCCGACAGGTTCGGACCGCGGACCCAGACGTGGACCCAGCGGCACGACGGCCGGTCCTACATCGCCACGCTGTGGACGTGGGACGCGAAAACCGCGGGAGCGGCCAACCCGGACGTCGTGGCCCGCGTCACCGGGACCAAGGAGTTCACCGCCGAAGCCCTGACCACGCTGGGCGGTCGGAAAGCGCGGCGGTACATCACGACGTCCGGGGAGATCAGCCAGGCCCTTGTCTCGGCCGGGCTGGGCAACGGCCGCTCGGTGATGTTCACCGTTCTCGGTAACAAGGGGCTGACGTTCGAGGACCCGCTGGTCGAGCAGTTCTTCGCGAAGATCGAACTCACGGCCGGGTCGATCCCGCCTCCCGCGGTCGCCCCCGGGGAGTGGCCGGCGCAGACGCTCTCGATCAAGGCGCCGGCCCTGACCATCTCCGCGCCGGCCACACTTCAGGTCCGGACTGCGTCCGGACTACCCCCGAAGGGCGCCACCCAGCGCATGTGGCAAGCCGAGAAGGCCCTGGTTTACACCGTGATCATCACCTCCCTGGACCAGCCCCCGGCCCCGGTGACCGACCGCGATCTCGACCAGCTGTGTGACGGGTTCGCGGCGACCATGAAGTTCGGAAAGGAGAAGACCCGGGCCCCGGTCGCCGTGGGCGGACACCCCGGTCGGAAGATGATGTTCAGCAGCGGCGGGAAGGACATCTACTACCGGGTGACGATCGTCGGGTCGGAGGTGTTCACCCTGACGGCGGTCGGGCGGACCCCCCTCTCCGAGGACGACCCGGCCGTGGCGAAGTTCTTCGACGGCGCCAAGATCAAGTGACCACCGCCCGCCCGGGTGCCGGTCGGCCCGGTCCGACTTGGTGCCCACAGCCCGGACCCGTACTACGAACCGCCGGCTTCCCCGGAGGTGAAGGCCGAACTGGAAGAGCGGCGGCGAAAGGCCGGCATGGAACTCCCGCCCAAACCGCCCAAGGGGGCGTGGGTCGCTACCCCGGACCGCCGCGCCGACCCGCTGAAGTCCGGGCTGACGGGCGAGGTGAAGACCCCGGCCAGCACCATTGACTGCGCCCTCGAAAAGTAACCGGTTGCCCGGAGGCCGCCCGGGCGGCCTCTTCGAACCCCGGTCGCGGGTACGCCCCCGGCCGTGGCCTCTCGACCATCACCGTCGGTCTTTGAGCACCCCACCCAGTACAGCATCCACCACCCGGGCCGGCCAGCTGGTCGGGATGCCCTCGCCGGTCAGGTAGCGGGCGTAGAACGACCCGACGAGCATGTTCACCGCCGCGTCCGGGTCGGCGTCGGGCCGGAGCTCGCCCCGCCCCTTTGCCCCCTCGAGCACGGCCAGGAGGCCTACCCGCCGCGGGACCACGATCCGCTCGCGGAACAGGGCGAGCAGCTGGGGGGTGTGCTCCTCCTCGACCAGGAGTGTGCCGATCATCGCCATCCCGTTCGGCCGCAACAGCTTCTTCCGGAAATCGGTCAGGATGGCGATCAGGTCGGCCCGGGTGTCGCCGGTCGGGACCGGGGCGTCGGCCGACTGCAGTTCGGCCAGTGCGGCGACCGCCAGCTCTTCCTTCGACGCCCACCGGCGGTAGATCGTCGGCTTCGTCGTCCCGGCCTCGGCCGCGATCGCGTCGACCGACATCCGGGCGTACCCGCCCGCCGCGAGCTGACGGAGCGTCGCCCGCAGGACCGCCGCGTCCGTCTCCGGGCACCGCGGCCGGCCCGGCCCCCGATACCCCCGCTCCCCCCCGGCCATGCTCACACCCCGGCCCCCCGCTTGACCTCAATTCCGTTACTGTATAGTAATGTATTTCGCCCGGCCGCCGGGCCGGGGCCCCGCGAAGGTAGTCTATCGGAGGCGGAGCCATGAACATCGCCGTGATCGGGATGGGCAACGTGGGCGGCACGCTCGGGAAGCGGTGGGCGGCGAACGGGCACGCGGTCACGTTCGGGTCGCGGCGGCCGGCCGACCCGAAGCCCCGGGCCGAGGCCGCCGCGTCGAAGTGCGGGATCGACACGATCGCCGGGGCCGCCGCCGGGGCGGCGGTGGTGGTGCTCGCGACCCCGTGGCCGGCGGTCCGCGCCGCCCTCGCCGCCGCGGGCGACCTGACCGGCAAAGTGCTGCTCGATTGCACCAACCCGCTGACTCCCGACTTCTCCCGGCTCGAACTCGGGCACACCACGTCCGGCGGGGAAGAGGTGGCGAAGCTCGCACCCGGGGCGAGGGTGGTGAAGATCTGCAACACCACCGGGGCCAACAACATGGAGAACCCGGACTACGCCGGGGCCCCGGCGACCATGCTCTACGCCGGCGACGACCCGGCCGCGAAGGCCACGGCCGCGGCCCTCGCGAAGGAACTCGGGTTCGACCCGATCGACTTCGGCCCGCTCGCGGGGGCGCAGCTGCTCGAACCGCTCGCCCTGGTCTGGATCACCCTCGCGTTCAACCGGCTCGGCCGCGACTTCGTGCTGAACGTCGGGCGGCGGCCGGGCGCCTGACGGGCCGGATCGAAGTGGGAGAGGGGTATCCTCCCCGTATCTACCGTGTTCCTTAATCGGAATGAATAACGCTCGCCGGCTGAGGCGGGTCTTGCTGGCCATGTGAGGGGAGCGAGTGAAGGACCGACAGGACGTGGAGGAGACGGGGCGGATGGGCGAGGGCGATCAGACCCCGGTCGGCAGGTCCTGGAGCGTCCAGGTGAGTCTCTTGCCGACCGCCGCGGCGTACCGCATCAGCGTCTCGACGGCCGGGTTGTCGTGGACCCCATTCACGAGCCGGCTGAGCGCGGCCTTGTCGATCCCCGACCGCTCGGCCACGTCGGCAAGACTCAACCCCGCCGTCTCGCGGGCCTTCTTGAGTTCGTGGGCGATGACGCGAATCGCGATGTAGACTCCGTGTGGAACGGGTCGGGAACACTCGCCACTTTCGACGAGTTGTTGGAGCGACGGACGCTCCCGCTGGAACCGCTCGCGGATCGCCTTGTGACGGGCACGATCCTCGGGGGTCCACTTCATGTCCCGGTAAATGCGTTCGCTGCTCATGGTTCATCTACGTCAAGGGGCACGCGCCTCACCCACCCCAGCGCCTTCTCCAGCGACTCCATCGGCAGGCCGATCACGTTGCTGACCGACCCCTCCTCCACCGTCAGGTATGGGTCGGTCGGCAGCTCGATTGCATAGGCCCCGGAGCAGCCCTCCCACTTCCGCGTCTTCAGGTAGGCGTCGATCTCGGCGGCGGAGAGGGCCTTCATCCGGACCAGGCTCCGCTCCTGCCAGGTGAATTGCCAGTCGCCCGGCCGGAGCCATAAACACACCCCGGTCCAGAGCTCGTGGACCGTCCCCGACAGCGACTTGATGATCCGCCGGGCGTCCATCTCGTCCTCAGGCTTGCCCACCACCCGGCCGTCCAGCCAGCCGACCGTGTCGGCCGCAACGACCAGCCCCTCGGTCACCTCCGGGGCCACCGCCGCCGCTTTCAGCCAGGCCAGCTCCGCCACGTAGTGCCGGCAGTCGCCGAGCCGGGCCTCGGTCGGCTCCGGGATGTTCGAGGGCTTGACCTCGAACTCGTACCCGGCCTGCTCCATCAGCCACCGGCGGCCCCACGACCCGCTCGCCAGGATCAGGCGGAACGGCAGCTTCTCGCCCATGCGTCGAGTACCTCGGAGAGTTGACCCCAGAGGCGGTCCGGGGTCAACTCCGGCATGCAGATCATCTTGTCGCACGTCTTCAGGTAACTGCCGCCGCACGGGACCGACGTTTCGACCCCGCCCGCGACCGACCCATACGGGCCGTGCAGGGCCACCCGGGTACAGGTATAGGGGGCGACGCACGGCCGGCCCACCGCCGCCGCCAGGTGCAGCGGGCCGGTGTCGTTTCCCACCATCGCGTCGGCGGCGGCGAGCAGGGCGACCAGCTGGGGGAGCGTCGTTTTCCCGGTGAAATCCGCCGCCGGGCCGCGGAGCCCGGCCGTGACTTCGAGCGCCGCCGCGGTGTCGTCGCCCGTCCCGACGAACACGCACGCCCCGCCGACCGCGGCCTGGGCCCGCCTCAGGAGGTCCGCGAAGTGGGCCGGCGGCCACCGCTTCGTGACCCACTTCGCCCCGACCGCGACCGCCACCACCGGCCGCGGCAGCCCGGCGAGCGCCGCCCGTGCCCACGCCCGGGCGTCTGTCGAAATCGGGACGTGGAACCGCTTCGGCAGGTCCCCGGCCCCGAGCGCCTCGGCCACCCGCCAGTACCGGTCGACCGCGTGGATGCGGGCGGCGTCCGGGACGTGGACCTTGTCGGTGTAGGCGTACCGGCTGCCCTCCCGGGCGTTCGCGAACCCGACCCGCCGCGGCGCCCCGGTGGCGAGACACATCAGCCCGGTGCGGAGCAGTCCTTGCAAATCGATAACGAGGTCGAACCGGCGGCGGCGCAGCTCCGCGGCGAACCGGAACGAGTACGCGACCGCCGCCCGGGCCCGGTTCTTGAACACCCCGCGGTCGAACGCGAGTGTGTCCGTCAGGTCCGGGTGCCCGGCGACGAGCGGTTCGTAGCTCTTGTTGACGACCCAGGTGATGCGGGCGTCGGGGAACCGCCCCCGGAGCGCGGACAGGACCGGCAGCGCGTGAACAATGTCCCCGAGGGCGCTCGGCTTGATCAGGGCGATCCGGCGGGGAGCGAGCTGATCCATTTCGGAGTCCTTCCGAAAAGACATCTCACCACAAAGGCACGAACCCGAAAAGACATCTCACCACAAAGGCACGAACCCGAAAAAAGACATCTCACCACAAAGGCACGAAGGGAACACAAAGGACACGAAGAGAACCGCAATCATTCATCGAACACCGGTTTTCTTGGTGTTCCTTTGTGCGATCTTTGTGCCTTTGTGGTGAACTCTATCCCCGAACTCTACCCCCGAACCCGCGGGAGAAGCGCCGCGACTACCAGCAGCAGCCCGGCCGCGGCCAGGTACGGTAGCGTGCGCGAGGAGTCGGCTTCGAACAAGACCAATCCGAGGAACGGGCCCAGAATACGGCCGAGGGCGGCGAACGACTGGTTCACCCCCAGCACCTCCCCCTGCCGGGCCGGGTCCGACCGCCGCGACACCAGGGCCGACACCGACGGGTTCACGAACGCGAACCCGGTCACCGCCACCGCGGTCACCACGAAGAACAGCGCGAACAGGGCGTTCCAGTTGGGGCTGTCCGGCCGGGCCCAGTACGCGACGGCCGCGATCCCGCCGAGCCCCAAGAGCATCATCACCACCCCGGCCGCCAGGAGCGATTCCTCGGACCGCGTCCCGGCGAGCCGGCGGTAGAGCCCGCCCTGGACGACCATCAGGACCAGCCCGATGTACGCGAACATCAGGAAGTTCTGCTTGTTCTTCAGTCCGAACGCGGCCTCGGTGAATAGGGACAGTGTGCCCTCGAAATTGGCAAACCCGAAGATCACCAGGAAGTAAATCAGCACCAGCGCCCCAACGGTCGGGGTCTTCAGGACTTCGACGCTCCGCCGGACGCTGAACCACTCCCGCCCGCCGTGGGCGGCGCCCGGGGTGCGGGTCTCGGGCAGCAGCCGGACGGCGAGCAGCAGCGCGAGGAGGGAGAGGAGGGAGGCCATCGCTCCCGGCGCCCAGTGGGCCTCGTCGAACACCTCCAGACCGAGGTACCCGATGAGCGGGCCGAACGTGAACCCGATCCCGAACGCCGCCCCGATCAGCGCCATCCCCTTCGCGCGCCGCTCCGGCGGGGTACAATCGGCGATCACGGCGGCGGCGGTGCTCACGCTCGCCCCGGCGACCCCGGCCCCGAGCCGGGACAGGAACAGCAGCCCGAGGGCGAGCCAGGCGGCGTCCGCCGGGAGGTCCGACGCGACCGCGAACAGGGCGTAGAACACGACCGACCCGGCCAGACTGATGAGCAGGACCGGCCGCCGGCCGACCCGGTCGGAGATCCGGCCCCACATGGGGCTGAACACGAACTGCATGAGCGAGAAGATGCTGTACAGCATCCCGAGGACCGCCCCCCGGGCCGCCTCGGGGATCACCGGCAGGTACGCCGCCGCGTACCGTGGGAGGAGCGGGAGCACGATCCCGAACCCGAGCAGGTCCACGAACACCACCAGGAACACGATCAGCAGCGCGGACCGGTTCGGGGCGGGGGGTGGCGGGGCGGCGGGGGGGGCGGTCAGCGTGCCCGGGGCGGTCGGCCGGGACGGATCGGTCGGCGGCGAGTTCATGAGGTGAGGATACGGCCGCCGGTTCCGCCCGCACAGCCTGCGCGACCGGCACGGGTTGCCCCGGCGGGCCGTCCCGCCAGCCGCATTCGCCCGCCGGGCTGTTGATCGCTACACCGAGATGGACGACAGTTCACGATGCGGCCCGGTTTCGCCCGCCGCCGGCGGGTGGTCAGGAGGTTCCGGATGGCGACCGCCGACTTTCTGGCCCGCTCCACGGCCGCCGAGAACGGCACCCGGACCGCCTTCCTCGTCGTCGACACCGAGAGCGTCCCGGACGGCCGGCTGCTCGGGGCGGTGAAGTACCCGGGCGAGACCCTCACGCCGGAAGAGGCGATCGAGAAGGCCCGGGCCGAGGCCCGCGAGACGAACTGGAACGGGTCCGACTTCATCCCGGTCAGCTTCCAGATCCCGGTCGGGGTGTGTGTCCTCCGGGTCGGCACCGACTTCGGCCTCCAGGCCCTCACCTGTCTCGACGCCCCGCACTTCCGCCCGCAGGAGATCGTCAAGAAGTTCTGGCTCGGGATCTCGTGCTACAAGGCGAAGCTGGTGACGTTCAACGGCCGGGCGTTCGACATGCCGCTGCTCGAGCTCGCCGCCTTCCGGTACGGGTACTCGGCCCGCGACTACTGCCTGAACAGCCGGAACCGGTTCAACGGCCCGATCGACCTGATGGACTGGATGACCAACTTCGGGGCGTACCGGCTGACCGGCGGGCTCGACCTCCTCGCCAAGATGATCGGCAAGCCCGGGAAGATGGAGGTGTCCGGCGACCAAGTGTACCAGATGTACCTGGACGGGAAGCTCCAGGAGGTGAACGACTACTGCCTGTGCGACACGCTCGACACGTACTTCGTCTTCCTCCGCACCCGGATCTTCACCGGCGACATCGGCCCGGACCAGGAGGCGGAGCTGGTGGCGAAGGCGAAGGAGCTGTTGGAGTCGAGGACCGGCGAGTTCCCCATCCTCCGGCGGTACCTCGACAGCTGGTCCGAGTTCCCGCCGGCGTGAGTCGCTAGCGGCCCGTGCCACGCGAACCTTTCAACACATCAACACCGTCCTTGAACCGGCCGGCGCCTGCCGGGATACTATCCGAGAACCGACCCGTTACCCGCCCCGCCCGGCGCGCCGGTGAAGCCATGCGAACGCTCGTCGCCCCGATTGCGGTCGCCCTGCTCGTGCCCCTGGCCGGGTGCGGGAAGAAGCCGTTCACGGAGTTCGTCGCGAAGGAGGGCGGGTTCTCGGTCCTCATGCCGGGCACGCCGAAGGAAGACCGGTCGAGCGAGTCCGGAATGAAGCTGACGCTGTACGTGACCGAGACCTGGGGGGCGGCGTACGGGGCCGGGTACGCCGACCTCCCGCCCGGGAACCCCGGGAACCTGGACGGGGCAGTCCGGGGGATGGCCGACGCCTGCAACGGGCGGGTCATCTCGCAGCAGGGGCAGACCGTCGGGACGGACGGGTGGCTGGAGTTCGAGATCGAGTCCGGGAGCCCGAAAGGGTTTGCGGCCGGCCGGGTCCTGATCGTCGGCGGGCGGGTTTACGAGGTGTACGTCATCGGCCGGAAGACCCGCCTGGCCGACCCCGAGACCCGGTCATTCATAGACTCCTTCCGGCTGACGGACCGGGACTCCCCCTGGCAGTCGGGCGGCCTGCCGAACCGGGCCGACGCCGGCCGCCAGCCGGCCGTCCCGGGGCCCGCCGCCACCGTGACCCCGCAGCCGGCGACCCCCGCCCCACAGCCGGTCCCGC
>JAQGHQ010000396.1 GCA_028288765.1 Gemmataceae bacterium | reverse complement strand
CGATGGACGAGTTGCTCGACCGGACGTTCGACTGGTTCGAGGCCCACGGCCCGTTCCGGGTGGGGTCCAAGGTGTACTGCGAAACGCCCGGAAAATGAGGCCACTTCCGCCTTTGGCGGGAGGTATCAGGGCTGGACAAGTAGTCCGCCAATTTCGACTTGCCTGGTAGCCGTTACCGGTGTTCTCATAGGCGGATCGGGAGGATTCCGCCATGAAGAGGTATAAGGTCACGCTTAGTTCTACTGTTTCCGGACTTGATGCGGCGCAACCGATTTCGGGACAATTCCTTCCGTGCCTGATCTTCACGGATGGAGATGGTCATGGACGACCGGTTCGATATCCGCTCGCGCGAGATGCCGGAGGAAGCGGAAGTCAGCGCGAGCCTGGCGCCGAGCCTGCTGGGTCGGCTTCGCGCGTTCGTCCGGCCGTTCGCGGCGACGTTGGCGGTACCGGAGCAGCGACAGCACGTCGGGGAGTACGTGAGTGGTCTGCTGTCCCCCTTGGAGCGGAAAACTGGGGAGTCGATCGCGTACCTGCACGACCAGGAGCGACAGGGGATCCAGAAGTTCATCGGGTACGTCCCGTGGGACCACCGGCCGCTGATCGGGGTCCTGGCCGAGCCGGTCGGACGGTCGCTCGGGGAGGCGGACGGGGTGGTCGTGTCCGACCCGTCCGCGCTCGCCAAGAAGGGGACGACGTCGGTCGGGGTGGGGGGGCAGTGGAGCGGCCGCCCGGGGAAGGTGGACAACGGCCAGGTGGGGGTGTACATGGGGTACGTGTCCCGGGGGGCACGCCCCGGTCGACGTCCGCCTGTACCTGCCGAAGGAGCGGGCGCAGGATCGGAAGCGGGGCAAGGCGGCCGGGGTGCCGAAAGAGGTGCGGTTTCGGACCCGGCATGAGCAGGCGTTGGAGATGCTCGACGGGCACGGTCGCGGGTTGCCCCACCGGTGGGTGGCCGGGGCCGACGAGCTGGGCCGGTCGTCGGGTTTTCGCGAGGAATCGCGGTCTCGTGGCGAACATGACCTGCTGGCGGTGCCGTCCGACACGCGGATCCGGGACGCGGAGGCGGCCCCAGCGTATGGCGGCCGGGGGCGGCGACCGGGGGTGCCGTTCGAACGTGCGGACCGGTGGGCGGCGGCCCTCCCGGGGTCGGCGTGGACGACGATCGAGGTGCGGGACGGGGAGAAGGGGCCGCCGCGCGTGGGTGTGGTCTCTCGCCGAGTGAAGGCGCGTGCGGGTAAGAAGATCGGTCCGGACGACATCCTATTTGTCACTCGCGAGCGATTGGGAGACAAGAGTTTCGAGCACGATTATTATCTTTCGTACGCCCCGGAAGAGACGAGCCTGGCGGAGTTCGCGCGGGTGGCCAAAGCCGCGCACGAGATCGAGGAGTGCTTCCAGCCGGCGCAGAGCGCAGCGGGGTTGGGGGACTATCAGGTGCGGAACTGGGTCGGGTGGCACCACCATCAGACGTTGGCGTTGATGGCGTCGTGGTTCTTGAGCGTGGAGACGCGGCGGGGGGAAAAAAGAGACACCCGCGCTGACGGCGCCGCGCCTACGGGACGTGATTGCCAGCCTGCCGGCGGAGAAGTTGGGGTTCAACACGCCCGAGATGGTCGGCTGGCGAGCGACGCGTTGGATGCGGCGCACCGAGATGGCAAGATCCTACTGGCATCGTGCGCGTAAGATATTGCCGAAGTTAAGGACAGAACTCCGGCAACATCGGAAACAGTAGAATTACCCGTCGTCTATGACCGGTGACACCAGATGGCTTCCACCCGAACCATAGGGCCTGGCAACAGAAGTGGCGGAGGGGCAAGCAGCCCCCGGCCTGTAACCACCAGCGGGCGGCGTGCGGGAACCGGACCCGGACGGCGACGACCACCCACCTATGCCCATACCGCCAGGTCGTGTAACCGCGTGACGACCGGACGCCGTCCCGGTGCCGGCCCCTCCCGGACACCACTTTCCGGGGATGTTCCTTCACGGTGCCGTCCCCGATCAGGTACACCGGCCCGTCGGACTGGAGGTGGTCGGGCAGGAACCTGGCGAGGGCAGAGTCGGCTGCGAGGCCGGGCCAGCCGGGCCGACGACAGGCCCCGGCGGGAGCCGGAGTCATGCCGCGTGGCCAGGTCGCGGACGGGGCGGGGCAGGTTGACGATGGTCCCCCGGCCGGTCGTCAGGACGGCCACCGTGACCAGGACGACGAACCGAGTTACGTCAGGTGGGAGAAGTGCGGGAGGCGCGTGGGAGCCGCCGGCGGGCGATCAGCAGCGGGGCGCGGAGACCCGCCCTGCTACCCGGGGACGGCCGGAGGAAGTGCATAAGTCGAGCCGGGTACGAAACGAACGGAAGCCACCCGGGTTCGAGCCGCTGGGAACGGCGTCTTGAGAAAAGATCATCATTAATAATGTATTATATGTACGACTTCTAATATAACATTGATTAAATTATCTATATAATCAACACATCGTTTTCTCCAACCTACTCCGGTGGATCAACTCCCGGTGGGTGCCCCGTCCCGGCCGCCTGCCCGGCCCGGCTCGCCAGGGAAAGGTACGCCCTCCCGATCACCGCGGCGTGCTCCTTCCAGGAGTACCGGGCGGCGGCAGCCAGCCGGGCGTCGCGGGGCGGGGCGAACCCGGGTTCGTGTATCACCCGGCGGACCGCATCGGCCCATGCCGGGACGTCCGCCACCGGGCGGTAGACGGCCGCGTCGCCGCCAACCTCGCGGAGTGCCGGAATGTCGCTGGCGACTACGACCGAGCCACAGGCCAGGGCCTCGATCACCGGCAGCCCGAACCCCTCCGCTTCGCTCGGGACCAGGACGGCCGCCGCCCGGCGGTAGAGTTCGGCCAGCTGCCCGCGGCTCAACCCGCGGACCTGGGTCACGTACGGCCTGATGCCGAGCCGGTCGATCTGGGCGAGGAGGTGCGGTGGCCACGGGCCCCCCACCTGCACCAGCTGCAGTCCGGGCGCGGCGGTCCGGACCGCCGCGAAAACGTCGAGCAGGACGTCCACCCGCTTCCGGGGGACGTTGCTGCTCACGTGGAGTAGGAACGGTAGGTCCGTCGGTGCGGGGAGGTCGACCGGGCCGGCCGGATCCGGGGTGAACTCGGCGGATACCCCGTACGGGGCGTGGACGAGCCGGGACGGGTCGACCAGGCGGTGGCGGAGGATTTCGTCCCGGACCGGTCCGGTGCTGTGGAACACCACGGCGGCGGCCTGCAGCCCCCAGAGTGTCCGGGCGGCGAGCTGCCGGAACCACCACGGCCGTCGGTCGTGCTCGGGTTCGAGCAACGAGCGGAACGCGACCAGGTCGTGGCAATAGACCCCGGCCCGGCCGAGCGGGAGGGCATGGACCGCATGGGCGTACGTGTGGTCCACGACGTGGAACAGGTCGAACCCGGCGGCCCCGCGGCGAAGGAACCGGGGGAGGGTGAGATGGCGGTAGACCAACCGGTCGGCGTTGAACGCCGCGTTCCGCCGGCCGACGACTGGAACTCGCTGGAACGTTCGGTGGAAGGGGGCTTCGAGATCGGCCGGGGTCAGGCCGGGGGCCGCGGCCTGGAGGTGGGCGAGTAACTGGTCGGCACACAGGTCCATGCTCGGCCACCCCTCGGCGCGGGCGTCGCGGACCACCGCGAGACGGTGACAGGGGGGCGTCATGGGATCGGTACGTCTGCGTTCCGGGGGACGAACCAGACCTGGCTCCCGAAGCCGGGTCCTGTGGCCGAGTAGCCGCCAGCCGGCCAGTTACGACCCGACCTCGGACCGCCGGCGGTGACCCCGGTCGATGAGTCGGGACCGGCCGGCCGTCTGCCTCCCGGTCTGGCCGCTCAGTGCCCGTGCTCGCCCGCGGGCTTGTTGGGCGGGGTCGGGGTTGTCGTGAAGAGATCCTGGTAAGGGGGAGTGTCGGCCGGCTCCCCCGAGCCCCGGCCGGCCCGGGAGGAGGTCCCGAGGACGCCGTCGAGTACCGCGCCGACACGTGGCGCGAGGCGGTCGTATTCGAAGTGGAGCCGGGCGAGGGCCACACACTCGGACCGGTGGGTAAAGTCCTCACCCGCTGCCACGAGGGCCTCGACCCGGGCGGCGAGCTTGGTCGGGTAGGCGGGGTCGGTTTCCCCGACGAAATCCACCAGCATGTTTGAAGGGAGGAGCCCGGCTGCCTCCCCCACCCGGCTCGCGAGGACGAACCGCCCGGCGGCGAGGTACAGCGGTAACTTCCCGGTCGTTCGCACGTTCCCGATCACGTCGTTCGTCTGGGTGGAGAGACAGATGTCGAATTCCCGCAGGCGGACGGGCAGGTCCGCGTACGGGACCCGGCCGGCGAACTCGACCGCGCCCCCGAGCCCGTACTCGGCGCACCGCCGCCGCAGCACCTCGACCCCGGACCCGTCCCCGATCAGCACCCCGCGGACCGGCCGCGGCAGGCGACTCCGCAGGATCCGAATCAACTCGACCAGCTCCCAGCCGTAGCACGTGCCGCGGACCGGCACCCAGACCGAACTCCCGACCAGCCCGACCACCAGCGGCCGGGCCGGATCGGCGTTCGGGGGTGCCCCTTGCGCCGGGGCGAATTGGTCGACCACCACCCCGTCCGGGACGAACTCGGCCCGGACCCCGCGGCGGGCCAGCAAGGTCCGGTGGAAGGTCCCGCGGACCACCACCGCCGATGCCGCCCGGAGGGCGTAGGCCTCCATCCCCCGGGTGGCCGCGGTACCCGCCCAGCTCCGCCCGAGTGCCCGGCCCAGCTCGACCACCGCGTCTCCGGTGTCGAGGACGAACGGGGTGGCGGTCGCGAGCTTGTACGCGCCGGCCGCCGCCACCCCGCTGGCGGCAAGGTCGAGGACGTAGCACACGGCCGGGGCCGCGGCCGCGATCTCCGCGAGCATCCGCCCGACCGCCTGCCCCTTCCCCCCGGTCCGGAACACAAGCCGGCAGGCGAACCGGGCGGCCAGCCGGGCGGCGAACGCCTCCGCCCGCTCGCCCAGTGCCGAGCCCGGCCCACCGTTCACGACGAACGCTACCCGCGGCCGCCTCACCGCCCCTTCTCCGAGAGCACTTCGCGGTACACCGCCATCGTCTGCTCGGCGACGCGGTCCCAGGTGTACGCCTCGACCGCGGCCCGGGCGGCGGCCCCCATCCGTTCCCGGGCGGCCGGGTCGGCGGCCAGCACCCGCACCCCCTCGGCGATCTGCCCCGGGTCCCACGCCTCGGCCGTCAGCCACCCGCTCGCCCCGTGGACCACCAACTCGGCCGCCCCGGCCGCCCGGCTGGTGACGACGGGCAGCCCGGACGCCATCGCCTCGGTCAACACCAGGCCGAACGTGTCGTAGTAGGTGGGGAACAGGAACAGGTCGGCGGCGGCGTAATACTTGGCGACCTCGACGGTCGGGGGGACGAACCGGACTCGGTCCGTGACCCCCTCGGCCGCCGCCAGGGCCGCGTACGGGGCCGGGTCGGTCCGGGACACGGCCACTAGCTTCACCCCCGGTGCCCTGGCCAGCGCCCGGACCGCGGCCGGCATCGCCTTCTGCAGGTCGCCCACGTACAGGGCCACGCGATCGGCCGGGAGCAGTCCCAGTTCGGCCCTCACCGGCTCCCGCCACCGGGCCCGGTTCCGCGGGTGGAAGGCCTCGGTGTCCGTCCCGTGGTAGACCACCCGGACGCGGTCGCCGAGTCGGTAGTAGGCGGCGAGATCGGCCCGGACCCGGGCCGACGGGACGATGAACCGGGCCGCCGCCCCGGGCCGCATCACCAGCCGTTCGAGCCGGGTCACCACCGCCCGGAATACCCGCTTCCGCCACCCCGGCCGGCCGGCGTACCGGTCCGTGGCCGCGAACCAGGCCGGCTGGCAGATGTGGGCGGTGACCACGTTCTGCCGGAGCCCGCACAGGCCTTGGGCGTGGACGACGTCGAACCGGCCGCGGACCAGGGCCGTGGCCGGGAGGATGAACGAGGCGATGGTGGTGAGGGCGTTCGCCCGCCATGCCGGGACGTGCCGGTAGGTGATCCCGGTGGGGTCCGGCTCCTCGAACCGGTTGGCGAACACGGTCACGTCGTGGTCCCGCTTGAACCGGCCGGCCAGTTCGGCCGTGTACCGGGCGTGTCCGCCGTGCCGGTGGTAGTCGTGCACCACGAACGCGATCCGGAGGCGGTCGGTCAGCCGGGGCGTGTCGGGACGGGTCACCGCGGGCACGGGGGCTGGGGGCAGCGGAGCCGGGCGATGGTGTGCTCAAGGCTGAACCGGTCGCGGTACAGGGCGGCGGCCTGCCGCCCCATCTCCGCCCGATCGGCTCGGGGTAGGGCCAGAACCTCCTCGGCCCGGGCGCCGAGTAGGTCGGGGTCGGGCGCCGCGGCCAGGGCAACCCCGCCGGCCCCGGCCCAGACCGACTCGCTCAGGGGACCGAAGTTCGACACCAGGGGTACGGCATTCGCCAGCCCGGCCATCGCACTCGTCCGGCGGGAACTTATTCCGTCGATGAACGGCTGGATGAGGATGTCGCACCCCCGCAGGCGGGCCGCGACGGCCTCGGGCGGAAGCTCGCCGGGGGCGACAACCCGCCCGGCCAATGCCGGGTGCCGTCCGACCAAGTCGTCCCGGTACGCCACCCCCCCGCGGCCGAGCAGAACGCCGCTCGCCTGCGGGTCGCGCCCGAGTAGTCGGCAGAGGGCCGGTTCCAGCAGGGGGATGACGGCGGACCCGTACGTCCCGAAGTGGCCGACGACCGGCCCGCGGGCGGGCGGCTCCCGGACCGGCCCGGGGGCGTCGGCGGCCACCGGAATGTTACTCGGGATCGGAAGCCACTCGACCGGTCCGAGCCGCGGGCAGAGACGGCGGAGGCGCGGCTCCCACCCCGGGACGGAGACGAGCACCCGGCTGGCGGCGCCGGCCACCAGCCGGGCCATCACCCGGTGCGCCGCCGCGAGCACCGCGTGAATCGGCGGCCGCCACCGGAACGGGAAGGCCACCTCGTGGAACATCACCCACACCGGGGCATGCCGCCCGGCCCGGGCCGCGACCCACATGGCGAATGGCAGGTTCATCCCCTTCCACCCGTAGGCGTGCGGAACGTACTGGATCAGGACGCGGTCCGGGCGGGGCCGCCGGGCCAGGGCGGTGTCGAGAGCCGCCAGCCCCCGCGGACCAAAACAGCCCGGCAAGCGTCGGACCGTTACCCCGGGCCCGGGGTCGTCCGCCCGGCAGCCGCGCGCCGGGGCGTACACGGTCACCACGTCCCCGGCGGCCGTGAGTCCCCGGGCCACCTGGTCGGTGTAGTCGGCCACCCCGCCCGGCTGCGGCGGGTACTCGCCGGTCAGGAGGGCCCACCGGGTCACGCCTTCACCGCCGCTTCGAGGACGGGGAGAAGGCGGTCCAGGTGGGCGGCGGGGGTGAACCGGCGGGCGGACTCCCAGGCGCCGACCCGTAGCCGATTGAAGTGGGCGGCGTCGGCCAATACCCGGACGAGGGCGTCGGCCAACTCGCGGGGGTCGGGCCGCTCACCGGGGGCCGACTCCCCGGACACGCCCGGCGTCAGCCAATCGGGGATGCCGCCGACCGCGAACCCGGCGGCCGGCAGCCCGACGCAGCCGGCTTCGATCCCGACCAGCCCGAACGGCTCCGGCCAGACGCTCGGCACGGCGAGCACGTCGGCGCGCCGCATCTCGGCCTCCCGCTCCGCGGCCCCGACCCACCCGAGGAACTCGGCCGGGACCCCCCGGCGCCGGGTCTCGGCCTCGAACGCGTCCCGATCCGGACCGTCGCCGGCGACGACCAGGGTGAGCGGCCGGCCCAGCGCCGCGCTCGCCTGGGGGACGGCGTCGAGCAGGTGCCGCCAGCCTTTGGGCGCGGTGATCCGGCCGACGAATAGGACCCGACCGGTCGGGGGTTTCGGCGGCGGCGGATCGGGGTCGGGCTTCATCGCCGGCGGGAACAGCGGGGTCAGCTTCACCCGGTCCTCGGGCGCCCCGTTACGGGCGGCCTCGGCGGCCATGTGCCGACTGGCCACCGCCACGAACCTGGCGGTGCGGAACAGCTCCTGTCGGGACCGCTCCCGCCGGTAGAGCCGTACCATCTCCAGCGGGTTCAAGCCGCCGCAGCGGCGGGGGAGGTAGAGCCCCAGACACCCGGGCCCGAGGGGCCGGGTGCACGCCCGGGCGGAGGGGAGCGCGTGGGATTTCGTGCCACTGATGCACCCGCCGGCGTAGTTGTGTGCGAAATAAACGGTCGGGAGGCGGGCCGCCAGCCCCGCCTCCAGTTCCGGCTCACCGAGCCCGTGGGTGTACACGACATCGGGCCGGAGGGCGGCGACGGTCGCGGCGAGGGCGACTCCGGTCAGGCCGGCCCCGGAAACCCAGGGCACGCCGGCGGGCACGGCGCCCCCGGCCACCGGGTCCCCCGACTGGATCGTGACGGCCGTGAGCTCGTGCCCGCGGGCCAGAATCTCCGTGATGACGGAGCGGACGTACGTCTCCACTCCCCCCACCGGCCGGACGTAATAACTCGCGATCGCGATCCGGAGTGCGGTGTCCCCCGTCATGGCGTTTCCCTTTCGCCGCCCCGCCCGGCGGCCGCCTCGGCCGCCGCCTGGAACTGGGCCGCCGACCTGGCCCACGTGTAACCCCGGACCGACTCCCGGGCGGCCCGTCCGAGCCGGTCCGCCAGCCCGGGGTCGGCGACCACCCGGTCCAGGACCGCCGTCAGTGCGGGCACGTCCCCGACCGGTACGAGCAGCCCGTTCGCCCCGTCCGTGATTGTATCGGCCATCCCGCACACCCCGGTGGTGACGATCACCAAGCCGGAGGCGGCGGCCTCCAGTAGCGCCAGCGGGAGGCCCTCGAAGGTGGACGGGAAGGCGAATACCGCATGCTCCCGATACAGGGCGGCCAGCACGGCGTCGTCGGTGATCGAGGGAAGCACCCGTATGAAGGGGCGGACCCGCTCGGGGAAGTCGGCGAGGACGCGACCGGCCGGGGCCCCGCACCCGGCGAGGGTGACCGGCAGCCCGGGGTGCAGGTCGAGGACCGCGGTCAGCGCCGGGACCAGGTCCAGGATTCCTTTCCGCCGCAACCACGTGCCGACGAACAGGATTCCGGCCCGCGGCCCGGGCGCGTCGGCGAAGAACCGGGGGTGGACGCCCCCTTGTTGGACAGTGACCCGCCGCCGCGGCACCCCCAGCCGCCGGGTCAGGTACGCCGCATCGGCCGTGGTCTCCACGCACACGTGGTCCGCCCGCCGCAGCGCGAAGTTCGCCTGCCACACGATCGACAGCGGGCCGACCCGCGACCGGACCGACACCGGTTGCCCCTTCGCCCGGTCGTACCCGAGCCGGGCCTCGTGGCTGCGGGCCTCCAGGGCGTACACGCTGACCAGTAGCGGGGGCAGAGCCCGAGACCACTCCCGGGCGGCGGCGTACGGCGCGGCGAGCGGTTCGTGCATCTCCACGACGTCGTACCACTGCCCCCTCCGGGTCCGCGAGAGGACCTCCCGGGCCGCCCGAACGGGAGCGACGAACCGCGCCAGCGGGCCGCCCCCCCCATGGGTCCGGAGCCCGTCCTCGAACAGGTGGTCGACCGTGTGCCCGGCCGCCCGCAGTTCGTCGCTGACGAAGTGGATGTACCGAGACATCCCGCCGGTCCGGTTGTCGGGGATGTTGGCGACCCGCAGGATCCGCATCGGCCTGCTCATACCGGCCCCCGTGCCCTGCGCCCCAGGCCGACCCGGCGCCCGGCCCCCGCCCCGTACGCCTCCAGGCACAGGTCCACCACCCGCGGCCACGTGAACCGCGCCAGCACCCGTCGGCGGCCGGCGGCGCCGAGTGCGGCGACCGCGGCCGGGTTGTCCCGGAGGTACGCGAGCCGCGCCCGCAGGGCCGGCGGGTCGTTCGGCGGGACGACGAATCCCGTCACCCCGTCCTCGACCACCTCCGGCAGGCTGGCGACGGCGGTGCCGACCGCCGGCGCCCCGCACGCCATCCCCTCAAGGAGGGTCTGGCCAAGTAACTCCGGCACCGTCGACTCGTTCCCGTAGCAGTCCCGGTAAACGCTCGGGAGGACGACGCACACCGCCCGGCGGTACGCCCGGACGATCGCGGCGTCGTCGCAGTCGTGCCGGAACACCACCCGCTTGCCGGCCGCCAGCCGCTTGAGGTCGGCGTAGAACCGGTCGTGGTACGGCCGGCCTATGAGCTCCAGGGTCATCCCGTCGGGCAGGGCGGCCACCAGATCGTTCACCCCCTTGTGGGGCATGAGCCGGCCGACGAACACGGCCAGCGGCTCCCGCGGGACGGCCGGGTCGGGGGCGAACACGTCCGTATCGACCCCGCCGTAAATCACCCCCGCCCCCGGGCGTTCGTCGTGCCCGGCGACGGTCCGGCTGTAACAGCTGATGTGCAGGTGCCCGTGGAACCAGCGGTCCGTGTTTACCCACGACGAGAACCCCCACCCGCCGCCGCCCAGGTCGGACGCGAACGCCCGTCGGCCCGCGGCCCGGGCGAGCAAGGCGCCCAGCTCGGCCGCCAGCGTGTGGGGCTGGTGGCAGTGGACAACGTCGCCGGTGACGGCCCGTACGAGACCGGGGTGGATGGGGTTGAACCGCTGCCCGCGGACGTGCCAGGCCGGACCGAGGACCCGGACCCGGAGGCCGTCGGGGGTGGTGAACCGCCGCGGCCGGCCGCCGAAACTGACCAGGGTCGTCGGAGTGACCCGGGCCATGTGCCGGGCCAATTCCAGAGAGTACCGCTCGGCCCCGCCGAACACCCCTTCGTCCCCGAAGAGCGCCGGGGTGATGTGCACCACCCGGGGTCCGGTCACGGCCGCCCTCCCGCGATAGGAAGGAGCTCGGCCAGCGTGTCGGCGGGCCGGTGGGCCGCGTGAAACCGGGCCGCCGTCTCGCGGGCCGCCGCCCCCATCCGCCGGCACAGCGCGGGGTCGCTCCAAAGCCGGGCTGTGTACTCGGCGAATTGCTCGGCGGTATCGGCCACGAACCCGGACTCTCCGTGGCGGACCGGGGAGGCCGCCTCCGCCCACCGCCACAAGACCACCGGCCGTCCGTGCGCCATTGCTTCCACCACCTTCACCGGCTGGCCGGTCCCCGCCAGGATGGGGTTCAGCACGAACCGGGCCCGATCATACTCCGCCCGGAGGTCCGGGGCGAACCCGGCGAGGTCGACGCCGTCGGCCGGCCGGGCCGCCGCGCATCCCGGGCCGATTACCCGGACCCGAAAGTCAGGCGCCGCCGCGCGTACTAGTGGCAGGACCCGCCGGACCAAAAACGCGTACCCCTGGGCCGGGAGCAGGTGGTCGGCTAACGGGAACAACGGAAGGCCGCCCGGCTCCTCCGTCGTGGCCGGCAGGGCGGGGAAAGACATCGGCAGGAAGTGGACCGCTGTCCGCCGACAGCTCGCCCGGAGGATGTCCGCCTCTCGGAGGGAGATCGCCAGGGTGTGGTCGTACCGGTCGTACACCGCGGCCTCGAACCGGTCGACCTCGTACCCCACCCGGACGTCGAAGTCGGCCGCCAGCACCGCGGGGTCGACCTCGACCGTCCCGCGGTCGCGGCGGACGTGCGGGGCCAGCGCCGCCCACAGCCGCTGCTGGCGGCTGACCAAGTCGAGGGTATCCATTACCAGCACCGCCGACCCAACGGTCCGCCGATCCACCAGCCAGTCCCAATAAGCGAACGACACCACGACGACGTCCGGTCGGACGGCCGCGGTGAGCCGCCCGAACCACCGCCGGACGCCCGGGGCCAGCGCCAGCGACGGCGAGACCGCCGCGCGCCGCGACCACAGCCGGCGGACCCGCTGTACCCACGCCCCTGCCCGCAGGTCGCGCGGCGTATAACGGTACGGTTCGACCGAGCGGACGCCCAGCCCCCGATACTGCTCCCGCTCACCCGGGGTCGGCCCCGGGGCCCCCGCCGGGACAAGGTAGGCCAGGGTCGTGTCGCACCCGAGAGCCCCAAACCCCTGGAGAAGGGAGAGAAACCGCTGTTGCGGGGCTCCGGTGACCGGGAGCGGGGTGCGCGGGCAGAAGAAGAGGACCCGGGTCATGTGGGTGGGCCCATGATGGGGGCGGTCCGGGGCACCGCGGCCCCCCCAGACAACTCCGCGATCCGGTCGGCGAACACCGCCGCCGGGTCGGCCGGGTGGAGCCGTCGGACGGCACCCGCGGCCGCGGCGCCGATGGCCCGCCACTCCCCCCTCCGTGCCCACGCCCGGTCCAGGACATCGGCCACGTGCCGGGCGGTCGGGGCCTCGGCCAGGAACCCGGTCGCGCCGTCGGTCACCAGCTCGGAGTTGCCCCCCACGGCCGTCAGGACCGGGACCCGCCCGCACAGCATGGCCTCGATCGCGACCAGGGGCGAGCCCTCCATCCGGGAGGCGAGAACCAGGGCGTGGTGGTCGGCCCAGACGCCTTCGATGTCCTGGGAAAACCCCCGGAACCGCACCCGGGGCTCGGTCAGCCCGAGGAGCGCGGCCAGCCGCCGCAGGGCCGGCTCGCCCGGCCCGGCCCCGAACAGATCCAGGCTCACGGGCCGGTCCCGCCAGTGGGGCCGGGCGAGAACCTCGAGCACCAAGTCCTGGCCCTTCGACGGCGGGTCGAGCCGGCCGACGCAGGCCAGCCGCAGCCCGGGGGACTCATCCGGCCACGGCAGGGATACCTCCCGCCGGACCGTGTACGGATTGCTCACCACCCTTGCGTTCGGCAGGGCCATCCCGAGCTGCCGTTCCAGAAGCCGCCGGTTCGCCTCCGACACGAAGTAGCAAGCGACCGCCCCGGCGTAGCTCTCGGTGAGCGGGTCCAGGTCGTCCGGCCCCGGCCACCACGTCTCTGCGGCGAGCTGGACCAGCCTCGCGTACGGCAGCCCGTGCCGCCGGCAGAACAGGTCGACGTTCCAGTTGGCGCTGGGCCAGCAGACGGAGTGGACCACCAAGTCCGGGCGGAACCGGAGGAGCCACCGCAGCCGTCGGTCCGGCCGGGCGCCGGCCCGCCGCAGCACCCGCTCGGCGATGCCCGCGGGCGGGTGCCAGTGGACCTCGCAGCCCAGCTTCCTCAGCTGCTCGACCTGGCGGACCGGGGCCGGCCACGGGCGAACCCCGACCGCGACCGCGGCCCCGCGGCCGCGCAGCTCCCGGGCCGCCCGGTACCACAGCTCCTCGCTGCCGCCCCAGGGGGCAGGGATCAGTGAAATGAACGCCACGCGCATAGGATCCCGGTGTCGGCTACGGTTTCCGTAGGACGGCGGCGTTCGCCAGGTACAGGGGGCCTCCGGGGTCGAACCGGTAGTGCATCCACCGTCGCCGCAGGAGCGGGAACAGCACCCTCCGCAGAGCGAACCGAACCGCGCGCGCCGCCGCCCGGTCCGCGAGGGTCCGCCGCCGGGAGAGGGGGTGCATGTTCGCCACCACCCCGCCGAGTACGTCCCAGGCGGACCCGAGCCGCTCGACCCGCTCGGCCACCAGCCCGGACCGGCGGGCGAAGTGGGCGATCGCGTGGCTGGTCGGCCGCCAGAAATCGTACGGCTCCTCGTGGAGCTGGTAGACGTGGGGGCACGTCACAATCAGGCGACCGGAAGGGGCGAGGAGGGCCGACATGTTGGCGAATGCGGCCGGCCAGTCGGAGACGTGTTCTAGCACCTCGGTACACAGGATCACGTCGAACGGCCCGCGGTCCGCCAGTCCGGGTGGGAGGGGACCGTCGATCACTCCTAGAAACGCGACGGTCCCCTCCGGACTCTGTTGGACGTCGAATCCGACGTACTCGGCCCCGCGCGACTCAACCAGTGCGCGGAACGGTTGACGACCACAGCCGATATCCAGCACCTGGCGGACCTGTCCGTCTGCCGGCAGGCCGGCCCTTACGGCGGCCTCGATCCAGTCCCGCAAGAGTGGGACGATGAACTCATCCGCGGCCCCGGTCGCGGTATATGCCTGCCGGCGGTGATCTGGGCACCGGGGAGGATCGGGTACGCCAGGGGCTGTCGGCGGCTGCCCGGTGCGGCTGGCGGTCATGAGCCGGGCTTCCGCCGCAGCCACCCCTTCGGGTGATGGGTAATCAGGAACCGCCGGCAGCGTTCGACGTCGAGCTCGTACTCGGGGTGCTGGAGTAGGAAGTCGTTGATCGCCGGCAGCGGGCCCGGACAGTCGGCGGCGAGCATCGGCAGTACGTCGATCACCCCGTCCTGCACCATCAGGAAGCTGCCGGGGGTGACCAGAGGGGCGTAGGCCTCCAACTCCCGGCGGACGTGCGCCTCGCTGTGGTCGCTGTCCAGGATCACCATCACCGGCCCGGTGACCTCCGCGGCCCGCCGGCGGACCGTCCCCAGGACCGCCTCCCCCGCCGAGTCCCCGATCAGGTAGGTCACCCGCGGGTGGGAAAGGTCGTGCAGTTTTTGGACGTCCACCGTGATGATCTGCCCGTGGCCCATGAGGTCGAACAGGTGGGCGTAGAACAGCGACGACCCGCCCCGATTCGTTCCCGTCTCCACGAGCAGGTCGGGCTTGATCTCGGCGATCGTCTCCTGGATAACCCAGAGGTCGAACACGTTCTGCCAGATCGGCCGGCCCAGCCACGTCGTCGACCCGAAGTTGTTGGTGTGACGGATGATGGCGGTGTGGAACCGGTCCTCGAGCCCGAGCGAGCGGGTGGTGAGGGAATCCTTCGCCCGTGCCAGCCGACTGAGTAAGCGTCGCATCATGTGAGGACCTTCTGGACCGGAGACCACTCGGCGTCTTCAAGATATACGGTCGCCCCGGGTTGCCAGTCGTACTGCGCCCTCGGCAGGCCGCGCATGGTCACCTCGAACGGGCAGACTTCGGGCAGGATCTCCAACAACTGGTTCCCGCGCCGGTCCGCCAGATACGTCGTCAGGCTGTACCGGCCCATGTAGAGCCGCAGCCGCGGGACCTCGCACCGAAACCGGTACACCCCGGCCCCGTGCCGGAAGTCGTCCGACCGGTCGAGCAGCCAGAAGTAACACACCGGCCGGTTCGTCTCGTCAACCACCTGCACCGAAAAACAGAGGCCGTCCCTCGGGCCGTCGACTCGGACCTCGAAGTCCAGGGTGATCGGCCGCCCGCAGATGTGCTCGCCGAACGGCTCGGACGTTCGGACCTGGGCGGTGGCCAGGTACACCCCGTCCTTGGCCGCCGGGGCGACATACGACTGTCCGAGGGCGCGGTCCCCGAAGAGGCCGGCGGAGTACCGCGCGACCCCCTCGGCCGTCGGGCCGCGGAACTCGACGCTTCCCCCGACCAGCAGGATGGTCGAGCTGGTTAGCTGGGACACCATCTGCATGTTATGACTGACGAACAGGACCGTCCGCCCGCCCTTGGCGACGTCGTTCATCTTTCCCAGACACTTCTTTTGGAACTGGGCGTCCCCGACGGCCAGCACCTCGTCGACGATCAGGACCTCCGGCTCCAGGTGGGCGGCCACCGCGAACGCCAGCCGGGTATACATTCCGCTGGAGTAATGCTTGACCGGAGTGTCGATGAACTTCTCGACCTCGGCGAACGCCACGATCTCGTCGAACTTCCGGGCGATCTCTGCCCGCCTCATGCCGAGGACCGCGCCGTTGAGGAAAATGTTCTCCCGGCCCGACAACTCCGGGTGGAAGCCGGTCCCTACCTCCAACAAGCTCCCGACCCGGCCGTGGATGTCCACCTCCCCCTCGGTCGGCTCGGTGATCCGGGAGAGGATCTTGAGCAGGGTGCTTTTGCCGGCCCCGTTGCGGCCGATGACCCCGACCGCCTCGCCCGACTTCACCTCGAACGCCACGTCCTTTAGGGCCCAGAAGGGAGGCCGCGCCTCGGCCCGGGCGGCGCGCCGCAATAGACCCCGGAGAGAGGTCCACTTGCGGACCTGGTCCCGTAGGGTCGAGTACGCCTCCTTTGGCCCGCCCAGATGGTACTGCTTGCCGAGCCCGTCGACCCTGATCGCAACGTCACCCATGGGTTACACCACGTCCGCGAAGGTCTTTTCCATACGGCGGAAGTAGAACACCCCACCGGTGAGTAGAGCCACCGCCACCCCGGCCGACACCGCCACCAGGCCCCAGTCGGGGGCGGCGGTCCCGAGCAGCGCCCACCGGAACCCCTCGACCACCCCGGCCATCGGATTCAGTCCGTACAGTGGGCGGTACGCCGCCGGGACCAGGCTGGCGGGGTACGCGACCGGCGTCAGGAACATCCAGAACTGGGTAAGGAACGGGATCGTAAACCGCACGTCCCTGTACTGAACATTCAGGGCCGAAAGCCACAACCCCACGGCCAAGGCCGTCAGGACCGCGAGAGCGACGAACACCGGGACGGCCAGGACCGCCCAGGACAGGGGGACGCCGAACACAGCCATGCCGATCAGCAGCAGCCCGAATGCCACCAGGAAGTCGACCAGCCCGGACAGCACCGAGGCGAGTGGGACGATCAGCCGGGGGAAGTACACCTTGGTGATGAGCCGCTGCTCGGCCACCAGGCTGTTGCTCGACTGGGTGAGGGCGTACGCGAACAGCTGCCATGGGACGAGGGCGGCGAGGACGAACAGGGCGTACGGCTGGCCGTCCGACGGGAGTTTGCCGAGGTTCCCGAAGAACACGGTGAACACGGCCATCGTGAAGAGGGGCTGGATGACCGCCCAGGCGACCCCGAGGGCGGTCTGTTTGTACCGCAGTTTGATGTCCCGGAGGCTGAGGAAGAACAGCAACTCACGGTACCGCCACACCTCGCGGAGGTCGACCGCCCGCCACCCCCGCCCCGGTCGGATGCGGGTCACCGGTGGGGACAGGCGGGACGGGTCAGCGGAGTCACCCGTGTCCGGAGTCATGACCGTCCTCCCCCGAGGGGCGGCGTGGGCCGGGTTTCGGCAATCTCCCTGGCCCGGATCAATACCCCCATCTGGGTCAACAGGAGCACCGACCCGGGCACCGAAGCCAGGGTACCTGTTCCGAGGAATGCCGTCGCCCAGTTGGTCAAGGTGAGGGCGTACATGAGGATCACTCCGAGCCCCCAGTTGATGTGGAGACGGGCCGGCGGCGGGCGATGGTACAACCAGACCAGGAACACGACCCACGCCGCCAGCCCGACCCACCCCTGGTCGATCAGGATGCGGCAGTACTCGTTCTCCATCCCGATCGCCTCCGAGGTGCGACCGGCCAGAAAGTAGGGGATGCTAGTCCCGACCGACGAGCCCATCCCCGCCCCGAGGGGGTACTGGACCAGGAGTTCCAGGAACGACTCGTTCGCACTCCCCCGAAGGCGGCCGGACACGGCCGCGGTGTTTTCCAGGGCGGCCGCCCGCTGGAGGCGCTGGTCGGTCGAGGCGACCCCCCCGGCGGCCACCACCAGGCCGACGATCACCACCCCGGTCGTCAGGTTAAACCGGGTACACCCCCACGCGATCACGGCCGCGAGCCCGAACGTGGCGATCGGCTGTTTGGCGGCGCACAGGAGGAGCCCTCCGGCCGCGGCCACCGTCCCGCACGCCGCGAGCACCCGGTCCGGCCGCCGAGCCCCTGGTCCGAACAGGCGATCTAATAAGAATGGGAGCGAGAATAGCATCGCCCCGCCGTACGAATGCGCGCTGAGGAAGGTGGACGGGATCCGGTGGTTGCCCCCCGCCACGTCCCCCGACAGGTACATGATCTGGGTAACGGCATTCCGCGGGTACAGGGCCTGGATTCCGTTGAGGTAGAGATACACCCCGACGGCCAGGGTGACCAGATTCAGCCCACCCAAAGCGCGGGCGATCACGGACAGGTCCGCGGCCGTCAGCCGCCGGGCCATCACCATGGCCGGGAGGAACCAGATGGTAGCCCTGAGCGCCACCAGCTGGATGAGGAGGTCGTTGACGGGGATGGCGCACATCAGGATCGGCCAGCCGATCAGGAAAACGGCGAATCCCCCGCCCGTCCCCCCCCACACCCCCGCCGCCCGCCGGGGCATCCCGATGAAAAACCCCGCGTACAGCCCGAGCAGCCCGGCGTCGAACATGAAGGTCGAAAAGACGCCCAGGAAGTTCGCCCGGATGATCCCGTTCAAATACCCGACCGTGAACACCGCCACGAACCCCAGCCCCAGCGACCACCGGGTCGCGAGCAGCGAGGCGAGGAACGCCACGAGCGGGAGGGCAGGGTCCATCGGCTCGGTCTACGAAGATTTGGGGGTGAAGAGCAACCATTCCTGGGGGTCGCGGACCTCGTTGGCCGCGGTCTCGGCCTCGGCCGGGGTCAGGAACCCGAGTCCCCCGGGCGGGGCGGTGCGGCTTACGGACGTCACCACGGCAAGGTCGTGAGTCCGGGCGAACCGTTGCCGGACGACCATCCCAACCTCCGGCGACAAGTTGTCGTGACTTTCGACCAGTAGGGTCGCGGTGTCTAGCGCCGGGGTGGACGCCCGCCGGAACAATTCCCCCTCGTACCCCTCGCAATCGGTCAGGATGAAGCTTCCCGCCGTTAGGTACCGGTCCAGCCATCGTGGCGAGCAAAACCCGGCGACTGATACCGACGGGGTCCGGTTGGCGGTGGCCATCTCGCGGGTCGCGGCCCTGGCCCACCAGTCGGTGTCGAAGGCGAGGACTGGAGTGCCGGGCATCCGCCGGGCGAGGCCGACGGCGTAATACCCGAATTTGGCGCCAACGTCGAGTATCCGTGAGAACCGACCCCCGATGACGGCCACCAGCCACGGGTGCAGTTCGGCCTCGTACGTCCCCAGGAGAAACGGGCCGAGGTGTTCCTCGTACGTCATCGGGGACAGGACCAGGCCCTGGAACGGTCCGGCCTGGACTGCCGGACCGAGGTGCGCGATCAACTTCCGGTTCAGGTCCCACAGGCCCCAGTCCCGGACCAGCCGATGGGACCGGGCCGACAGGACCGCAGTCGCGGTCTCCGGCGCCAGGGCAAAGGCGGCCCGCTTCAACCACCGTTTCATGTTGATACCGCCCCGACCCGTGTGGCTAATCGCTTCAACTGTCGTGCCGGGTCGCACAACTCGGCCGCGCGGGTCGGGCCGGCCGCGCCCAGGGCGCGCCGACGAGCCGGGTCGCGGATCAGGCCGAGGAGGGCGGCGGACACCGAAGCATGGTCCCCGGGGCGGGTCAACACCCCGTGGCCCTCGGACACAATCTCGGTCACCCCGCCCGCCCCCGAGGTCACGACCGGAAGCCCTGCGTAGAGTGCCTCCACGAAGACGAGTCCGAACGGCTCCGGCATGGTGTTCGGCTGGCAGTAAATGTCGGCCGCCGCCATCAGTCGGGGGATGTCCGTTCGCTGACCCAGGAACTTCACCCGGGCCGCAATCCCGGCGCGGTCGGCCTGGGCCATGAGGTCCGCACGGAACTCGGCCTCGCCCGGCTTCTGCGCCCCCCCGGCGAACCAGGCCTCCCAATCGGGCACGTGCGCCAGCCTGGCCAGGGCCTCGACGTGGACCGCATGCCCTTTCCACGCCTCGAGACGGCTCGCCTGCAGGATCACCACCGCCTCCGGCGGGGTGCCGAGGGCCGCCCGTATTTCCCGCCGGGCGGCCACCGGGTCCCTGATGTCCGGCGCGGGAACGGGCAGGTACACCACCTCGACGGGTGATCGGGCGAATAGTTTTGCGGCCGGTCCGGCGGTGAACCGGCTGTTCGAGAGGACCACGTCCGGGTGGGTTCGGGCGGCCCGCCGGTCCAACCAGGTCGGGTCCGACAGGTCGCCGTGAACGGCACTCGCGAGCCGGGCCCGGGTCGTTCGGACAACCGGGGCGAAGACCGCGTGCGGCCAGGATCCGTGCGTGACGGCGGCGGCGAAGGTCCCGTCCCCGAGAATCGACTTCAGTCGGCGGCGGGCCCTCAGTACCGTCCACGGCCGGCTGACGCGGACCGCACCGAGGTCGTGGACGGGTACCCCGGCGGCGATCAGTTCATCCCGCACCCGGCCGGGAAAACACAACCCAAAGTGGGGCTCCATGCCCGAGGCCAGGTCGCGGCACCGGGCCAGGGTCACCAGGTAGGCCTCGATCCCGCCGTACAGATTCCCCGCGCTCAGGTGGAGAACCTTCACCGCCCACCCCGGCGGGGAGAACGGAGGACCCGGCACGGGGTTCGGTGCATCCGGGATCCGACAACGGGTTTCGTGGTAGGCATGCCAGCCGTCACTTAACCGGACCGGAACAGCTTCCGCGCGGCCGTCACGGCCGTCGCGGCCGCAGTCAACGGCAGCCCGAGGAGGGCGAAATGCCCGAGCCCGGCCGCCCGGAGGACGGCCCCGGGCACCGATCGGACGTCGAGCCACGGACACGGCACCCCGACCTCCGCCCTCAGCCGCCGGGCCGCGGCCACGTACGGCGAGGTCTCCTGGAGGAGCCGGCGGTTGAACGCGAACCACCCGCCGTGGGTCTTCAGGTAGTGCGGGTGGAACACGACCCACGGCTTGCCCGCGATCGCGTGGAGGAACGGCGGCACCCGGCGGCCCAGGCCGCCCAGCCGCCGGCCCAGCGGGTACCCGAGCGCGCCGCCGCAGTGGATGATCTCCTTCCCGATGCGAAGGTACTGCACCGGGACGTGGGCGAACTCGGCCGACCCGAGGAGGGCGTTGAGCACGTCCTGGCCTCCCATGAAGTACGGCGGCCGCTCGCTGAACGGGGCCCGCTGGGCGGCCAGGTAGGCCGGGTTCTCCTGCAATTCCCCCCACCGGCGGAGGAGCGGGATGTGGGCCCGGGTGACGCGGACGATGCTGGAGTTCAGGGTCACCGGGG
This sequence comes from Gemmataceae bacterium, assembly GCA_028288765.1. Classification (GTDB taxonomy): domain Bacteria; phylum Planctomycetota; class Planctomycetia; order Gemmatales; family Gemmataceae; genus Urbifossiella. The sequence continues at coordinate 11,908 of JAQGHQ010000396.1, read as the reverse complement.
AGTCCCGCCCGGGGGCCAGCCTCCACCCCGCGGTCCTGAGTGCCCACCCCTGGTTGTGATGACTCGGGGGTTCCTCGGTCCCGACCAGCTCACCCGGCCCGAGTCGGTCGAACAGGTAGGACGGGTCCCGGGTGACGATCATGTCCGAGTCGACCCACACCACCTCGTCCGCGTCCTCCAGGAGCCGGAGCAGGGCGTGCGGCTTACAGTTCCAGGACGCGCCACCCGGCAGCGTCTCGGTCACCAGTTTGACGCGTTCATACCGACCCAGCCAGGCTCGGAAGTCGGCAGCCGGGCTGGGCCGGAAGATCACCGCCCGGGCGGACGGGCAGGCCCGGGCGAGACTGGCGACCGCGAAGCGCAGCCCGACTTCCTCGGTAACGCGGTCTTCGGCCAGACAATAGAGTCTGGTCATGGTCGTGTCACGGTTGAATGACGGCCGTCGTGTCCATGCCCGCGCAGTGCAGCCGGTACCCGTGGGCGGACAACAACTTCTCGCACCCTCGCCGATCGGGATCGGACAGGTGAGTGTGTTCGTAGTGGATGATCGCGGGGCGGACGGTGGCGAAGTCGAGCATCTGGATGACCTCGTAGTCGAACCCCTCCGTATCGATCTGAAGGAGGTCGATCCGCCGGACGTCGTGCGTCCTGAGCAACGAGTCCAGTGTGACCGCCGGGACGGTCACCTCGACGATCGGGGTGCCGGCCGGGATCTGCTTGACCAGGAGGTGCTTGTCGAAACTGGCCAGTCCCGTCCATCTGGGATACGTTCCGTGGGGCGGCCGGGTCGACCATGTAGAGGGTCGCAGATCCGTTTTCCCGGGCAAGGGACACGTTCTCGAATTGCAGTCGAGTTTCGCTGGCGTAATTCTCCTTCAGTTGGGCGAATACTGTCGGCTGCGGTTCCACCAGTAGGCCGCGCCAGTGGTACTCGGTCACGTAACGGCGGACCGGGTCGTTCCCGGTTCCGTCGTTGGCGCCGATTTGGACGAAGAAGAATTTGTCCCCCCGCTCGGCCACGGTTTTGCGGATTGCGAGGTCGAACACGTCGATCGGACGGGTCGGTTCGACCAGCCGTTCGACCCGATACCCCAGCCGATTGGGAAGGCCTTGTACATAACATTTGGCCAGAACAGTCAGGCGGCCCACGACCCACCCCCTTTCCATTCGACTCGTCCTCAGCTGCGGCGATTCGCCACCGCCCGGTAGACATCCAGGCTCCGCTCCCCCATGACCATCCAGTCGAACTCGGCGGCCGCCCGGGCTCGTCCGCCGGCTATCAGCTGGTGCCTGAGACCGGGTTCGGTCAGCAGTCGGTTCGCGGCCGCTGCAAAGGCCTCCGGGTCGCCGACCGGCGCCGTCAACCCGGCCACCTCGTGCGGGCACACCCACGGAACTCCGCTCGCCGGGATCGCCGTGTTGACCACCGGGCACCCGGCCGCCATCGCCTCGACCTGCACCAACCCGAAGGCCTCGCTGCGGGCCACACTCGGGAACCACAAGGCGGTCGCCGCGTGATAGGCCCCGACCAGCTCGTCGGCGGACGCGTGGCCGTACCAGATCACCCGGTCGGCAACGCCCAGGTCCTTCGTCCGCTGCCGTAATTCGGCCGTGAGGGGCCCCGTGCCGATCACGACCAGGTTGCCGGGCACGGACCGGAGAGCCTCCAGAGCAATCCCAAGTCCCTTATAATAGATGAGCCGGCCGGCGCAGAGCCAGAGAGGGGCCCCGCCGAACCGTTTGCGAAACCGGTCGGCGTGTTCCAGGGCGGCCCGACTCGGGTTTCGGAACGGGGTGAGGTCGATTCCCAACGGGACCGGCACAACCCGGTCCGCATACCGCTTCAGAAGTTCGGACCCCGCGGCGTAGACGGCGCTAGTCGCGAGTACCCGGGCGGCCCGGCGGTACACCGCGTGCTCGAGTGGGCGGACGGCGTACTTCAGCACCCGTTGCCGGATGATATCACTGTGATGGGTGATGACGAGCGGGCGGATGCGCGGGCAGCTGAGCACGCCCAGCATCATGGTGACATTCGGGACGTGTAGGTGCCAGACGTCAGGCGGGTCGCGGTGTAACCGCCGGAGGGCGGCCGGTAGACCGGGAGCGACGTCCAGCTTGGCGACGTTCGCCCATCGTCCGACCCGGCCGACGTGGACCGGGCCGTCGAAATCGTCGGCCGCCGGGGTCCGGACGAACCGGTCGAAGGTGGCGTCCCGCCCGTCGGCCGTCGCGTGGTTCACCACCAGCACCCGGACGTCCGCGCCGAGTGCGACCTGGGATCGGGCCAGGGTCTGGGTATGTCCTTCGATCCCCCCGGGAGCGGGTGGGTAGTATTTCCCTAAGTGGATGACCCTAATCTGATTATGCTTTTCCGGTGGGGCCGTCAGGCGAACGCTCCGCGAGGCTCATGCCCCCCATGGCTCTTGCCATCGGGGACGAGTTTGAAGGGGGTAGGGTGGGTACAGCAGGCCCATCAATCAATAAAAACGATTCTACCAGCGCGATGGAGACACGGAATCCGTCGACTGAAAAATATCGCGGATTTATCCACGACCGACCGGACGGCGGGTCGGCCGAGTAAACGGCCGGATTCTTGTTCACTTGAACTGCCCATCTTCTCAAGGCGCCTATTGTGGACTTCAAGGCCTTCCCCGACGGAGTGGACCGGTGGGTGGTCCTGCGGACCGCCGGCCGGTGGGAGAAGAAGGTTGCCGAGCTGCTCGTCGGAGCCGGGGTGGCGACGTTCCTGCCGATGATGACCCGACTGACCGTGGGCGCCGGGAAGCGGCGCCCCGTCCATGTGCCGGTCTTCGGCGGGTACGTGTTCTGCTCCGAGACGGATTTCCTGACGGCGAAGGCCCTGACCCCGGGGACGCGGGCGAAAGTCGCCCAGGTCCTTCGCCCGCCCGACGCGGAGGCGCTTCGGGAGGAGCTGCGGGCGCTGGCCGAGTTGCTGGCCGACCGGGAGTTGGTGCAAGAGCGGATGATCGGGCGGGTGGGCGATGTGGTCCGGATCACGGGCGGATCGCTCGACGGATACCGGGGAAAAATCGTCCGGGTCAAGCCCAACCACTGGCAGATCGTGTTGGAGGTTTCGTTCCTCGGGGCCCGGCTGGAAGTCGAGGTGGACGAGCGGATGGTCCAGCGGGCCGATCCCTGATCGCGGGCCGGGGGTTAGGTCAGACTACCCGGCCGTACCCGCCAAGGCCGACGGTCACCATCGGCCCCCCGGTTCGGCTACTGACCACATGAGGTGGCGCCAGAGTATTGTATGTCGACCGAAGTTCTTAAGAAGTGAATGTTTGTGTCACACGAGCCGCCCGGCTCTGGCGACGGATTCTTGTAGCTTCTGGCCTGTCCTACGCGGTACAACACTTCTGGGTTATCACCCGACAACGACAATCCATAAGCCCCCGGCTGAACACATCCACTGACTGCGGAAAAAAGTTGCACCGCAACACTCCCTCACCCCTCTCAAAGGTTGCAGCAACCTCTCGACGTGTCTCGCCGTCCTCTGCCATCGGGTGGTAGTGATTGCTGCTCGTGATGGCGCGAACTTCGTGCCGGCTCAACAACAGGCGTGGACGAAGGTGCCGAATAAGCCAGGAGTATCAAAAATCCGGACCACGGAAAACGCTCTTTCTCCCGAGTTGACATTGCGCGCGCGTGACCTACGGTGTAGCAGACTCGCCACGGCCGCCCCGGTTGGATCAGGTAGTTGCCCCGACCGACCGTGCGGGGCCGGCCGGAACTTACGCCCCGAGAGCAGGTGGGTTCCCCCTTACCCGCCATACGTCCCGGCGACCGCCGCCGGGACGTCGTACCGACTGGGTACGAGGCGGCACGTCGTTGTGCCAATAACCCCGTCTACGTGTCTTCGTACGCCCGGTTAATCGTAACCGCGGCACGAGGGACAGTACGTACCGAAACCCGCCGCTACGGTGACGCGGCAAAACTGACCCGAAGCACTCGGGCGCGGGGCCGCCGGCCCCGCCGTCGGGTGTGGTCGTCGCCGCGCGCGACAGATCGAGGAGTACCAGTATGCGTCGCAAGGATCGAACGGGCTCCTGGGGCCGCACGGCCCTCCGCCTGGAGGTCCTGGAAGGCCGGGCCATGTTACACGTGGGCGTCGACGATCCGTGCGACCGGTACCTCGACGGGTACGAGCCGCTGGACGGCGCCGCCGACATGCACATGGACCCCGTCAGCCTGCCGGCAACGCTGACGGTCATGGGTACGGAAAACATGCCGAACCCGGTCACCGCCCCGACGGCCCGCACGATCGACTGCGGGAACTGGTCGGACCCGGCCATCTGGGAGGGCGGCCGGGTCCCGGGGCCGACCGACACGGTCCTGATCACCCGGCACGTCCTCCTCGACACCACCGGGGCCCAGGCCCAGGCCATCCTGATCACCGCGGACGCGGCCCTGATCTTCGACCCGCACCGGGACACGGGCCTGAAGGTGGGGACGCTGGTGGTGACCGACAACGGCATCCTCCAGATCGGGACCGAGCGGGTCCCGGTCGATCCGAACGTGACCGCCAGCCTGGTCATCGCCGACCAGCCCCTCGACTTCGCCAAGGACCCGAAGCAGTACCTGACCGGGTTGCTCGCCCTGGGCGACGCGACGGTCCGGATCTGCGGAGCGGCGAAGACGACCGACGCGAGCGACCTCCGGCTGGCGAAAGAGCCCCTGGCCGGGGCCACGACCCTGACGCTCGAACACGCCCCGACCGGCTGGCGGGTCGGGGACCGGGTGGTCCTCCCCTCGACCGACCCGAGCAACGGCAACCGGATCGACCCGAACAACGAGTCGGAGGAATTCCACATCGCCGCGGTCGCGGGGAACGTCGTCACGCTCGACCGCCCGCTGGCCCGCGACCACCGGGGGGCGTACGACGCGCACGGGACCCTCACCTTCCTCCCGCACCTCATCAACCTGAGCCGGAACGTGGTGATCCGGTCGGAGAACCCGAACGGGACCCGCGGCCACGTCCTGCTGACCGACATGGCCGCGGTGGACATCCGGTACGCCGAGTTCACCGACCTGGGCCGGACCACCGGCGCCCCCCTGGACAACACGACGTTCGACGCCACCGGGGCCGTCACCCACGTCGGGACCAACCAGGTCGGCCGGTACTCCCTGCACCTGCACCACCTGATGGGCCCGCACAACGAGACCGACACCGGGTATCAATATACCCTCATCGGGAACGCGATCTCCGACGGCCGCAAGTGGGGGCTCACGATCCACCAGACGAGCTACGGCCTGGTGCACGGGAACGACCTGTACGACTTCCAGAGCGCCGGGATCGCGACCGAGTCGGGGAACGAGGCCTACAACATTATCGAACAGAACGTGGTCTTCAAAGTCGGGGCCGGGTTCGACGTCTCGGACGGGTTCTGGTTCGCCGGGCCGCTCAACTACGTCCGGGACAACGTGGCGGCGAACACCCGGGACTCCGAATACCTGGGGTACGGGTTCCACCTGGACGGCCTGCGGGTGACCGACCCGAGCGACCGGTTCCCGCGGTTCCGGGGGGCGGACATCACCCGGGACGACCAGACCGTGATCATGCCGCACGGCAGCCTGACCTACCTCGAGTTCCGCGGGAACGAAGCCTACGGGATGACCAAGGGCATCTCCGTCGACCACTACGGCGGGACGGGCATGCTCGGGGAAATGCTCATCCAGGACTTGAAGGTGTGGGGGACGTTCGGCGGGGCCGGCAACATCTACGGCGGGGTCGGCCAGGTGACGATCGACGGCCTCACGGTGCGGAAGAGCGCCCAGACCGGGTTCTATTTCCCCATTTGGTCCGGGACGATCACCGTCCGCCACGCGGACATCCAGGACGCGGACCTTCAGAACGGAATGCTGGCGGAGGGTATCGGGTACGGGGAGGGAAGCGGCCCCGGCCGCAACCTGGTGATCGAAGACTCCTACCTGGACAACGCCCAGAACATCCGGATCACGCTCGCGGACAACCAGTTGCCGCAGAACACGTACTCGACCACTGTCAAAAACATCACGATCCGGAACGTCAAGTTCGATAACCCGACGGGGCAGCCGTTTAACGCCATCACGTTGACCAACGCTTTTCCCACGCCCACGGACGTCCTCACGGCCCCCCAAATCATTACCGTGGAGGCCTTCAACCAGATCCCGGGAGACAACTTCCAGTTGTACTGGAAGGAGCAGGCCGCCGACGCCCCCGCCTACTACGTGGGTACCCCACTCGGGCCGGGACCGACGAACGCACAGACCATGAACTCGACCGGTAAGGCCACCGGCGGGGCGATCACATACTCCAAGGCCGTGCGGGCCGGGATCGTCAACGGGTATGTCGCCCTACTCGTCCCCGGGCCGACGATCTCGGCCGTGACCGCGACCTACGTTTCCCCGACCCAGGTCACCATCAACTGGCTGACGGACCGGCCGGGGAATACCCAGCTGGAGTACGGGTTCACCACGGGGTACGAGCAGACGACCAGCTGGGTCGGCGGCCCCCTGTGGGACCGGCTGCCGGTGACGAATCACCTGGTCTCCCTCACCACCGGGCTCTCCCCGAACGGGCTCTACCACTACCGGGTCCGGACGCGGGACGCGGCCGGGAACGAAACGGTCTCCGGCGACTTCACCTTCACGACCGTCCCGCCGACCGTTACCACCCCCCCACCCCTCAACTGGGTGTACGCCGAGAACATCACCCCCACGAAGGCGTCACTCCGGTGGGAGTTCAGGGGGATAGCGGAGGCCCAGCCGGGCGCCGTCCAACTCGAGTACGGACCGACCACGGGTTACGGGAGCACGGTCGCGGGGACCTCGATTACCCACGCCTTGGTCTGGCTCACCGATCTCACCCCGAACACCGTGTACCACTACCGGCTCGTCGCCCGAGACGGCCTGGGGAACCAGACTGTCACCGCCGACCGCACGTTCACGACCCTGCCGGGCCCCACCGTCACCGTCACCGGCCCGGCGGCGGCCGCGACGGTCGTCGGCCCCGACGTCACGCTGGCGTACACCAAGGTCGGGGACTACTCCGAGGTGGACCACATGCGGCTGTGGCTCGACGGCCGCACCCCCGTGGGGGAGTATTTGACCGGGTCATATCAATTCGGCCACGTGCCGACTGGCACCCATACGGTCACCGGGTATTTGGTTCGGGGGGACGGGTGGAAGATCCCGGGATCGGACTTCACCGTCGCGTTCACGACGACGGCACCCAACACCGCCCCGGTCGCACAGCCGCACGTCCTCACCACCACCACCGGTACGCCGGTCGACGTCGACCTCCGCACCCTGGCCCAGGACGCCGAGACCGCCCCCGACGCCCTGACTTTCACGGTCGGCGGGGCCGCCTTCGGTACGGTCCTCCTCCTGGCCGACGGGCACACCGCCCGCTTCACCCCCGCGGCCGGGTACGCCGGCCCGGCGTCGTTCACCTTCTCGGTCACCGACACCCCGGTCGGCCCCAGCCCCGCCCTGACCACCGGCCCCGTGACCGTCCCGGTCACCGTTTCCGCAGTCAGCCCGGGATCGGTCACTCCGCCCAGCCCGGGGCCGGTCACTCCGCCCAGCCCGGGGCCGGTCACTCCGCCGCCCGGGGCCGGGTTCCCGCCCGCGCTGCTGGCGGTCGGGACCGACGGCGGGCCGGTCGGGACGGCCACGGTCTACAACCCCGACCGGACGCCCCGGTTCACGGTCACCCCGTTCCCCGGGTTCACCGGCGGGATCCGGGTCGCGATGGGGGACGTGACCGGGGACGGCGTCCCGGACCTGATCGCCGGTGCCGGGCCCGGCGGGCCCGCGCTGGTCCGGGTCTTCGACGGGGTGACGGGGGCTGTGGTCACGACGATCGACCCGTTCGACGGGTTCACCGGCGGGGTGTTCGTGACGGCCGGGGACCTGACCGGGGACGGGGTGCCCGACGTCATCGTCACCCCCGACCAGGGTGGGGGGCCGCGGGTGGTCGTCTACCGCGGGGGGGACTTCACCCGGGTCGCCAACTTCTTCGGGCTCGACGACCCCGCGTTCCGGGGCGGGGTCCGGGCCGCTGTCGGGGACCTGAACGGCGACGGGTTCGCCGACCTAGTGGTCTCGGGCGGGTTCGGCGGCGGCCCTCGGGTCTCGGTGTATGACGGCAAGGCGCTCGCCCGGGGGCAGCAGGTGCACCTGGTCCCGGACTTCTTCCTGTTCGAGCCGGGGCTCCGGAACGGGGCGTACCTGGCCGTCGGGGACGTGAACGGGGACGGCCAGGCGGATATCATCGGGGGTGGTGGACCGGGGGGCTCGCCGCGGGTCCTGGTCCTGTCCGGGAAGACCTTGCTCTCATCCGGGGTGGCGGCCGCGATGAACGCCCCTGTGGCCAACTACTTCGCCGGGGACCTGACCAGCCGGGGCGGCGTCCGGGTCGCGGCCAAGAACCTGGACGGGGACCGGTACGCGGACGTGGTGGTGGGTCCCGGTTTTGGGGCCGGGAGCCGGGTGACGGCCTACCTCGGCAAGAACCTCAGCACCGGCAATATGACCCCGGTCGAGACCTTCGACCCGTTCCCGTCCGCACTAGACGGGATATTCGTCGGCTGATCACCCAGACGTACACCGGGGTCGGATATTCACCCGGGACGCGGTCCGCTCACCCGGGAAAATGTCCGATCGGCCAGTCGGCGACCCCACCGGCGGAACGGTTTCTCGACGAGGTAGTACGTCGAGAGGGTCGCGGCCGCGACCAGCCCGAAGTATCCGGCGGCCACCAGGAGCTGGGCGGCCAAGCCGGACCCGGCATAGCGTTCGGCGGGCAACACCTTGATGCACACCCGGTGGGCGAGGGCGTGGGTCATGTACAACGAGTACGATACCTCCCCGAGGTAGAGCACCGGCCCCCAGCGCCAGAGCCGGCTGCAGCGCCCGCCGGCCGCCGCCAGCCCGCCGACGATCACCACGAACGCGGTGAGCATGGTGGCGACCGCCCATTCGACCGGTAGGACAGAGGGCGCCACAAGTACGGCGATCACCGCGGCGTCCGCCGCCAGGCCGCCGGGGATGGCACCCCCGCCGACCGGACGGGAGAGCAGCCACCTGCCGAGTATACACCCGATGAAAAACGTCGGCAAGACGACCAACAGTTCCCGGAAGGGGAGCGGGAAGCTGGTCTGATAGACGGCCATCATCCCGCCCCAGCCGAGCCCGAGCGCCACCGCCAGCCAGCGGCGGCCCAGTCGGTTCAACCCGATCGCCATCAGCGGGAAAAGAATGTACGCGAACCACTCCGAGCTGATCGACCAGGATGGGTAATTCCAGTTCAGCCGGAAGTAAGGCACCCAGGTATGCACCAGGAACAGGTTGAGCACGAAATCGTGCACCCCGTACCCGTCCTCGAGGTGCTGGACTGACATGCCCGTGTGGAGGGCAACCGCCAACATGGCCAGTAAGACCAGGAGGGTAAACAGGTGGACGGGATACACCCGCGCGAACCGCAGGGAGAGGAACTTGAGGTAGCTCCGCCAGGTGATCGACGGGAACTGGTTGAGGTAGTTGTAACTCAGGACAAAGCCGCTCAGGACAAAGAAACACGGAACGGCCATGTTCCCCATACGGAGGAGAGGGGAGGCCGCCCGGGTGAAGGCGAGGTCGTCGCCGAAGTGGTATAAGACCACCCATCCGGCCGCCAACCCACGGAGGGAGGTGAGAGACTCGATGTCGGGCCTCACGCCGGTCGGGCGGATTGCGTTATTCATCTTTAAATATTGAATTGACTCGGATGTCATTTCTGAGTGGGTCGTCCGGGGGCAGCACGAGGACGTAGCAACCCTCATGCAGCCCCCGGACGGCCGCCATGATTCTATAACCTGTCCTTTTCTTGCCATCCTCTATGTCATGCGGCCCAGTTGAGCAGGCATTCGGCGGCCGCCCGAATATCCTACTCGGTCGTACCGGTGCGTCGAGTCGCCCGGGTTTGCCCGGCCAGTAGCCCGCCGCTCGTCCGTGTGGCTTGGCCACCGTAGGTCCTCGTCCCACGGCGATGCCGACCGATGACCCGCCGTCTCCTGCCCGGCCCGGCCCGGTCAGACCCCGTCCTTCCAATCCCGGAATTAGATTACGGAGTCGACACCTTGTCAGGTCGTCGGAATGGGGTCGTGGAGGTGCAGGGGCGCGTTTGTCAGTCGGCGGGCACCAGTCGCACGGCCAGGAACTCCATCCGTGCCCTCTTCGGGATCAGTCGCCGCTTCCCGTGCTGGATGAAGGTCAACTGCCGTTGGGTCATCATCTTGTAGAGCTCGGGCCGACTCAACCCCGACGCCTTCACGGCCTCTTTGACGCTGAAATTCCCGTCGGCGACGATCGCCAGGTGCTCGGGAATGGCCTTGCTCAACCGCTGGAGTTCTTGCTCCATTCGGTCGACCCGGGTGCGTAAACCACTCGTCGACATAAGTCCTCCAGTTGCCGCCATGCGCCGCCGCTCCCGGCGACTCTTTTTGCACCTCTACCCCATTCGATTCGTCTCGCGGAAGGTCTGTTCCCACTTTTTGATAACTATCTTCCGCCCGGGTCCGATGCCGTAGAACAATACCGTTTCCACCATCACGTCCTGACCCGCTGAACGAGTCGGCCGAACCGACGAAAGGGCGACCATGCCAGGCGACAACGGCGAGGCGAAGGGCCCCAGGGACGAACCCGTCTCCCCTCGCCTCGACATCCCAGTACCGCCGTCGCAGTTCCCGGGTCACCATGTCCCGTACCTCGGCCTCCGTCTCCCCTTCGACCGTGAAGGTGACACGGTATGCGTTCTCCCCCTGTGTGCGTAGTTCGAAGCGAACGGTACATGCTATAGGGACGGGTTGGAAGCTAAGTCCGGCGGACGGATGGCGCAGACGTTCGGCCGAAGGGGTCCGGGCGAGCGTCCGGCGGGTCGGCGGCCGGCCCGGGATGCTCAGGTCGTTGGCCCAGACGGCAAGCAGGCGGGAATACTCCGCCTGCCAGCCCGCTTGGTCGGCGATCATCCCCAGATACCACCACGTTCCGTTCCACCAGACCTCCATCCGCTTCCCGTGCTGCTTCGGATGCGGAGGGTACGGGATTTTAAGTCGTCCCACGGCCTCACCCTCGGAACGGGTGATACGTCGAGTTACAGGTAGGTTACGAAACAGCGCGACCCCTGCGTTTCCGCCGAGGTCGTTACAGCACCGGACCGGTTCTACTGGGGGTCATTTCTTCCCCCGCCGCTTCGCTGGCTTCGGTTCGTCGAGACCGCTCCTCGGCGATTCCGTGCCTGACGTCTCGCTTTGATCCCTGAACTCGGCGACTGACACACCAAGTGCGTCAGCGAGCTTTAGCACCGTAGGCCAGTTGGGCTCAACCGCCCCCCGCTCAAGACGGGAAACTGCTTCAAGGAGCATACCCGCTCGCTCGCCCAACTCCTTCTGAGTGAGTTCAGCAGCTTCCCTGAGACTACGGAGCCGTGGCCCGAAGCCGCTCGGCGAACGCTTTTCTCTAGGCACAAGCACCATGAGTCCACCCACCCGCAAAATCCCCACAACGGGGACTTGAAATGGACTGAACATTAGTGTTCAATCTGTGCGGGCGGTCGGTTCTCGGCCGTCTCACGAAAACCCGGGCGGGGTGCCCTGGAAAAGTTCCCCGCCCGGGTTGTGAACTCCCCCTTGTCGGAGGACTCGCATGTCACCGTACCACCCCCGTTCCGGCCCCGTCAATCTTGAACGCGTGCGTCTCGTGCCCGCGAGGTCACGCCGCGGTTTGCGCGGGGCCTTGCGCGTGTGGTGTCGGGATAGGAAAGCCACCCGCCGCCCGCGTCATAACCTCCGACCGGGGCGCGGCCCGGCAACTCCGCCGTTTACCCCCGCGGAACTCGACCGACTCCGAGCACTGGCCGCCGCGTGGG
>JAQGHQ010000380.1 GCA_028288765.1 Gemmataceae bacterium | reverse complement strand
TGACTCGACCCACCCTACGAAACCTGGGAAGCCCGGCCGCACCTCACTTCTTCAGCGACCGGCACCACTCCCTCATCAGCTCCAGCCCCTCGCTGTCGACCCGGCTGGTCGAGAGCGGCGGCATCTGACCCGGCCCGCGAGTGCCCAGCCGGTGCAGCAGCACGCTCCGCTCCGGCGCTCCAGGGACGACCAGCTTGGCGTCCGGCAGGTCGAACGTTTGGTGGACCGGCTTCACGTCGAGTATCCGCATTTTGTCCAGGGCCGTAGCGAACTCCAGCTCCATCAGTGCGTTCCCGCCCCCGGCCTCCACGTGACACGACGAGCAGTTCGCGTGCAGCCACGACTTCGCCCGCAGGGTCAGGTCGGCCGACTTGTCGTACGGGTTCGTCAGTTTCTTGAGATCCGCCGGCAGGTGGGTAAAGAGCGTCGACGGTTTCGGCTGCCGTTGCCCGGGTTCCGGCTTGTTGACTGGGTCGGCCACCCCCCCCTTCACCTCCGCGTACCAGTCGACCTTGAACATCCCGAGCCGTTCCAGCGCCCGGATCTGGTTCTCGACCCGCCCGCCGCCGTAGTCGTGGTCCTTGTTCATCTGGATCTCACACAGCCCGAGCACGTAGTTCTGCGCCCGGCTGTGACACACCATGCACTCGGCCCGGCCCGGGTACTGCCACACCTGCTTCCGTTGCCCGCCCCCAGCCGTCCGGACGGTGAACTCCTTGTCCGTCCCCGCCGCGTCGATCAGGGTCGCGTCGGTGCCGGCGTCGTTCCAGAGGTACGAGTACCCGTACCACTCGCCGCCCTGCCGCGTGAGGAATCGCGTCTCGACCCACCGCCGGCTCGCGGGGTCGCCGTCGGTCTCGTCGAGCGCGAAGCTCTTGACCAGCACCGTCTTGTCGGGGAAGTTCCACCCCCGCGAGCGGGTGAACTCGATCCCTTCACCCGGCGGCAGGGCGATGAACCGCTCCTTGTGCATCCCGTCCGACCAGAACGGGGCGTTCACCGAATAGGGAATTACCCCCGGCTTGACCTTGTGCCCCTTCACCGAATCGAACAACCCGCTGTCGCTCAACTTTTTCGGGAACGTGCTCTCCTTCGGGGCCGGGTTCGGCTCGAACGTGTAGAACCCGCCCTCCCCGGCCTTGTTGTGGTCGCAGATCAACAACTCGCCCTTCGAGTCGGTCGAGAACGCGGTGATCTTCAGTGGGGTGATGGCGACTTTCTTGTGCCAGACGACCTTCTCCCCGTCGTGCTTCACCGCCCAGATGTGGCCGGTGCTGTAGTCGCCGTACAGGTACGCCCCCTTCAGGTCCGGGAACTTCTCCCCGTGGTACACGATTCCGCCGGTGAGCGACCGGGCCTCCGAGTGGTGGTGCTCGACCGTCGGCTTCACGATCGGCGTCGGCCCGGTCTTCCGCTCCGGGTAGAACGGGTGGCTCCCCTCCGTCACACTCCAGCCGTAGTTCTCTCCCTTGCGGACGAAGTACGCCGTCTCCCACAGGTCCTGCCCGTTCTGGCCGACCCAGATGTGCCCGGTCTTCGGGTCCGAGCAGATCCGCCATGGGTTGCGGAGCCCGTACGCCCAGGTCTCGGGCACGAACCGCGGGTCGGCCACGAACGGGTTGTCCTTCGGGACGCCGTACATCTTCCCGCCGGCCGGGTGGTCCACGTCGATCCGCAGCACCTTGGCGAGCAACAGGTCCGTCCGCTGGCCGGTCACGTTCGTGTCGGAGTCGGAGGTGCCGTCGCCGCTCGTGACGTACAGCATCCCGTCGGTCCCGAAGCACACCGCGGCCCCGTTGTGGCCGTTCGACTCCCACGCGATGATCGTCCTGGCCGACCCCGGGTCGAGGGCGTACGGCGGCTTCGGGCTCATCGTGTACCGGGTGACGAAGCACATCTTGTTGGGATGCCACCAGCCCCGCAGGCCGTTCCAGCCGACGTACACGTACCCGTTCTCCGCGAACTTCGGGTGGAAGGTCAGGTCATAGGCCGTGCCCTCGCCGGGGGTGGTCAGCACCGGGTGAGCATCCTTGACCGCCTGACCCGTCGCGGCGGGGTCCGAAACCCGTTCCAGTTTGGTCGGTGCATAGGCCCGCGGCTGGGTGATGACGAGCAGCTGGTCCGTCCCGGGGATGTGCTTCACCATGATCGGGTAGTCGGGTCGATAGGCGTCGGCGGTCCGCTTGACCCGGTACGGCGGCGGCGGGTCCGGGAACCCGACGACAGTGGACGTGGTCACCGACTCCCGCTTCCCGATCCCGAGCGGGCGGGGGCCGACGAACGTGAGAGCGGCGAAGTGCTCGGTCTGGTGGAAGTTCCGCTCCCGGACCGGGGCGACGCACGATAGCTCCGGCTCCTTCCAGTCCTTGTGGTAGTCGTACCGGCAGAGGTTCATCGCCCACTGCTCGCCCGGCTCCGGCCGGCCGCCGGTCCGGAGGAAGTCGGTCCACGGGATGCGGCCTTCCACCGCCCAGCCTTCGTCCCGGTCGTCCCGCTTGTTCAAGGTGCCCCGGAGCTTTACTTTCGCGTCGATGTGGAAGGCACCAAGTTTCTTTTGTTTGTTGAAGTCGACGGTCTCCCGGTTTGGGAAGAAGCTGTCGAAGACCGTGCCGGCGGCATTCACCTGGAACTCGTAGTACCCCGGTTTCGTCCGGTCGGGCCGGAAGAACAGCTCGAACACGTCGTCGTTCCAGGTGTCGCCGTCGTGCTCCTTCACCTGGGCGAACAGGTCGGTGTCCTCCATCTCGGCGAAGAAGTAGAGGTATTCGCGGTCCCAGAGGAGCCGGGCCTTGGTGGCGGTCCGGGCCATCCGGGCCTTGTCCCCGAGCCACGGGAGGTGGAATGCATCGATCACCTGGGCGTGCTTCCAGGCGGGCTCGTCGGCAACCCCGTCGAGGACGATCGGCGTGTCGGCCCAGCGGCACTCGAAGGCGGCCGGCGGGGCCTTTTCGAGCGGCGGCGGGGCCGGGTGATCGGCGGGTGCCGCGCCGACGAGCTGGGGGCGGGGGCCCAGGGTATTGATAGTCGCGACGAGGGTGAACAGGCCGCAAGCGGCAAAGACGGGTCGACAGCTCATGGGCAGCTCATAGGACGGGTCGAGTCGGTCGGGGAGGAGCTATTATGATATCGCGGGACAGGCGGGAACGCAGCGGAGTTTTCGGATGGCCGGAGCGTTTTGAAGTGTGGCCCGCTCGCCCCGGGAGTACGAGACAATCGGGGTTTTGACGGGATCACAGGATCGACTGCTTTGTTGAAACCCTGGGTCGCTGGCGGGCCGCCACGGAGGGCGGCTCCTACAAACCCTGGGGGCGTACCCGGTCGGGCTCGCGAGCGATTCGGCTGTGTTCGGGAGGTCGACGTCCTCGGATCTGGGTGCCGGCACCGGTCAGGAGACCGGTGCAGCAATACCCTTCAACGACGCGACCGGGCCACCGGTTACGCCCACACCCTGGTCCGGTCGGGGCCGCCCTCCGTGGCGGCCCGAGCCTTTCAACAAAGCAAGAATCGACCTGAAGAATCCTGATTACCTTACATCGGGTCGATCCTGTGGTCCCGCCAAAACCCTGATCTGGAAGAATGGACCGACGGCTCACTCGCGGCCGTGGGGAGTCGACATCAGATCATCTCCCTGACCTTGTCCTTCAACACGGTGGTAATGATCGCCCCGCGGTCCGGGGTGCCGCGGGCCAGGGCCTCGGCGAAGTGCAAGGCCTGTTTGACCGTCGTCTTCGGGGGCATCGGCGGTTCGTACGGATCGACCACCGCCTCCACCACGGCCGGGCCGGGCGACTTCAGGGCCGCGTCGAGCACCTTCCCGATCTCGGCCGGGTCGTCGCAGCTGAACCCGTCCGCCCCGCAGGCCGCGGCGACCTTGGCGAAGTCGATCGGCGACAGGTCGCAGGCGTACTCGGGGTTCCCGAGCATCACGATCTGTTCCCACTTGATCATCCCGAGCGAGTTGTTCTTGCAGACCACCACCTTGATCGGCAGCTTGTACTGGACCGCGGTGGCGAACTCGCCCATGAGCATGCTGAACGCGCCGTCCCCGACGAACGCGACCACCTGCCGGCCCGGGTACGCGACCTGGGCCGCGATCGCGTACGGGAGCCCGTTCGCCATGCTCGCCAGGGTGCCGGACAGGGAGTACATCTGGCCCCGCCGGGCGGGGATGTGCCGGGCGAACCAGGTGGCGACCGTCCCGGAGTCGCAGCTCACGATCGCGTCGTCCCGGAGCCGCTTCCCCAGCTCGTGGGCGACCACCTGCGGCTTCATCGGCCTGTCGGTCCGGGTGGCCTGCTCGAGCATCAGCCGATTCCACTCCTTCATCCCGTCCTGGGCGGCGGTGAGGAACGACCGGTCCGTCTTCTTGTGGAGGAATGGGAGGAGGCCCCGGAGGGTCGCCTGGCAGTCGCCGACGAGCCCGACCTCGACCGGATACCGGAGGCCGATGCGGGTGGGATCGAGGTCGAGCTGAACCCCGCGGGCCTGGCCGGGCTTCGGCAGGAACTCCATGTACGGGAAGGACGACCCGATCATGAACAGGGTGTCGCAGGTCTCCATCGCCTCCTGCGACGGCCTGGTCCCGAGGAGCCCGATCCCGCCGGTCGTGTACGGGCTGTCGTCCGGGACACACGCCTTGCCGAGCAGGGCCTTGACGACCGGGCCGGCGACGGTCTCGGCCAGCTGTTCCAGCTCGTCGGTCGCGTGCAGGGCCCCGCGGCCGGCGAGGATCGCCACCTTCTTGCCGGCATTCAGCACCTCGGCCGCCCGCTTCAAGTTTTCTTCCGCCGGGAGGGCCATCGACCGGCCGAGGGCGATGGTGGCGGCGTGCCCCTTCAGGTTCCGCTCACTCCGCTTATGCTCCTTCATGCTCTGGAAGTCGACCGGGAAGTTGATGTGGGCGACGCCCCGCCGGGCGACGGCGATCCGGCAGGCGTAGTGGGCCACATTCTCGACGTGCTCGACCCCCATCACCCGGGTGCTGTACAGGGCCACGTCGGCGAACACCCGGTCAAGGTCGACGTCCTGCTGGGCGCTGGTGTCGATCAGATCGTGGAAGTGGTGGCCGGTGATCGCGAGGACCGGCTGGCCGTCCATTTTGGCGTCGTACAGGCCGGTCAGGAGATGCAGCCCGCCGGGCCCGGAGGTGGCCAGGCAGACCCCGAGCGTGCCGGTGAACTTGGCGTACCCGCAAGCCATGAAGGCCGCGGATTCTTCGTGCCGGACGTGGACGAACCGGACCTTGTTCTTCCGGATCCGGAGGGCCTCCATGACCCCGTTGATCCCGTCCCCGGGCAGCCCAAAGATGGTATCCACGCCCCACTCGATCAGCGCCTCGACGAGGATGTCGCCCCCGGTCCTGGCCATCGTTCGCTCCTTGTAGAGAGATCCCCGGGCGGGCTGTCCCAGGTTGTCGCAAGATGTGCGCCGACGCGAACGGAACGGGAGAGGATGTCGCGCCCGCGGCATTCGATCCTTTGTGGTGGGCGGAAGTACCCTGCCCAACGGTGGGCAAATCGGCGCTGGTCGGGCGCCCCCCCCCTCTTGGCTGCTGGCGGTGGCGGTCGTCAGGCCGGCCCCCGCACCCACGCCCGGGCGGCCTCGAGTTCGGATGCGTCGAAGTACTTCACAACGGCCTTGGTGAACGGTTTACACACCGCGGCCATCCACTTCTCCCACGTCTTGTCGCCGACCAGGGCGATCCGCTCCACGTCCGAGTAGTGGTGGGCGGCGAATTTGATGTCGTCCCACAGCGCGGGCGCGTCCCACCCGTGGAAGTCCGCGAACCGGGCCAGGATGCGGACCTTCCCCCCGGCCTTGATCGCCTCCTCGACCGCCGGGACGAAGGTCTTGTAGTCCGCGTCGTGCAGCTTCCCGGTCACCTTGAACTCGAGGACGTTTCCCGGCTCCGTCATCATCTGCTCGATCATCACGGCCTCCTCCGGGCGCCCCTTGCCGACCGGCGTCGGGTCCGAAGAAGGGGGCTGCAACTCCCGCGCCGGCCGAGGCCCGGCCGACCCGGACTACCTGCGGGAGAGAGTCAAGGGTATCCACCGTGAGATGGGATCTGAAGGAAGCCGATGCCCCGGACCTCGGGTTCGACGAACAGAAACTGGATACCAGGCCGGCGCGGGGGGTAACCCGGCAACGGACGGGGATGCCCAATAGTCATTCGGACGCGCACACAGGCCCATCCGGCGAACGCCAAGCGAAACCGCCGCAACGTACCCCGGGAGATCTCGGATCCGGTCCGGGCGATCCGCACGACGGCCCTGGCAACAAGGCGAGATGGGAACCGAGAAGTCGACCAAGGTCGTAGTACCCCTGCGCGGGATGAAGGGCCGAACTTCGGGACGCAAGGAGCAGATCGGAAGGACTCGTGGACAAGGAGTGCCAGTCACGGTGGTTGCGATACCACCCCACGGCATCCCCGGAGAAGACGGCACCGGATCTGGGCGGTGCGCGGCGTCCCACGTGCCCCGGCGTCTGACCGAACACGAGCCTTGGCCAGTCCGACTGGCTCAGCCGTGTTGAGGAACCGCCGGATACGTAAGTCCTTCCGGTGACGTGGGAGAACGGGAGGAGCGATCCCCCCTCCTACCCGATTCACACCAGCAGCTCGACCGCCAACACCACCCCCGCCGCGGCTATCCCGAACCCGACCGCCGGCCCCACCCCGATCCGATATCCCGGGGGAAGGTCGGCGGCCCCGAGAGTGCGACAAAACTGCCGGTGCTGCCACGCCGCGATCAGCGCCACGAGGGCCCCGAGCAGGGACAGAACCAGCCCGAGGACGACGGAAGGTATATGACGGCCCACGTCTCCGTCCGGGTGGGCGCGGATGACGCGGAGGAACAGCCCGAACCGGGCGACCACGAACCCGAGCCCGATCAGCCCGAGGGCGGTCCGGACCCAGGCGAGCAGGGTGCGTTCGGCGGCGAAGAAGATGCGCGGGTCGGTGGCGGCCATGAGCGTCCTGAGCGGGGGGCGAACCCGTGCCGTCGAGGACCGGCGGTCCGGAGAACGCAGGGAAGCCGGGTGGGTTGACCAGATGGAAGGACGTTACGGGTGCGCCGACCCGGCACGGCAGATCGCGTCCATTTCGGCGCGGTCGGCGAACCGGCGGAGGACGAGGCGGACGGGTTCGAGGATGACGGTCACGAGAGACCACTCACCCCGGCGGGTACCCGAATCACCTCTCGCCGGCCGGGACGGTCTTCACGTCCCACCCGGTCGGGCCGAAGGCGCCGTCGAACGGTCCCACGCCGGTCGCCCGGTAATAGGGCCCGAGCTGGAGCAGGTCGGCCGTCCGGTCTTTGTCCGCGAACGGGAGCTTCAGCTCCAGGTCGACGTGCAGCACGAGCATGTCGCCCGGGTCGTCCCCGACGAACGCCTCCACCGGCCTCGTCTTGTCGTTGTTCGCGTACGCCGGGTCCACCGGCACCCACCCGATCCCCCCGACGTAAAACTCCGCCCGGACGTGGGGCTGGTCGTAATCCGTGTCCGCGGGCCCCACCCCCGGCTTCCGCGGCCGCGCCAGGCGGCCGACCAGGACCCGGGCCGGGACGTCGTTCGCCCGCATCGCCCCGACGAACATGAACGCCATCCCCCCGCAGTCCGTCGCCGCCCGCCCGCACGAGACCGACGCCCGCTTCTCTTCGAGCGGGTCGTAGCGGTAGTCGAAGTCGGCCCGCAGGACCGCCACCACCCGGGTCGCGAAGTCGACCGCCGACTCGCCCTTCTTCCGGCGGAGAGTCTTTTTGTCGAGCCAGTCGCGGAAGGTCTTCAGGTCGAAGTCCACCCGCGGGGACGGGGCGAGGTAGAACCGTTTCTCGGTCGCGGTGAGCGGGGCGACCGCGGGCGGCTTCTCGCCGTCCTTCAGCGGGACGAGCTTACGGGTCCGGAGGGTGGCCTGGACGTCGAGCCGGAGCGGGAGGCGGGCCCCCGGCATCGGGTTCGCGACGGGGACGTCGATCACGCGCACCTTCCGGGCGAGTGGGCTCTTCTCGGCCACCACCTTGCCGCCCGGGCTGGCGGTCGTCTTCACCTTCGTTTGCGACGGCAACTCCGGCGGCTCGGGCAGGAACGCCGTCCACCGGGCGACGGCGAAGGTCGTGGTCCGGATCTCGTAAGTGATGCTGGCGGCGACGGTCTGCCGGTCGGCGACCTCGATCTTCTGCGGGGGGGCCTGCGCCCGCGCGGGAACGGGACACGCCATCAGAACCACGACGACCGACCAGAGCAGACGGGCCATGAGACGTCTCAGAACGTGGCGGCAGAGCGGGGCCCTCGGTCCTCGGCGACCGAGGGTTCTGTTGTGGCCCGCCCGGCCGCGCCGGCGGCATAGAAGACACCGCACCGGCTTCCCCACGATTCGGGCGGTCGCACTGGCGAAGACGTGGAAACCCGCCCGATCCCTTACGCATTATACGTCGTGCTGGCGGTGGTGCCGCCGCGGCCGGTCCAGTTGGTGTGGAAGAACTGGCCGCGGGGCTTGTCGGTCCGTTCGTAGGTGTGCGCCCCGAAGTAATCCCGCTGGGCCTGGAGAAGGTTCGCCGGCAGCCGGGCGGTGCGGTATCCGTCGTAGTACGCCAGCGCGCTCGCCATCGCCGGCAGCGGGATGCCGTTCGTCACCCCGGCCGCGATCGCCCGCCGCCACCCGTGCTGCGCCCGGCCCAGCTCCCCGGCGAAGTACGGGTCCACCAGCAGGTTCACCAGCTTCGGGTTCGAATCGAACGCCGCCTTGATCTTCCCCAGGAAGGCGCTGCGGATGATGCACCCGCCCCGCCACATCAACGCGATCCCGCCGTTATTCAGCTCCCACTTGCTCTCCTTCGCCTGGGCCGCCATCAGGGCGTACCCTTGGGCGTACGACACGATCTTGCTCGCGTACAGCGCCATTTCCACGTCGGCGACGAACTGGTCCCGGTCGCTCACCTTTTGCACCGGCGGCCCGGCGAGCAGCGGGGCGGCCGCGGTCCGCTCGTCCTTCTGGGCCGACAGGCAGCGGGCGAACACGGCCTCGGCGATCAGGGTCAGCGGCACTCCGTTTTCGGTCGCCGCGTCCACCGTCCATTTCCCGGTCCCCTTCTGCCCCGCCTTGTCGAGGATGAAGTCGACCAACGGCTTGCCCGTCTCGGGGTCGGTGTACCCGAAGATGTCGGCGGTGATCTCGATCAGGTAGCTGTCGAGCACCCCCGTGTTCCACTTCGCGAACACCTTCTGAAGCTCGGCCGGGGTCAGCCCGCACAGGTCTTTCAGGATGTGGTACGACTCGCAGATCAGCTGCATGTCGCCGTACTCGATGCCGTTATGCACCATCTTGACGAAGTGCCCGGCCCCCTCGGGCCCGACCCAGTCGCAGCACGGGGCCTCGGCCCCGCTGGTGTCCTTCGCCCGGGCCGCGATCGCCTGGAAGATCGGCTTGATCTCCGGCCACGCCTTCGCGTCGCCGCCGGGCATGATCGACGGCCCCTTCAGCGCCCCTTCCTCGCCGCCGCTGACGCCGGTTCCGACGTACAGCAGGCCCCTGGCGTTCGCCTCCTTCATCCGCCGGGTCGTGTCGGGGAAGTGGGTGTTGCCGCCGT
Organism: Gemmataceae bacterium; assembly: GCA_028288765.1. GTDB lineage: Bacteria > Planctomycetota > Planctomycetia > Gemmatales > Gemmataceae > Urbifossiella. The sequence goes on along the minus strand of JAQGHQ010000380.1, from coordinate 17,819 downwards.
CGATGAGGATGTCGCCGGGCTCGAGGAGCGGGGCGATCTGGGCGATGGTGTCGTCGACCGGCTGCCCGGCCTTGACCAGCATCATCACCTTCCGCGGCCGCTTGATGCTCGCGACGAACTCCTTCGGGGAATGCGCCCCGACGAACTTCTTCCCCTTCCCGCGGCCGGCGATGAACTCGTCCACCCGCGCGGTGGTGCGGTTGTACACGGCGACCGTGTACCCGCGGGATTCCATGTTCAGGACGAGGTTCTCGCCCATCACGGCGAGACCGATCAGGCCGATGTCGGCGGTCGGGGACGGCATGGCAAAGCCCTAACAGGGTGTTCTCTTCTGGTAGCCGAGGCATTCTAGAAATGCCGGGGCGGTCCGGCCGGTGATCCGGCCACCCCGGGCGGGCGTAGAGCCAAACCGCGCAACACCGCGGGGAGACAAGATGAACGCATTGGCACGCCGGTCGGCCCCAAGGATCGCGCCTTCGGCCGTTCAAAAAAATGCCGGCGGTCACCCGCGAACTGGTTGGGGCGGAGAAATTGGGGGTCGGGATGACCATCCCGGAGTCCCGGGCCGGGCCGCACCACGGCGAGCGCGAAACCGGTGTCTACGTGGTCGCCGGCCGGGTCCGGCCGGGGTGGGGGGCGACTGAAGGCGACGGCCGGGCTGGAGGTCGGCGACCTCACGGTCCGTCCCGTACCTGCCGGACGAGGATCTGAACCAGTCAGCGGATGAACCGGCGGTGTGGCTGGTCGTGCGGAACAACCACCGGGGTGTAGGACCCGGCCGGCGCCTGACCGCCTCTCGCCGGGATCGTCCCGGGGCCGGGCCCGAACCCGGTGCTACAGTGGGAGGTTCTCCCGGCTGGGGTAGCCGTGCTGCTCGCGGCCCACGTCCCCGTCGTACATCTTGGTGGACTTGTAGAGTTCCAGGCGGCCGTCCGCGGCGACGGCCGCGCACCGCTTCCGGAGGGCGTCCATCTCTCCGGGAGCCATCGGCTTGAAATCCCGGGCGACGGCCAGGTTCTGCCGGAGGACTTCGAGTGAGTCCACGCCGGTGATGGTGACCGCGACCGGCAGGCTCATCGCATACCGGATCGCCTCCTCGGCGGTCACCGCCCCGTGCAGCACCGGCTGGGCGTCCCCGCCGAGACTCTTCATACCGAGGGCCGCCATCCCCCGCCGGGTCACCTCCGGGAGGACCTGCTTCTCGAAGCTGCGGTAGGTGGAGTCGAAACAGTTGAGCGGCATCTGCACCGCGTCGAACGGGTAGTCGTGCGCGAGCATCTTGAGGTGGACGGCCGGGTGTTTGTGCCCGGTGAACCCGACGAACCGCACCTTGCCCGCCTTTTTCGCCTCGTCCAGCGCCTCGACCACCCCGCCCTTCGCGAAGTGCAGGTCCGGGTCGTTCTCGTAAATCACCTCGTGGATTTGCCACAGGTCGAGGTGGTCGGTCCCGAGCCGCTTCAGAGACTCTTCCAGCTGCCGCATCGCGACCGTCTTGTCCCGGCCGTGGGTACACACCTTGGTCATCAGGAACACCTTGTCGCGGCGGCCTTTGATCGCCGCCCCCATCCACTCCTCGCTCCGGCCCCCGTTGTACTCCCAGGCGTTATCCAGGAAGGTCACCCCGGCGTCGATCGCCGCGTGGAGGATCCGGGCGGCCGCCTCGCGGGACGGGGCCTTGCCGATGTGGTACCCGCCGAGTCCGAGGGCCGATACCGTCTCCCCGGTTTTGCCCAGCGGCCGCCGGGGGACCGCGCCGGGGGCGGCCGCCCCGGCCGTGGCCGAGGAGGAACCCGCGGCAAGGACCGTAGCGGCCGCCGTTTGAACGAACTCCCGGCGGTCGGGGCCGCCCCCGGCGGGGGCGATCGGGTTCTCTCGTCCGGCCATGTCCGGCCCTCCGGGGTGAAGCGCAGGTCAGTCGGTCGTCCAGGGGCCGCTCCCTTTCTCCAGCATCTCCTTCACTTCCTTCTGCCGGCCGTCGATCGGGAACCCGTGGCTGAGCCGGGTGACGGGGTTGTCGAACCGGAGCGACACCTTGTACGACTCGAACCGGCCGTCCGCCGCGGTCGGGGCGCACTTCGCCCGGATGGCGTTCATCTCCTTGTCGGAGAGCGGCCGGAACCCCCGGGCGATCCCGACGTTCGTCTGCAAGACGGCGGGCGAGTCCATCCCGCTGATCGTCACCGCGACCGGCAGGCTCATCGCGTACCGGAGCATCTCCTCACCGGTGACGACGCCCTTCTTGACCGCGTCGGCGGTGCCGCCCATGCTCTTCATCCCGAGCACGGCGATGCCCCGCTTGGTCGCCGCGGGCAGCACCAGCTGCTCGAAGCTGTGGAAGTGCCAGTCGAACGGGTTGAGCGGCATCTGGACGGTGTCGAACGGATACCCGCGGCGGATCATGTCCAGGTGTACCATCGGGTCCTTGTGCCCGGTGAACCCGACGTACCGCACCTTCCCCTCCTTCTTCGCCTGCTCGAAGGCTTCGAGGACGCCGCCCCTGGCGTAGGCCAGCTCCGGGTCGTTGTCGAACCCCACCGCGTGCGCCTGCCACAGGTCGAGGTGGTCGGTCTGGAGGCGGCGGAGCGACTCCTCCAGCATCCGCATCGCGATGGCCTTCCCCCGCCCGTGGGTACATACCTTCGTCATGAGAAAGACCTTGTCTCGCCGGCCTTCCAGGGCGCGGCCGAGCCAGGCCTCGGTCCGCCCGTTGTAGTACTCCCAACAGTTGTCGAAGAAGGTGACGCCGGCGTCGATCGCCGCGTGGACGAGCCGGACGGCCTCGTCGAGGGTGGCGAAGTCGCCGAGGTGGTGCCCGCCGACGCCGAGGATCGAGACCTGCTCTCCGGTCTTCCCCAGCGGCCGCTTCGGGATCTCGTCGGCACCCGTTCCCGGCGGCCCGGCCCCAACGCCACCCGTCGGCACCGCGACTTCGAGGTTCATGTCGCCCTCCCTTGGACGGTGTGCAACTCGCGGGCCGTCACCGGCCGCCCTCGGGGGTGGTCGTTCCCTTCGCCTTCTCCCCGGTGCCGGAAGGAACCGGGAAGCTCACGTCGAGGTTGGCGCCCGCCGTCACCAGGAGCGTCTGCTTCTGGTCCATGACGCCTTCACCGTTGTTCCAGTGGGCGCGGACCTCGTAGGTGTACCGGCGGCCGGAGGTCAAGGGCGGGGTGGTGAACAGCCGGACGGGGCCGGTGGCGGTGGTCTTCGTCCCGTCGAACCAGAGATCCGCGTCATCGGGCAGCCGCGCGGTAATGTTGGCCGGCCTGTCGGCCGAGACCGGAGCACCGGTCGGGGGGGAGGACCCCGCCGAGTTGTCTCCTGTGCCGTTGGTCAGATCGGGGGCCTGCCCCGACGAGGTAGTCGGGTCGATCGTCCCGTCCGTACTGAGGGACGGGTCCGCCGAATAGTACGGGTAATCCCCGAAACCGTAGTACGAGGAATTCCCGTAACCATAGTATGGGTAACTCCCGTGACCGTAGTACGGGTAGCGGTTATACCCGTAGTAGTTCGGATGGTAGCCGTAGTGATAGCCGCCAACCCCGCCGTGGAAGACCCCGCCGTGGACGGCACCGAAGTGGACGCCACCGACGTGACCGCCACCGACGTGACCGCCACCGCCGTGACCGCCACCGTGTTGGGCGGCGGCAGGTTCGGCCAGAACCAAGAGCGCCCCAGTGGCGATCACAGGCAGGATCAGGTATGAGAGTGTTTTCCGGATCATCGGACTCCTCCGTTCGAATTCCGCTTTCGGGTGGGCTCGACCCGGGGCCTGATGTTCTTCAACGCACACGTCGTGCCGCGGTGAATCGGGGAGGGGCCGGCGGGGCAACGAACCCCAGTAACCGAGCGGGTTTCCGCAAGATCCCGGAATCGAACAGGCTCGGATGGCACGGTCGGGAGAGCCGTGCCGGCCGCGATACCTGAGTTGCCAGAGTGATCGAGAAGTTACCCCGGGCGATCGCCGGGGTGAGAATAGAAGCGGCCTGATCCACTAACGAGACGGACGGTCGGGAGCCCCGGCACCCCCGGCCTGGTGGCGCAGGGTCTCAATGGACAGCCCGTCCACCTGCTGGATCAGTTCCTGGCCCATCGTTTCGAGCTGGTCCACCAGTGGCGCGGACTCGTCGAGCCGGCCGCCGGCCGCCTGATCTTCGAGGACCGACGCCCGGGCCGCGGCCGCGGTGGAGAACGGCGCCACCATCCCGCACAACTTGTGCGCGGCCTCGCGCAACCGCGACGCGTCCCCGCCCCGTAGGGCGTCCTGAACCGCCGCGAGATGGACCGGCAGGCGGGCCCGAAAGGCCTGGCAAATCTTCCTCAGGAGGGGACCGTCACCGCCGCAGGCGGCCAACAGTACATGCGGGTCGATCGGCCCCGGTCCGGACGGCGGAACCGGGCCGCCCGCACCTTTCTCCCCCTCATTCGTCCTTCCGCCTTCCTCCCTCGCCCGTTCCGGACAGGCAGGCACGACCCGGTTGATCGCCGCCCACAGATCGGCGGCCCCGACCGGCTTGGCCAGGAAGTCGTCCATGCCCGCCGCGAGGCACTGCTCGCGGTCCTCCTTCCGCGAGCGAGCCGTCAGCGCGACGACGGGCAAGTGCCCGCCGGCGGATCGCTCCCGCTCCCGAATTGCCCGGATGACCTGGAAGCCGTCCAACTCTGGCATGTGGACGTCCAGAAGCAGCAGGTCGAACCCTCCCGCTTCCGCCACGGACAGCGCCTCCCGCCCGTTGTCCGCCAGCCGCACGCGGTGGCCGCGGCGCACGAGCAGTTGCTCCAGAAGTTGCGCGTTGAATTCGTTGTCCTCGGCCACCAGGATGCGCAGCGGTAAGGACGAGGAATGAGGGACGAAGGATGACCCCGAACCGGACACGTTCCGGGCGTCTCCATTCACCCTCCCGCCTTCGTCCTTCATCCTTCCCGCGGGCCGGCTCATAACCCGGCAGATCGTCTCGAGCAGCTCGTCCGGCCGGACCGGCTTGAGGAGGTGGGCGTTGATCCGCTGCTCGCGGAACCGGGCCAAATCGCCGGGGCGGTCGCCGGAGGTCAGTAGGATGATGCGCGTGGCGGACAGCTCGGCCCGCTGCCGGATCTGGGTGGCCAGCGTCAGGCCGTCCGTGTCGGGCATGCGGGCGTCGAGCAGCACGAGGGGGTACGGCCGGCCGGAGGCGGTAGCGTGCCAAATGGCGTCCATCGCCGCCACCCCGTCGCCTACCGCCACGGGCTTCATCCGCCAGCTGCGCAACCACTCCTCCAGGATGCGGCGGTTGGTGGTGTTATCATCGACGATCAGCACCGGGAGGTTGTGGAGCAAGACCGGCGGCCGAACGGCGACCTGCTCCGGGGGGTGCGGCTGCCGCCCGAACCGCGCCGTGACGGCGAAGGTGCTACCCCGGCCCGGCTCGCTCTCCACGGTGATCTGCCCCCCCATCAAGGCCACCAGCCGGGCGGCGATCGTCAGGCCCAGGCCGGTCCCGCCGTACTTCCGCGTGGTCGAGGTGTCCTCCTGCTCGAAGGCCCGGAAGATCCTCTCCTGCTGGTCCCGGGGGATGCCGATGCCGGTGTCTCGGATGGTGAAGCGCAGGCCGACCTCCCCCCCGGGGGCGGGGTCGGCGGCGACTTCCGCCCGCACGACTACCTCCCCGGCGGCGGTGAACTTGATCGCGTTGCCGACCAGGTTGAGCAGAACCTGCCGCAGCCGGCCCGCGTCGCCGACGAGGGCGTCGGGCACGTCCGGCTGCACGTGGTAGATCAGCTCCAGCCCGTTCTTGTGGGCCCGCACGGCCAGGGCCCGCAGGGTGTCACCGACCGCCGCTCGCAGGGAGAAGGCGGCCGGATCCAGCTCCAGCTTGCCGGCCTCGATCTTGGAGAAATCGAGCAGGTCGTTAATGACGCCGAGCAGGTTATCGGCGGCGGACTTGACCGTGCTCAGGCATTGCCGCTGGTCGGCGGCCAGCGGCGTGTCGAGGGCCAGCTCGGTCATGCCGAGGATGGCGTTCATGGGCGTGCGGATCTCGTGGCTGACGTTCGCCAGGAACTCGTCCTTGGCCCGGTTGGCCGCCTCCGCCGCCGCCTTGGCCTGCCGCAGCTCCCCCTCCAGCCGCTTGCGCTCCGAGATGTCCTGGAGCATCGCGATGGCGTACGCGGGCTTACCCGCCGCGTCCCGCTGGAGCGAAACGAACAGTTCCACCCAGACGAGCGAGCCGTCCTTGCGGAGGTAGCGCTTCTCCAGCCCGAAGCCGGGCGACTCGCCCCGCATGAGCGCCGTGAAAATCTCGATGCTGGCGGCCAGGTCGTCGGGGTGCGTGATGTCCTGGACGGTCCGGTGGAGCAACTCCTCGCGGGGGTAGCCGACGATGGCGCAGAACTTCTCGTTGACGCGGAGGAGCCGGCCCGCGGCGTCCGTGTGGGTGATGCCGACGGCCGCGTTCTCGAACGTCCCGCGGAACCGCTCCTCGCTCTCGCGCAGCGCTTCCTCGGCCCCCTTCCGGTCGGTAATGTCCCGCGCCAGGGCCACCCGGAAGCGGTGGCCGCCCTCCGAGAACGCCCGGCCCCTCACCTCGACCGGGAAGACCGTCCCGTCCTTGCGGCGGTGTCGGGCCTCGAACGTCATCTTCTCTCCGTCGTTGGTCTTGCGCTCGATATCCTCAAGGTCGGCGGGGGTGATATCGGGGTCGAATTCGGTCGGGGTCATCCCGATCAACTCGTCCCGCGTGTACCCCAAGCTCTGGCACGCCTGCCGATTCACGTCCAGGACGACGTGTCTGTCGTCCAACAGGAAGAACGCGTCCGTGGCATGGTCCACGAACGTCCGAAACCGTTGCTCGCTCTCGCGCATCGCTTCCTCGGCCCGTTTGAGCCTGGTGATGTCGCGGGAAACGCCGAACGTGCCGATGATCTTGCCGTCCTTGTCGCGGAAGGGCATCTTGGTGGTGGAAACCCACTCCTCGAGGCCATCGAGCCGGCCCCCCTTTTCCTCTTTACCCACCACCGGCTGGCCGGTGCGGATGATTTCCTGTTCGTCCGCGTAGGCCGGCCGGGCGTGTTCCTCGGGGTAGAAGTCGAAATCCGTCTTGCCGATCGCTTGCGCGGGGTCGCTCAGGCCGAAGTGAGTCGTCAGGGCCTTATTGATGCGGACGAAGCGGCTGGCGGCGTCCTTGAAGTAGATCTTGTCGGGGAGGTTATCCATGATCGCGTGCAGCAGGTATCGTTCCTGGACCAGCGCCCCCTCGACCTGCTTTCGCCCGGTGATGTCTTCCGCGAGCCCGGCAATGCGAGAGATATTCCCCTTTTCGTCCTTGATGGGGAACACGCGACTGCGGACCCAACGGGCCGAGCCGTCCGGCCGGACCACCCGGAACTCCCCGTCCGTGAACACCCCGTGCCGGTGTTGGCCCATGTGCTCGATCGCCCTCTCCCGGTCGTCGGGATGGATGCTCTCGACCCAGGAGCGCGGGTCTTCGTAGAGGGCCTGGCACGTCCGCCCCCAGACCTCTTCGTAGCCCGGGCTGACGTAGAACAGCTGCTCACCCCGGACGTCCGACATCCAGAAGATCTCGTGGATATTCTCTGCCACTTGGCGGAAGCGGCCCTCGGTCTCGCGCCGGGCCTCCTCGGCCCGCTGGCGCTCGTGGCCCAAGATCCGGTGGCGGGCCCGGTGCAAGAACTCGCTCAGGGTACTGATCATCATGCCGGCCAGCACGAGGAGGCTCAGGGCCAGCGCGTCGTGGACGCTGGCGATCTCGAGGGAGTACAGCGGGGCGACGAGGAAGTAGGACGCGGCCAGGGCGCTGAGGACGGTGGCCAGGAACCCGGGCCAGAAGCCGCCGACGTAAGCGACGATCAGGACGGCCGGGAAGAAGGTCATGTACAGGACCCGGTCCCCCAGCACCGCCGCGAGGGGCCACCGGACCAATAGCGTGACGGCCGGGGCCAGCACGGCCAGGCTGTAGGCAAGCAGTCGGGCGCGTGACGTTTCCGGCATGCCGACCTCACGGGGAGAGAGTGACCGTAACTGCTGATGGCGTTCCGGCAGCGGCGTCCAGGGGGGAGCGATCACATCTGACTGGGCCACGCCGCCCCACCCACAAACGCGAAGCGGGTGCCAAACGGATGGGCGGAGGCGCGGGCACTCGGCCCACTCCACCTCCACCCGGCCGTCCGAGCCGGGCCTCCGATGTGATTTTTCTCGGCCAGCTGTTACCCGACCAACCCGGCCTGGACGGCTGTGAGTCGAGCCGCTCGACCCGAGACAGCTGGTCGGGGACCGGCATGTGGCTGATCGCGGCCACGGGCGGAACTACCACCGCAGGGCAGAGTTTTGGCCAAACGGACAAAACGGCTACCACCTCTCGGTGTTCCGGACACTGCCCCCCACCCGGATGCCCGTTCCGCCCGCCGCAACCGCCAGCACACCCGTCTCATCTCTCGCTGGCACGGGGGTTGCCTTCCATCACTTCAGCGGAAAAACGGAACCGGGGAATCGACTCTCCTCGACCGGGGGGCGCCGCGGGGCTGTGCCAGAAGCCGTCCGCGATGAAGAGACGGTCTGCAAGAGGCGGCGAGGGAACCGGACGAGAGACGTGAAACATGGACCGCGTCCACGATACCCGCGGTGAGCCGTTGCGCCCGCCGGGGACTCGTAGTCAACAACGGAGGATCATCACCTCCAAGATGACCGGCAGCCGAGTGGCCGTTCTTGCCGCCGACGGGATCGAGGAGTCGGACCTGACGGAACTCGTGAAGGTGCTGCGGGATGCCGGGCCCGGGTGACGGTCCCGTCACCCGAGGCCGGCCGGACCCAGGGAGTTCGGAATGACCTCGACAAGACCGTCAGGGTCGAGGTCGATCGCGCGATCAGGGATGTCGGCGCGGAGGAGTTCGATGTGGTTCACCTCCCGGGCGGGACCGTGAACGCCAGCCTGCGTGCGGTGCCGGAGGGGCGGACGTTCCTGCGGGCGATGCAGGACGCCGGCAAGCCCCTCGCCGCCGGCTGCCACGCGCCGTGAGAGCTGGTGTCGGCCGGGCTGGTGCGCGTTCTGGCGCGGCCTGGTCCCGGGCGCCCGGTAACGCGGCCCCGTCGCCCGGTATTCGAGAGGAGAGTGCTCCGGTGAAAGAAACCGTCGGCTTCATCGGCCTGGGCAACATGGGCCTGGCCGTGGCGACCAATCTTCTCAAGGCCGGCTTCGGCCTCCGCGTCTACAACCGTACCGCCGAGAAGGCCCGGCCCCTGCTGGATCTGGGGGCTACCCTGGCGCGCAGCCCGGCGGAGGCGGCCGAGCCCGGCGGCATCGTCGTCACCATGGTGTCCGACGACCGGGCGGTGGAGGAAGTGACCCTGGGCGAGAGCGGGTTCCTGCACCGCCTGGGCGACGGTATTCATCTCTCGATGAGCACAATCGCGCCGTGCACGGCGCGCCGGCTAGCAGACTTCCACCGGGACCGCGGCAGCCGCTACGTCGCCTCGCCGGTCTTCGGCAAGCCCGAGGTGGCGGCCCGGGCGAAGCTGTGGGTCGTGACCTCTGGTGACGCCGCGGCCCGGGCGCGGGTGCGGCCGCTCCAGGAGGCGGTGAGCCAGGAAGTCTTTGACTTCGGCGAGGACCCCGGCGGCGCCACCGTGGTCAAGCTCGCGGGCAACTTCCTGCTCGGGGCCGCGATCGAGGCGATGGCCGAAGCCTTCACCCTGGCCCAGAAACACGGCGTGCCGCGGCAACAAACCTTCGAATTCTTCAGCCAGACCCTCTTCGACTGCTTCGTGTACCGCGGCTACGGCGGGATGATCGCTTCCGAGCACTACCGCCCGGTGGGGGCGCGGCCGTCGCTGATCCGCAAGGACTACGGGCTAATCCTCGAGACGGCGGCCGAGGGACTGGTGCCGATGCCGCTGGCCGGCCTGATCCACGACCGGCTGACGGCAACGGTGGCCAAGGGACGCGAGGACGTCGATTGGGCCGGCTTCGCCCGCGAGGCATCGGAAAGCGCGGGGCTGTAACCGGCGGCAATCTCGGATCAGGAGCGGCTTCTTGAGGGACACTACTTCCACCACAGGACGTCGGGATCGGACGGGCGGTGAGGCGAAGGCGGGGCCGCCCCGCGGTCCGGTGGCGTCAGCGCGCGTAGTCTCTACCCGGGACCGGGGCGGGGACCGGGGCCATTTGTGGCGGGCGGGAGGTGTCCACCGGTATCACGGGCCCGAACGAGATGCCGCAGGCCAGCCCCTGGGCCGGATACCCCAGCGCCCGGAAGAGCCGGAACTGGGCCCGGCTGTAGTCGTTCGAGCTGGTGTAGAAGTTGATGTAGGCTTGCTGCAACTGCTGCAGCGCCGCGACGGCCTCCTGCGGGCGGTTCACCAGCTGGAGCAACTCCCCGACCCGGACCGTCTCGCTCAGCCCTTTCAGGTTGCCTTCGTACGACGCGACGGCGGCCTTCAGCCCGACTTCGGCCCGCCACACGCGCACCGCGGCGGCCTCTACCTGGGCGTGCGCCTGCGCCACCTCGGAGGCGACGAGGTCCTGAATGCGGAACAGCTCCACCAGCGCCTGACGCTGCTCGCCGCGCCGCTCCGTGACCAGCCCGCGGTTGCCGAGGCCGAGGTTTTTGAACTGCCAGACCGCCGCCGCGTCCCAGCCGCTGCGGCCGGCCCACGCATTCAAGCTGGTGCTGCCGGTGCCGAACACGCCGGCCCCCAGAAGCTCGTTGGGCGTGGCGTTCGACTGCAGCACCAGGCTGGGGATGAACGGGCGCATCCGCTCCTGGCGGAGCCGGGTCAAGGTGACCTGCACGACCGCCTGCTGCGACGCCAGTTCGGGGCGGTTCGTCAGCCCGACCGGGATGAGGGCGTCGACGGACTCTTTCGGCGAGATCAAGGTGACCTGCAGGTGGGGCGGCTCCAGCGGGACCACGACCGCGGCCGGGTCGAGCCGCAGGACGCGGGTCAACGTGGCGCTGTTGAATCGCCAGTCCTGGCGGAAGGTCGCGGCTTGCTGCTCCAGGTCGGCGAGGGTCGCCCGGACGCGCTCGATCTCGATCGGCGCCGCCAGCCCTCTGCCCAGGGCGGTGATCCGGCGGGAGAGGTCGCGGCCCTTGGCGACGGAGTCCTGGGTGCCCGCCAGGATGCCGCGCGCCTGCTGGACGTCGAAGTACGCCACGGCGACGGAGAGCAGGGCATCGTTTTTCGCGGTTTGGATGTCGAAGTTCCGGCTCCGCAGGATCTGCCGCTCCGCCAGGGGGGCGTAGATCGCGTCCGTCAGGGCGAAGACCGCCTGGGCTCCGACGCCGGCGAGGAACTGGTTGCGGGGCCCCACGATCAGCTGGCCGGTCAAGAGATTCTGCTGGCCGCCGTCCTGCCGCTGGTAATCGACGCCGAGGTTGAAGTTCGGAACCCACAGGACGCGGGCCTGCTCGTAGAGCCCGTACTCCGTCTCGACCGCGGCCCGGGCCGCCTCGATGACCAGCGGCCGGGCGTCCGCCAGCCGCAGCGCGGTTGCCAGGTTGATCGGCAGCGCTCGGTCGGCCGTTTCCAGCTTCGCCGGCCCCAGCCCCGTCAGGTCGCGCGACTCGGCGGGCGCGGGGGCGGAAGGGGGCGCGGGCGGCTGCTCCGCCGGCCGCGCCCCGGAGGGGCTTTGCGCGTGAGCCAGTCGCAGTCCCGTCTGGAACGCGAGAACACCCACCAGGACGACAGCCGGAACGATTTCGCGCCGCATGTGGGGCCTCTGCTTTTAGACGGAACGACGTTCGGGCCGCGAAATCCGCCAGCTGCCTGTGTCCCCTTGATCGGCTCGCGGGCGCCGGCCTGGCAGGAAAACCCAAACCCGCTTCCCGTCGTCCGCCCTCCCGCCCGGGCGCAACCGTCAAAGCTTACCAGGGGCGGTGTGGTGGGTGGCATGGGTTCAAGGCCCGGCGGGCCTCGGGGTATCGGCGTATCCTCTGAGGCCGCGACCGCGGGGCCCTCCCTCCGGCGCGGCCCCCCGCGGACCGCCCCCCGCCTGCGGCCGCCTGAACGAAAAGGAGCCCTGCGGTGAACCCGATCGTCTTCGCGCTGCGCCGCCCCGTCACCACGCTGATGCTGGTCGTGGCCCTGGTCGGCGGCGGCGCGCTCGCGCTGACCCGCATGCGGGTCGACATCTTCCCCCCGATCAACCAGCCGCAGATCTTCGTGTTCGTCAACTACGGCGGCTACGACCCCGGCCAGATGGAAGGGCTGTTGGTTAGCCAGTTCGAGCTGTGGTTCCAGTACGTCGACGGCGTCCGCAACATCGAGTCGAAGTCCATCCAGCAGGTCGCCGTCATCCAGCTGTCGTTCTACCCCGGCACCGACATGTCCAGCGCGATGTCCCAGGTCGTCAGCGTGGCGTCCCGGGCCCAGGCCGGGCAACCCTCGGGTACGCTGCCGCCGCTCATCATGCAGATGGACGCCGGGAGCGTGCCGGTCGGGTACCTGGTGTTCCGGAGCAAGACCCGCTCGCTCGGCGAGATCGGGGACCTGGCCCAGAACCGGATCCGGGCCCTGGTCCAGGCGTACGTCCCCGGCACCGTCGCCACCTCGCCGTTCGGCACGGCCATCCGCTCCATCGCCGTCAGCGCCGATCCCGACAAGCTGCGGTCTTACAACCTCACGCCCCAGGACTTGGTCACCGCCATCAACGCGGGGAACGCCATCAGCCCTTCGGGCAACCTCTACGTCCGCGACGAAATGCCGCTCGTGCCCAACAACGCCATGATCCGCGACCCGAAGGAGTTCGGCAGTATCCCGCTCAAACCCGGGCGGAACGTCTACCTGCGCGACGTCGCGACGGTCAGCGACGCCACCGACGTCAACTACGGCTACGCCCTGGTAGACGGCCGCAAGTCCATCTACCTGCCGGTCGTCAAGAAGAACACCGCCTCGACGCTCGAGGTCGTGTCCAACGTCCACAAGGGGATGCCGGTTTTCAAGAGCGCGCTGCCGGAAGACGTCGACGTCAGTTTCGCGTTCGACGAATCGCCGACCGTCGTCACGGCCGTGACGAACGTGGCGACGGAGGGCCTGATCGGCGCGACCCTGACCGGGTTGATGATCCTGATCTTCCTGCGCGACTGGCGGAGCGTGATCGTGGTCGTGTTCAACATCCCGATGGCGCTCCTGGGCGCGTTGTGCGGCCTCTGGCTGACGGGCAACACGATCAACATCATGACGCTCGGCGGGCTGGCGCTGGCGATCGGCATCCTCGTCGACGAGGCGACGGTGTCGATCGAGAACATCCACGTGCAGATGACGCGGACGCCGTCGCTCGCGCGGGCGGTCGAGCGCGGCAGCAACGAGACCGCCGTGCCGCGGCTGCTGGCGCTCTTGTGCGTCCTGTCGGTGTTCATCCCCGCGTTCATCATGGCCGAGCCGGTTCGGTCGCTGTTCGTGCCGCTGGCCCTGGCGGTCGGGTTCGCCATGGTCACGTCGTACTTCTTGTCCAGTACGGTCGTGCCGGTGCTGTCGGTCTGGCTGTTGAAGCACCACGGCCCACCGGACGCCCGAAGCGCCGGCGCGGGGGCGGAACCGCCGGCCCGGCGGCCCGGCCTCCTTTCGCGCCTCTCTCGTCGTCTCCCGGCCGTTTCGTTCGCGCGGGTGCAGGCCGGATTCGGCGCGGCCGTCGGCCGGCTCGTGCGGCGGCGCTGGCTGGTGGTGCCGGCCTACCTCGGGCTCTGCGCCGCGCTGCTCGCGGGCCTGGGCCCCCGGCTCGGGACGGAACTGTTCCCGCAGGTCGATTCGGGCGAGTTCGTGGTGCGCTTCCGCGCCCCGCCCGGCTCCAACTTCGAGATCACCCGCCAGATCTGGACCAAGGCGCTCCAGGTGATTCAGGAGGAGGCCGGCGCCGAGAACGTGGACATTTCGATGGGCTTCGCCGGTCAGGTGTCGCCGGTCTTCTCGATCAACAACCTCATCCTGTTCATGCGCGGCCCGGACGACGGGCAGATGCGGGTTGCGTTGCGCGAGGGCGGCGGGGTTCACCTGCAACCGTTCCGCGAGCGGCTGCGGACGGCGCTGCCGGAAAAGGTGAAGCCCTGGCTGGCGGAGCTGCTCCAGCGGCAGGGGTTGACCCCGGAGGCGGCCCGGGCGCGGGCCGGGCAGGTGCTCTTCGGGTTCGAGCCGGGGGATATCGTCAGCGAGGTGATGAGCTTCGGCTCGCCGACCCCCGTCGAAATCGTCGTCGCCAGCCCGAACCTGGCCGACTCCCGGGCCCACGCGCAGCGGATCCTGGCGGAGATGAAGAAGATCCCGTCCCTGCGCGACGTGAAGTTCCAGCAGGAGCTGGACTACCCGACGGTGCCCGTCGAGATCGACCGCGAGCGCGCCGGCCTGAGCGGCGCGACCGCCCAGCAGGTGGCCGACGCGGTGGTGGTGAGCACCTCGTCGAGCCGGTACATCGCCCGCAACTTCTGGCTCGACCCGAAGGCCGGCGTCAGCTACCAGGTGCAAGTCCTGATCCCCACGCCGCGGATGAACTCGCCGGCGCAGATGGAGACGGTCCCGCTGGGGATGGTGCACCCCGACCTGAACCTGCTGATCCGCGACGTGGCCAAGGTGGGCCAGGGCGCCATGCCGGGCGAGATCGACCGCACCACCATGCAGCGCTACGTGAGCATCACGGCCAACGTCGAGGGCGAGGACCTCGGCCGGGCCGCCCGCCGGATCGAGCAGGCCGTCGCCGCCGCGGGCCAGCCGCCGAGAGGCGTCCGCGTCCAGACGCGCGGGCAGGTGGCGCCGATGTATGAACTGTTTACCTCACTCGGGATCGGCCTGGGGATCGCGGTGGTGGTGATTCTGGTGCTCTTGACCGCGTACTTCCAGTCGTCGCGGCTGGCCCTGGCGGCGGTGGCGGCGGTGCCGGGCGTGCTCTGCGGCATCGTGGTCGTGCTGCTCGCGACCGGCACGACGCTCAACATCGAGTCGTTCATGGGGGCGATCATGTGCATCGGGGTGTCGGTGTCCAACTCGGTCATGCTGGTGACGTTCATCGCCAAGGAGTGGCAGGAGGGCAAGCCCGTCCCCGAGGCCGCCCGGGCCGGCGCGCAGGACCGCCTGCGGCCGATCCTCATGACCGCCTGCGCCATGACGGTCGGGATGGTCCCGATGGCCCTGGCCCTGGAGCAAGGGAGCGAGATGCAGGCCCCGCTCGGCCGGGCGGTGATCGGCGGGCTGGTCGTATCCACCTTCGTCACGCTGTTCATCGTCCCGTCCGTCTTCGCCCTGCTGATGGGCCACCGGGTACCCAGCTCGCCGTCGCTCCACCCCGACGACCCGGCCAGCCCGAACTACGACCCGGCCGGCCGCGAGTCCGAAGCGTCGCCCGGCGTCCCCGCCGCATCGCCCACCCCCCGTCCGGAGGCCCACCCATGACCCGCGTCTGGCTTACCCTGTTGCTGCTCCCCGGCCTGGCGGGCGGCTGTTCCGATCCGAAGCCGGCTCCCGGGTCGCCGGTCAGCCTCGCCCCGGCCGTCAAGGCGGTCCACGCCCTGCCCCGGACCGTGGTGCGCACCGTCGAGCAGCCGGGCGTGATCGGGGCGTACGAGCGCACCGCGATCTACGCGAAGGTTTCCGGCTTCGTCCAAAAGTGGCACGTGGACATCGGCGACCAGGTGAAGACCGGCGCGACGCTGGTCGAGCTGACCGCCCCCGAGCTGGTCGAGCAGCACCTGCAGATGAAGGCCCAGGCCGACCTGGATCGGGTGATGGTCGAGCAGGCCCGCAAGCTCGTCATTGTCGCGGAGAGCAACGTCACGGCTTCCACCGAGACGGTCTCCCAGACCCGCGCCGACGTGAATCGCTACGAGGCCGACGTGGAGCGCTGGGACGGCGAGGTCAAGCGGCTCACCGGCCTCGTCGCGGAGAGGGTGGTAGACCAACAGGTGCTCGACGAGACGCGGCGGCAATTGAAGTCGAGCCAGGCGGCCCTCCAGTCCTCGCGGGTGGCGGTCAAGAACCGCGACGCCCAGCGCCTGGCCGCGGAGGCCACCCTGGAGAAGACCAAAGTGGACGTCACCGTCGCCGAAGCGAAGGTGCGGGTCTCCGACGCCGAGGAGCGCCGGCTGGCGGCGCTGGTCGGCTACCTCACGATCGGCGCACCCTACAACGGCGTCGTCTTCGCCCGCAACGTGAACAGCGGGGACTTCGTGCTGCCCGCGACCGGGGACCCCTCGCAGGGCTCCTTTTCCCAGGGCGTGTCGCCCAGCCGGGCGACGCCGCTGTACGTCCTCGTCCGCAGTGACCCCGTGCTGTTCTTCGTCGGGGTGCCGGAGGCCGACGCCGCCTACGTGGCCCCAGGCGCCAAGGCCCGCGTGCGGGTTCCCGCGGTGGCGGGGAACGAGTTCGAGGCGCGGGTCACGCGGACGTCCTGGGCGCTCGACAGCACCAGCCGCACGCTTTCGGCCCAGATCGAGATCCCGAACCCGAAGGGGAAGTTCCTCCCCGGCATGTACGCCTACGGGTCGGTGCTGATCGAGCGGCCCGGCGTCCGGGCCGTGCCGGTGTCGGCCGTCACCCAGATCGGCAACCAGACCGTTTGCTACCTGGTGGTGGACGGCAAGGCCGTGCGGACCCCGGTGCAGACCGGCGTGAGCGACGGGGCCTGGATTGAGGTGACGGGGAAGCTCGGCCGCTCGACCGGATCGGCGGACGGGACCTGGGTGGCGTTCGACGGCACCGAGGCCGTCGTCGACGGCGACCTGTCCCAGGTCTCGGACGGCCAACCGGTGGAAGTCGACCAGTCGAATTAACTCTCAACCACCTGGGAGGCCAACTCCGGCTCGATCACGTCCTTCCAGCAGCCCGGGCAGATCCCGTGGGTGAACCGGGCCGCCGAGTTCGCCGTGATGTACGTCTCCACCCGGTGCCAGTAGTTCCGGTCGTCCCGGACCGCCTTGCAGTACGCACAGATCGGCAACAACCCTTTCAGTTCCTTCACCTGCCCCAGGGCCACCTCCAAATCCCGGACCCGATCCGCCAGCCCCTGTTGGAGCGCCAGTACCCGCTCCCCGACGCGGATCCGGGACCGCAGCTCCTGTCGGTCGAACGGCTTGGTCACGTAGTCGTCGGCCCCGCTGTCCAGCCCGGTCACGATGTCCTCCGTCTGCCCCTTTGCGGTCAGCAGGAGGAGGTACGTCGGGACCGGCAGGGCCAACGCCCGCACCCGCCGGCAGACTTCCGGCCCCTCCAACCCGGGCATCATCCAGTCGAGGATCGCCAACCGCGGGGCGTTCTCGGTCAGGAGGGTGGCCCATGCTTCGGCCCCGTCCCGGGTGACGATCACGTCGTGGCCCCACCCGCGGAGGGTGCGTTCCAGGACCGTCCGCGAGACCGTGTCGTCCTCGGCGATGAGGACGCGCGAAGGGGCGGCGGCGACGCGGCGGGCCGGGTTCGGGACGGTTCCGGAGATGCTGCCCTGGCAGACGTGGCCCCGGGCGTCGGGCGGGGCCGGAGTGGGGTCGTTGGTGACCACGGCGGGAAGATCCGGCATGGGTAGTCCTTTCGTTAGGAGGGTCTCAGACGACGGCGAGTCCCGCGCCGTCGGCCAGGGCGGCGGTCAGCCGGTCGATCTCGCGGGTCAGCACCTCGAGGGCGGACCGGGCGTGGGTCAAGTCACCGACCGCCCCAATCTCCTCGAGGGTCTGGGCGGCGTCCGCCGTCGCCCGACCGCCAACGTAGAGGGCCGCCCCCTTCAGCCCGTGGGCCGCCCGGTGGATCCACGGCGCGTCCCCGGCCGCGACCGCCCGGCGGAGGTCGTCCGTCACCTTCGGGGTGTCGGATCGGAACAACGAGGCGACTTCGGCGTACAGGTTCTCGTCGCCGC
>JAQGHQ010000351.1 GCA_028288765.1 Gemmataceae bacterium | reverse complement strand
GACGGCACCCGCCGCCGGCGAAAAGACCAACGGCTCCGGGGACGCAATCGCGAGCAACCTCCGCCGCGGCGGAACACCGCAGCATCGTGGTCTCGGACCGCGACGGGACACCGTGATTCGCTCTCGTAGTCGGCCCAGGGCTTCCGCCCTGGGCTAAGAACGATCGCCCCTCCGGGGCTCAAAGTCTGAAGCCGCGGAGCGGCGGCCGTTCTTAGCCCAGGGCGGAAGCCCTGGGCCGCCTGCCCCCACGCCATCAGGCCAGTTGCAACTCCGGAAACCCGCGTTCGACGAGGGGACGGTGCTGCGGGTAACGGGTCACGAACCCGGCCAGCCCGGCGAGCCCGGCCCGGAACTCCGGCCCCCGTACCGACCGCAGCGCCACCGCCACAATCGGGAGCAGATCAGCTGCCTCGTCGGGCTTCCGGCCGAGTCGATCCATGATCTGCCGGACCACGAACGGCTTTGCCCGCCCCCCGCGGTGGATGTTCAGGAGCACCGACGCCCAGAGGAACTGCACGAGGCCGGGGGAGAACGAGTCGAGGCCGTCCCGCTCCTTCGCGCGGTCTTCGAGCATCGCGACGAGCCGGAGCCGGACGTTGTCGTAGGGCGATTCGAGCAACCGCTGCCAGACGGTCGCGCTCTCCCGCGCCCGCTCGTCAGTTTGGAGCCACGTCCAGCCTTGCTCCCGTACGTCCTCGTGCCGGTTGTCGAGGAATTCCAGCACCCATTCGGGCTTGAACCCGGGCTGGCGGCCGAGGACGTCGCACGCCCACTTGACCAGACCGTCCCGTAGGGGTTCGGCTTCCGCCTCCCGCAGCCCGAACACCGCCCGCACCTCGTCATCGGACGTCGGGTGTTTCGGCGTGAGCAGTGCTTGCCCGAGCTTCGCGAGCGGGATCGGCCGGGCCATCGCCAGCCTTACCGCATCCGAAAATGACACCTGCTCGGGTTTCACCAGCTGCGCGACCAGCGCACAGAGCCGGTCGAGCACTTCCGGGCGCGCCGACCCGGTCAGCTTCAGCCAGCGTTCCACCGGGATCTTGTCCAGTCCCGAGACCTTCTCCAGTAACTCCACAGCAAGGTCGTTGAGCTCAGATACCGGCGATTCGAGCCACGCCAGCAGTTCCTCGACCGTCAGCTTCGCGAGCCGGTCGGGGAAATGCCGCTTGAGCATCTGGATCGCCCAGAGTCGGACCGGGCGGCACCGCGCCTGGGTCAGAAGGTCGAAGATCGGCTCCGGGCTCCGCAGCCAGAGCTTGCGGAACATTGGGTCGGGTTGGAGTCTCGCCAGCGACCCATTCGCGGCAACCCGCCACCCGGTGGGGCGGGCTTCGAGCGTCGGCGAGTGGTGGAACAGGACGTGGACCAGCCCCCAGTTGTCGAGGAGACCGAGGCCGTCCGGGACGTCCGCGTCGGTATAGAGCTTGAGGGCAACCGAGACGGCGGGGATATAGCGGTCCGGGTACTTGCGGCCGAGCCGGCGGAAATACCGCCACGCCCGCCGGCGGAGGTAATTCCGGGTGGGGACCGAGAACAGAACCCGGCCGGCGACGAACTTATCCCGGTTCTGCTGGAACCAGGGGCCCGAGAGGAACCGATCATCGCGGGGGAGAGCTGTGTCCGGCGGGGTGGCGATGACCGGGGACTCCTCCCAGCTCCTCGCCCGATAATCGTACCGGCGGCGGGTCGACATCCGGCGGCGGACGGAGCGGTCGAACCCGACCAGGAACCGGGCCATCGTGGCGTCGTCCCCGGTGTTGTCCGCGAATTTGAACAGCCGCTTGACGAGCGGCTCGTGACGGACGGCGTTGAACGGGCGTTCGAGGTAGGCGTTCAGGAACCGCCGGGCCTCGATCCGGGTGTCGGTGTACCACGTCTCCGCGAAGGCCGCGAGCCCTTTGGCCTCGGTGACCGTCCGGACCGCTTCGACGAACTCGGGCGAGCCCGTCCGGAACAGGCGCATCGCCCGCTCCCACGCGGAATCGCCCGGCGATGTCGGTCGGCGGTCGCGGGCCATACCCCAACACTCCGCGGGGCCGGTTCGGGGGTGGAATGTGGAGTGGATAGTAAGGGCGGCCCGGGGGCGGTGCAAGCGCGGTAGACGAAAAGAAGGAACCGGCCGAGGTCACGGGATCGGGCGGCCGCGGCCGTCAGGCGGGGCGACTTCGTTCCCACTCGTGAGCCGGTAGCCAGGGCCAGTGGGAACGTCGCGCAGGGACGTTCGGAGGACCACCCCGCCCGCCGGACCGGACGGCCGGGCGGGTGGCTTTCAAGGACGACTACTTGCCCTTGTGGGCACTGTGGCACGCCCCGCAGGACTTCCGGATCGTCCCGAGGGCGGCGGTCACCGCCTTGGCGTCCTTCTTCTCGGTGGCATCGGCCACCGCCTTGGCGCTGTCGACGTACTTGGCGGACAGCTTCTCCCACGGCTTCGCGTCGCCCTTCGGCGGGGTGTTCTTGCCCAGAGCTTCCCCGGCCAGGACCAGACTCTTGGCGTCGGTCTCCGCGTCCTCCCACTTCCCGGCCTTGGCCTCGGCCGCGATCTTGTCCAGGTACCCATCGGTCTTCGCGTGGGCCTTCTTCATGATGGCGGGGATGTCCGGCAGCTTCTCGTCCTTCTTGTCCTTGGCCGACGCGACAGTCTCAACCGAGAGGGACACGATCCCCAGCCCGAGGGCGGCGCACAGCGCCGCCCGTAACACCTTCCGCACCATCAGCCAGTCCTCCACTCACAGGTGAGAGGCTTCCCCAACCGGGCGACCGTCGCCCAGAATAGAGTGCCCTACTCCGGACCCCGGCGGTCGAGAATCGAGCCGAGATTGTCGTCCGGTCGAACGCTCACATCCTCCCGGTTTACACGACCACCGGGAGAGTGACCCGGGCGGGGATCGAACCCGCTGTCGGCTGGGCCGCCACACGCCGGGCGGACCGGATCGTCGCCGATCACCAGGGCTAGCGCTGCGTTACCACCACCCACCCCTGCGGTCCGCCTGCCGTCGCGGCGGTCGTCTACGCCGGCCTCCCGCCTGTTGGGACCGGGCCTCATTGTCACACCACTCCGTCTTGTCACGGGCGCCCGTGCATGGCGTCCCGTGCGGGCATCCCCCCCACGTTCTTCGCGGCCTGCGGGTCGATCCGCTTCAGCGCCGCCCCGGCCGCGACCCGGACGCTGTGATCCTTGTCTTTCAGGGCGGTGGTCAATGCCGGCACGGCCTCCTTCGCATCCGGCCCGAACTTGCCCAGGGTCGTGGCCGCGTCGTGGCGGACGTAGCTGCTCTCGTCGCCCAGTGCCTCGGTCAGTGCCGGGACGACGCTCCCGGCCTCGCCCGGCCGGGCCCCCAGTTCCCGGATCGCCTCCCGCCGCTTCACCACGTCCGAATCCTTGAGCTGCCGGAGCCAGTCCTCGGTCGACGGGGCGCGACATCCCGCCGCCAGAAGAAGCACCACGGCAACAACTCCGAACCGCACGGCACGCCCTCCTGAACTTGTGTTGGGACTCCGCGGGCTCAGTAGCCGCTTCCGCTCACGGCTTCGCCCCCGGCCCGGGTCAGCAGTGCTTCGTAGACCAGCCCGTCGATGCTGTTCGAGATCGGCTGGACCGACCCGTCCCCGAACAGGAAGTTGACCCCGGCGATGTGGAAGCTGGCGGTCGCGTCGGCGTCGAACACCAGCGGGTTGTTCGGGAGGTGATCCCGACTGCCGTGGGAGAGTACGAGCGCCGAAGCCGCCTCGGCGTTGGCCAGCTGGTCCGCCGGGGCCGGGTATCGCACGGCCGGGACGACCCCGTTCGTCACCGCCCCCGTCCACGTGACACTCGACATGGAGGTACACCGCTCGCCCACGAATACGGTGTTACTCAACCCATCCGTGATGTCGGCTACCCGCATGGTGCGGTTGCGGAGGAACGCGCCGTTGTTGTCGAAGGCGTCGCTACTAACCCCGAGCACGCCGTTCATGGCGACGTAGCTGCTCCGGGCGACGTCGCAGATCGGGTTGCCCCCGCTGTCCACCACGGAGTACGTGCCGGTCTTTACCTCGGACGGGCAGATGAGGATTGGGATCGTCATCACCCGGGCCTGGGCGTTGGCCGGGTCGCTGATCTGGAGGTCGAAGCGGATCTGCTTCTTCAGGTTTCCTTGTTCGATGTCATCGAGCAGGAGCGCCGCCCACCCCCAGCCCGGGCCGAGGTCGGAGTTGTCGGCGGCCACGTTCGTCTGGTACCCCGGCGGGAACCCGTTCATCCGGTCGTGATAGCCGTGCAGCGCCAGCCCGAGTTGTTTGAGGCTGTTCTTGCACTTCAACCGGGCGGCGGCCTCGCGGACCTTCTGGACGGCGGGCAAAAGCAGGCCGATCAGGATCGCGATGATGGCGATCACCACCAGCAACTCGATCAGGGTGAAGGCGGTTCGACGGGACATGGCGATGAACTCCAGGTTGCTGCCTCGACTCTGTCAATACGCGCTCCGGACACTGCGGTCACGGCACGGCCGGGCGAGAGGCCGGGAGCCAGTGCTCGATCAGCTGTCGAAGGGCCGGGTTGGTCCAGTCCCGTGCTCCGTGGGATCGTCCGACGGCTTTTCCGGCCGCGTCGATCAGCCAGACCGTCGGGAGGGTCTGGACCTCGAACCGGGCCAAACCGACCCCGGCTCCGTCCGCGAACACCCGAACGCCCGGTGCCGCCCGCCCGGCCAGTTCCTGTGCGTCCTTGACATCGTCCGCGTCCGTGCAGACGTGCAGGACCGTGAACCCCCGTCCGGCGAGCCCGGCCTCCAGCTCCTTCAAGTGCGGCATCTCCTTCAAGCAATGGACACAGGCCACGCCCCAGAAGTGGACCAGGACCAGTCGGCCCTTCAGGTCCGAGAGCCTCACCTGCTTGTCCGCGGCGTCCGAAACGGCCAGAGGCGGCGGGTCCGTCCCCTGTAGGTCGATGAACCCGGCCTCCCGGAGCAGCTTCTCCTCTTCCGTCAGCACGTAGGGCACCGGCGGTCGGGACGTGGCAAGATGGAGGACGTACCCCACGAGCGGGGCCACGTCGGCCGGGGCCACGGCCGCGCGGAACGACCCCATTGCCGTCCCCGGGATACCCTCCAGGGTCACCTTCCGAACCGACTCCCCCGTGACCGAGAACCGCCACGGCCGGGCGGCGAAGTCCCGGGGCGGGGGCCGGAGGACGGCCGCGTTCGCCCCGTCCCCCCGACCGTCGGGCCCGTGACACGAGGCGCAGTGGACTTGGAAGAGCAGCTCGCCCCGACGATCGGGGGGTGGGGCATCCGCCGCCGGTGCCGGGTTCGACCCGGGGAGTGTGACCTCGGGCTGAGCGGGGCGGAATGTCCCGACCGCCCAGCCGACTCCAGCGGCGACCGCGACGGCCGCCACAGCAACCGGCAGGAACCGCGACGGCCGTCCGACGGGGAGGGTGGCCGGGTCACTCACGGCTCACCCCCGGGGCCAGCCGGGTCGCGACCACCGCCTTGCCGGACTCGTCCAGCTCCATCCAGGCGGCGAACAGATCCCCGCCCGCGGTCCCGGTCACCGTCGGCCGGGTCTGGAACGCCCCCGGCCTCGGGGCAACCGCCCGGGCCGGTCCGAACCCTCCCGCCCCGGCCGGCATGTGGGCGTATACGATCGCCCGCCCGCCCCCGGCCCCGACCTTCGGCGGGCCGTGCTGGTGGCCGGTGTGCCCCTGCGAGATCGCCGGCTCGGCGCCCAGGCTCTCCTCCCAGACCGCGTGCAACCCGCCGGACGCGTCCGCGAACAATCTCGGGTTCCCCTGCGTGCCGACCGCCCCGGGGCGCAGCTCCCGGGCCTCGAACTTCATCTCCGCCAGCCCGGCCCGGGCGTGGTAACCCCGCGGCACCCCAGACCGGCCGTCCATCCAGACGACGTGCAGGGCGTCCCCGACCACCGCCAGCGACGGCCCGTCGTGCGGGCACCCGTCGAACTTCCAGGTGTTCGACACAACCGGGAACGGCCCGTCGAAAGCCCCCTGCCCCGGCCGCAGCCGGCCGACCGCGATGTCGCGGTAGCCGTCGGTCACATTCCGGAAGGCGACATAAAGCGTCCCGTCGGGGGCGAAGCACGCGGCCGTCGGGCAGCACGGGCAGACCCCCTTCCCGTTCTGCCCCGGGTGGACGACCAGTTCCGGTTCGAACCCCTCCGCCCCGACCCGGCGGACGGAGGCGAACGGCTGCTGGGATCCCGCCCGGTCGTCCAGCCACGAACAGGCCAGCATCCCTCCCGGCCCGGGGGTGAACGCGGTGAACGCGACCTTGGTGTGAACCGCCCGGTGGACGGGCCGGGGCGCGGTGAAGGTGGCCCCGGCGTCGGTCGAGGTTGCCAGCACCATCCGCTGGCCCGACCCGTCCGGCAGGGCCTCACCCCAGGCCAGGTGGAGCCGGCCCCCGTCCGCCGCGAGGTGCGGGGTCGCCCGACGTTCGTAGCCGCCGGCCTTGCCGCGGGCCGAGGTCTTGTAAACACCCCCCTTCCCGACCATCTTCGGAGCGTCGAAGGAGCGGCCGCCGTCGGCCGTCCGGGTCAGGAACAGGGTCCGCTCGGTCTCGGCGGTCTTGGATGCCCAGGTGAGGAACACAACCCCGGCCGAGTCGGCGGCCAAACTCGGGGTCTCGATCGTGTCCTTCGCGTCTAACGCCGAAAGGGGGAACCGGTGGGCCACCGGAGGCGCGGGCTCAGCCGGCTCCCCACTGTTCTTGAGGTCGGGCGGGGACGCGGGGGCACCCGGCCACCCGCCGGAAAGGTATAGGCCGCCGGCCCCGCCGATCGCGACCAGGCCGGTGAGAAGCCCGTACTTGACCCACCCGGCCCTGTATGCGTATCGGTTCATGAGGTGGTCCCGGAAAGAACGTGGGGTGTGGGTTCGCAAGGGGGCGTCCGTGCCCCGCACCTGCTAGAAGTCGCCCGGCACCTCGTTGCCGTTGCGGGTGGCCATCGACCGCCAGGTGTCGATCGCGATCGACTGCCGGACGAACCGGACGGACCCGTCGCACAGGGCGACGTTCGCCCCGCCGGTGTGGTTGCTGCGGACCGCGAACCACCCCCGGCCGTGGGCGTGGCAGTCGGAAGCAGGGCTGTTGATCGGTAGGTAGGTGTTGAACGAGGTCCGCTGCATCCGGCCCCAGATCCACGACACACCCCGGTCCCCGGCCCACTTCGGGGCGGACCCGCACGCCGAGTCGGTCATGGCCGGGGTCACCCCCGGGGATGTGCCGGTCGGCTTGACCAGGCTGGTGATGTCGGCGATCTGTCGCTTCGGGTCGGTCGGGACCGCGCCCGTCGTGTCGGACCCGAGCCCGAGCAGCGTCTCGGAGACCATCGCGGTGTTCGAGGTGCCGTCGGTGATGTCCGTGAGCCGGACGGCCGACCCGAGGTAGAACACCCCGTCGGTCGGGAACGACCCGTCGTACAACGTGCCGAGCCCGGACCCGAAGTTGACCACGTAGTTCGTCCCCGCCCACACCGTCGACCCCTTGTTGTACCCGGTGAAGATCGGGTTCTGGCCGTCACTCGGGCAGAGCAGGAGCGGGACGACGGTCTTGGCGGCCGCTTGATTGGCCGGGTTGAAGGTGGCGTAGGTGTCGAGCAGGAGGGGCTGTTTGAAGTCGATCAGGTTCTGAAGGTTCCCCTGCTCGACGTAGGGAAGGATGTACGCCTGGGTGGAGTACCCCCACTGCCAGGTGGCTCCGAACCCGGGGAGTTTGCCGTTCGCGCTCTCATAGTTCATTGCCGCGAGGGTGAGCTGCTTCGCGTTGTTCTGACACTTGGTCCGGGCGGCGGCCTCGCGGACCTTCTGGACCGCGGGCAAAAGCAGGCCGATCAGGATCGCGATGATGGCGATCACCACCAACAGCTCAATGAGGGTAAAAGCCTTGCGCCGGAGCATGGCGGGTGAACTCCCAGGGTAGACGCGCGACTGTTGAGACGGCTTCGCACGGGTGGGCGCGGGCCGGACGCAGAATCATCGGGCCGGCGGCCGTGCCGCCGGGATCACCGGAGTGGGAACGCGGGGGAAGAACTCACCCGCGCCTGGGAGGTGGGTCGATCGGAATCGCGCGGAGAGAAGAGAAGTGGGAATCGGCCAGGTCGATGCTGCCAACCGGGGGCGAAGAGGCGAGCGGACGGGCAGGAACCGTTGCCGGGACGGCCGGCAGCTCCACCAGCAGGCCGAGCGGGCCGTCGCCACGACAGTGCCGGGCTTTCCATCCGGCCACCCACTTCACCGCGAGGGTCGAGTCATCGGTCGCCGCGGGCCGGGGTGATGCCGCCCGGCCAGGGACATGTTCGTCGCGGCATTTGGAGCAGCCGGCCTTTTTCGCCAGCTCGCGTTCGAGGCAGCGGGAGCACTTCGGCGGTTCGGGAACGGGTTCCGGTTCCGAGCAGCAGCACGCCTGAGGAGGTCCGCCACACTTGGCGCACGATTCTGACCGGACCGGAGGGGGGGGCGGGGGCGGCGGGGCGGGTGTCGTCGGACCGGGCCCACAGCAACACCCGTCGCTCAAGCCACAAACCGTGTCACACCCGCACGCGACCCCGCCGCACGTGCCCTGCTGCCCCGCGGTCCGCGGCCGGACGAGCGGGAACCCGAACGCCGACACCGCCTGCGCAATCACCAACACCAGCGCGAGCGCTGGTCGGGTGATCCGCCACGGTAATCGGGTGAGTCGGGAGCGCATCGCGCCACGGGGTGGGAGGATGGCAGTGAATGGTGACTATAGGCCGACCCGGATCAGGCCGCAAGAACCGGTCATGCGTTTTCACCCGGATAGCCGCACGCCCTCGGGCGGCGGACAGGCCGATAAACTCGTGTCGGCAATGAAGAGGTTCCCGGCATTCGGGCACTTCGCCCGCTGATCGGCCGGCATCCCCTCGGTCGCGGTTGTCAGGATCAACTTCACCCCGCCGGCCTGCCGGATGAGACACGGGCACGTCACCCGCGGCGAGCCCGGGGTCGTCCATTCTTCCACCGCCCGCCCGGTGGCCAGGTCGAACCGCACAGCCTTCCCGGCGGGTACCGGCTCCGGGTTGTAGAACGCCACGATCGCGGTGCCGTCGCCGCAGCTGCGCATCCCGTCCGGGAAGCCGGGCCACTGGGTCAGGTCGATTGCGACACCCTGATGGATCGCGGTCCGGGCGGCCACGTCGAGCCGATACCGGACGATCGTTCGGGTGGGGGTGTCGATGTCGTACAGGATCAGCTCATGCCCCTCGGCCGCGAACACTTTCCCGTTCGAGCACGTCTGCCCGTCCGCCAGGACCGACACCCGGTTGTCGTCGACGGTGTAGAGGTACAGCTGGGCGATCGGGGCGGCGAACCGGGTGTCCTTCGTGCCGAACACGACGGCCTTCCCGCCGGGCACGACCTCGGCGTCGTTGATGATCGTCCGCGGGTCGGTGTCCGGAATCCGGGCGATCGGGTCCGACCACGTCACTTCATCGAGGTCGCACACCCGGAGTTCCTTGTCGAGACCGACGAGGACGCGGTTCCCGCCCGCGACGGGCAGTGCGAACCCCGGCCGGCCCGGGGCCGGGATGTGGAACCGGTCGAGGTCCGGCCCGGTGGCCTGGCCCCAGATCGTGCCGGTCCTGGCGTCCGGCGCCGTCTGGATGTTCACCCAGACCAGGAAATCGTCCCCGTCGAGGTCGACCGCCCGCGGCCCCTCGGGAAGGAACCGGCCCTCTTCGTCCGGTTGTACAACGTACACGCGGGCTTCGGTCGACGGGATCGCGGCCATGGCGGTTCTCCGGGATCGGGGCGGATGCTACCTTACCCGTGGACGCGGACCGCGGCGAGGGGCGGAGTCGATCACATGCTCAACGGTAAATCGGCCCTGATCACCGGGAGCAGCCAGGGGATCGGGCTGGGGGTGGCCCAGGCGTTCGCGGCGAGCGGGGCCGCGGTCGTGGTCACGTCCGAGCGGCCGCTGGACAAGTTGCGGGACGTGCAGCGCCTGCTGAGCGACTACCCGGCCACCCGGTACGTCCAGGCCGACCTGCTGAAAGACGGGGAACCCGAGCGGCTGGTCGCGGAAGCCTGGGCCGCCATGGGCGGGGTCGACGTGCTGGTGAACAACGTCGGCACGTACAAGGAGCCGCCCCTGGCCGAGATCACCCGCGACCACTTCGACTTCATCTTTCGCCTGAACGTGTGGGTCTCGATCGCGATCACGCGGGAAGTGGTGCGGCGGGCGGGGGCGGCGAGGCGGGGCGGCCGGATCATTTTCTCCACGTCGCTCAACGCCACGCGGTCGGAACCGCTCCACACCCTCTACGACGCGAGCAAGGGGGCCGTGAACGCCCTCACCCGGCAGCTGGCCGTGGAGCTCGCCCCGCTCGGATTCACCACCGTCGCCGTCGCCCCGGGGCTGGTGGAAACCCCGCTCACCGACTTCGGCCTGAAGTCCGACCCGGTCGGCCGCCGGGCGGTCCTCGACCAGATCCCCCTCCGGCGGATCGCGACGGTGGACGACGTGGCCCACTGGTACGTCTTCCTCGCCTCCGACCGGGCCGCCTACGCCACCGGAACGATCATCAACGTGGACGGCGGGCTCGACGCCCAGCAGATGGCCCTGCGGCCGATCACCGAGGCCGAGCGGGGTGGGTAACGAGTAAAATCAAGTATGTTTTTTCAAACAATAGGTTTTTGACAGTATTAACAGGATAATGCATGATATAAAATCTTGTTAATCCTGTCAAAAATCCGGTATTTCTACTCGGTGCGGTCGGCCGGGGTCTCCGGGACGACGTCCCAGACGGCGACCGGGGCCCGGCTCGCCGCGGTGAGAAGGGACCTTCCGTCCGGGCCGAAGCACACCGCCCGTACCCCGCGCCCGCCGACCTCCATCTGCTGAACGGTGTTTCCGGACCGGACGTCCCACACCCACACCTGACCGTCTTGCGTGCCGCCGGCCAGCCGCTTCCCGTCCGCGGAGAACGCGAGACAGAGGGCAATCCGCTCGAATCCCGTGATCGTCCGAATCAGGTCCCGGGATCGAACGTCCCAGACCTGGACGAACCCGGTGAACCCGGCCGCGAGATACCGACCGTCGGCGGAAAATGCGAGCGCCGTCACCGCCTTCCGCTGGGTGGGGAGGGCGAACCGCCGGTCCCCGGAGACCGGGTCGAAGAACACGATCTTGTTGTGGGTCCCCGCCCCCGAATCGGAAACGCCGACCGCGACCGCGTCCCCGGCGGGCGTCGCGGCCAGGCAGGTAATGCCCTCCTCGACGTCGCGGGTAAACCGCACGGCCCCGGTGCCTCCGTCCCACACGGTCACCCGCTTGTGATTCGGTTTCGGCTGGGCCGTCGCGACCCACCGCGCGGCGGGGGCCACGGTGACGAACCGCGCCTCGGGTATCCGGGCGCCCACCGTCACCCGCTCCTGCCCGTCCGGCAGCGCGCGGACGACGAGCCCGTCCTGCTTTTCCCCGCCGAAGGTGAGGAGTGCGGTCCGGTCGAGGCTGAACAGCGCGGCCACCCCGTCACCGCCTTTCTTCGCAAAGAACGGGACCTCTGCCGTACCGCCGTCCGCGGTCCACCGCACGAGCATCCTGCCGGTCGCGGCCCAGATCTCCCTCCCGCCGGGGGCGAAGACCGCGTCCCGGACCCCGGGGTACGCCTCAAGCGAGAGGGCCCGGCGCGGGACGACCCGCACCCGGGAGTACTGCTCGACGGTGATACGTTCGAACCAAGGTTGTACCACCGCGGCCCCGCCCGCCCCGACCGACACCGGCCGCGGGGCCACCGGGCGGGCGACCTGGACGCTCCCCCGCGACGGCTCCACCCGCGCCGATTCGGGGGCGAGGGACGATACCACGAACGACCCGCCCCGGGTGAGCACGTCCGCGGACGGGGTGCTGACGAGCATCGGGCGGCCGGTCGGGCGGTCGGGCACGTCCGCCTTTAACTGCCCCTGACCCAACACGACCTGCCACACCGGCCCACCGGGCGCCGGGGTGGCGGGGAACCGCACGGTCGTGTCGGGCTCGATCTCGAACCGCGTCCGGTCCGGGAGTTCGACGACCGCCGAACTCTCTTCGCCCACCGTCCGAATGGTCTGCCCGGGGGCCACGGCGCGGCCGGCTTCGGCGGGAACGACCTCCCCCCCCGGGGTGAGGAGTTCCACCGACCCGAGGACACTGGTAACGGTGGCGAACGACGGCGGAATCAGATCGTCGGGGGCGGGGCCGAGGCCGGCGACCGGCGGGTCGGGCGGGTTCATCCCGAACCAGATTCCGACGAGAAGGGCGGCGGCGACCGTTCCCACGGCGAGGCACCGGAACAAAACTTTCCGGCGCGGGTTGACGACCTGGTCCGCGGCGGGTTTCGGCGCCCACTCCGGGGAGGGCATGGCCAGGATCTCGGCCATCACGGCGGCGGCGGTTCGTTCGGCGTGGACTTTCTTGACGCGGTCGAGCGTCGCCCCGACGAGGTCGAAGCCCGTCCGGAACCCGCGGAGGACAGCTTCCAGGTCGAGCAAGGCGAAGTGTTCCGCTTCGGCGGCAGAGTCGGCGGCCAGGAGCGTGTTCAGTTCACCCCACTCGGCGTCCGCGAGAGACCCGTCGAGCAGTTTCAGGGTGAGTTCTTCGGCGCGGGTCATGTGTCCGCCAGTTTCCCTTCGATACAGCCCCGGAGCCGGACCCGGATGCGGGAGATCATCCGCTGGACCGCCTCGGGGGTCTGCCCCTGCCGGGCGGCAATCGCCTCGAACGACATCCCCCGCTCGTACCGCATCCGGATCAACAAAGCGTCGCGGGCGGTGAGGGCTTCACGACACCCCTCGAGGGCGGCGAGGTAGCTGTCCGCGTCGTCCCGGCCGGTCCCGGCCTCGGCCCGGAGCCGCTGGGTCAGTCGTTCGCGGTAGGTCGCCAGCCGGCGGTCCTCGCGGGAAGCCGTGCGGAGCTCCTTCCGGAGCCGGTTCCGGGCGACGGTCCGGATCCACGCCCCGAAGTCCGTCCCGGGTTCGTACTGGTCGAGATGCAGGTACGCGTCGACGAAGACTTGTTGGACCAGGTTCTCGGTCGCGTCCCGGTCTCTCAGGAGCACGGCGGCGATCCGCCAGATCGTCTCCTGGTACAGGCGCACGAGACCTGCGAACGCCTCGGTCCGGCCGTCGAGCACGTCCTCGACGAGCCGGTCGGCCTCGGGGGTCGCCTGGGTAGACGGGTCAGGTCCCATGACTCACCCCCAGAACCCCGGCCGGGGGATAATCAGACACGGCCTTCCGCTTCTCACCGCTTTGAAGACACCTGTTGAGAACGCAGGAGAACCGGGGTGGGGGCGGGCGGGGTGATCCGGCGGTCACGACTCGACGGTCGCCCGCGGGGCGCGGGCGGAGGCGGCAACGGTGGCGAGTAACTGTCGAAGCGTGACGAACTCGACGGGTTTCACGAGGTGGTGGTCGAAGCCCGCCTCGTGGGCCTGCCGCCGGTCCTCGTCCCGCCCGTAGCCGGTCACGGCGATCAAGACGGCCGCCGCCGTCTCGGGCGTCGCCCGGAGGCGACGGGCGACGTCGTACCCGTTCATCCCGGGCAACCCGATATCGAGGATGACGGTGTCCGGGCGGAAACCGACGGCGGCGTCGACCGCCACCGGCCCGTCGTGGGCGAGGCGGACGTCGTGGCCGACCAACCGGAGCAGGGCCGCCAGACTCTCCGCCCCGTCGACGTTGTCGTCGACGAGCAGGATGGAGAGGCTCGTCGGGGACGTCCGGCACACGGGGCCGTCGGCCATTCCGGGCCGCCCCACCGGGGCCGGGACGGCCGGCAGCTGGATGACGAACTCGCTCCCCTGCCCCGGGCCGTCGCTGTGGGCCGTCACCGTCCCGGCGTGCATGGTCACCAGCCGGTGGACCAGGGTCAGCCCTATCCCGAGCCCGCCCTGGGACCGGTCCAGGGAGCGGTCCACCTGGGTGAACAGGTCGAAGACCGCTCCCAACATGTCGGGCGGGATCCCGATCCCGGTGTCCCGCACCCGCACGACCGCCGAGCCGTCGTCCCGGCCGAGGCTGAGCCTGATGTGACCGCCCCGCTCGGTGTACTTGGCCGCGTTGTTGAGCAGGTTCGTGATGACCTGGGCGAGGCGGGCCGGGTCCCCGTTCACCCAGACCGGGTCCGGCGGGAGGACCAGATCGAACTGCTGCCCGGCCCCGTCGATCAGCGGCCGGCCGGCTTCCACCGCGTGCGCGACGACGTCGGCCAGGTTGACCACCTCGATTTTCAGCCTGATCTTCCCCCGGGTGATCCGGGACACGTCGAGCAGGTCGTCGACCAGCCGGACCATGTGTTTCAGCTGGCGGTCGATCACCTCCCGCGCCCAGGTGACCTGGGGGTGGTTCGGGACCTTCAGCCGGATCACCTCGGCCGCGTTCTGGAGCGGGGCAAGGGGGTTGCGGAGTTCGTGGGCGAGCATGGACAGGAACTCGTTCTTCTGCCGGTCCGCCTCCTCGACGTCCTGGTACAGCCGGGCATTTTCCAGGGCGATCGCGGCCCTGCTGGCGAGGGCCTCGGCCACGGTCAGATCGGCCCCCCCGAACCCCCGGGCGCCCGGCGCCCGGGCCAGCGCGAGGGCGCCGAACGGCCGCCCCCGGGCCCGGAGGGGGAGAACGACCACGTCGGCGTCCGGGTCCGGGACCGGCGCGTCCCCGGCCAATACCCGGTCGATGAGACCGGGAAGGTCCGGCGGGAGAACCTCCCGCCCGATCCCTTCCTCCACCGTGGTCCCGTCCGGCCCCTCCCGGGCCAGGGTCACATTCCACTCCCCCTGCCGTTGCTGGGGGATCACGACGGCCGCGAGCCCGGCCAGGGTCGGGACGGACAGCCCGGCCGCGTCCCGGGCGGTGACCGCGGCGTCGAGTGACTGCCCGAGGACGGCCCCGACCTTGGCCAGGAACGCGAGCCGGTGGTTCGCCTCCTCGGCCGCCTCCCGCCGGCTCCGCTCCTCGGCCAGGACGATCCGCTCCTCGGCCTGCCGCCGGACCTGCTGGGTCATCCGGTACAGGTCGACGAACACCCGGACCTTGGCCCGCAGGATCTCCGGGACGGCCGGGGTCGAGATGTAATCCACGGCCCCGTGCGCGTACCCCTCCGCCACCCGGACCTCGTCGGCGAACGCGGTCAAGAAGATGATCGGGGTGTGGGCCGATTTCCGCCGCCGGCGAATCATCGCCGCCGTCTCGAACCCGTCCATCCCGGGCATTTGCACGTCCAGGAGGATGACCGCGAACTCCGCCCGCAGGACGTGCCCCAGCGCCTCCTCCCCCGACCGGGCGGTGACCACGTTCAGGCCGAGATCGTCCAGGACCGACCGGTAGGCCAACAGCTTCTCGTTGAGATCGTCGACCACCAGGATGTTCGTCATTTCGGCGTCAGCCATCGCCCCACCGGGGAAGTCCGATATTCAGAGCGCGAAACCCGGAAAAAAGCCCGAAACCCGATTCGCGAAGACGCGACAGCGGGCAGGACCCGCGGTCTAATGATAGCGGGCCGGGGAAATCCGATATTCAAAGCGCGAAATCCGAATCGAACTCTCACCCGTTCGGAACCCGCCCCCCTCCGAGTGGCCCCTGGTATTGTGCTTCATTACGGAATTCGTTTCTCGAATTCCGGATTTCCTGCACCAGCCTAGCGGTTCAGCCAGGACCGAAGGACGGACAGGAGCTGGTCCGCGTCGACCGGCTTCGAGAGGTAGTCCCAGGCCCCGGCCTCGATGCACTTCTCCCGGTCTCCCTTCATCGCCTTGGCGGTCACCGCGACGATCGGGAGGTGCTTCAGGTTCGGGATCTTGCGGATCTCCCGCATCGTCTCCATCCCGTCCATTTCGGGCATCATGATGTCCATCAGTACGATCTCCACCCCGGGGTCGTCCCGCAGAATCCGGATCGCGTCCCGCCCGTTGTCGGCCGACACGATCACCGCGTCGTGTTCCTCCAGTATGGTGGACAGGGCGAAGATGTTCCGCATGTCGTCGTCGACGATCAGCACCTTCCGGCCGGCCAGGGACTGGCCCGGCTGGTCGTGCCCGAGGAGCCGCTCCCGCTGCTCTTCCGGCAGCTTGGCCAGCGGGCGGTGGAGGTAGAACGCGGTCAGGTCGAGGAGGGCGTCGACGGACCCCGCCGCCCGGACCACGCACAGGTCCCCGAGCCGCCGCCAGGGGCCCTCACCGCCCAGCCCGGCCGGGTCCCCGTCTTCGTACACAATGACGGGGAGCCGCGTCTGGACGGCGTCGGCCGGCGGGGCGGCGGCGAGCAACCCGTCGGCCAGCCCGGCGGCCTCGGGCCCGCCAACCACCAGGCAGTCCGCCGGGGCGGCGGCGAGGATTGCGACCGCGGTCCGGGCGTCGGAGGCAGTCGCGATCTCCAGCTCGGGACCCACCAGGCGGCCCGCCAGGTCGTCCCGGCGGGCGTCGTTCGCGTCCAGGAGCAACAACCGCCGGGCCGGGCGGGTCAGGTAGCGGGCCACGTGGTCGAGTAACCCGTCGAGGACGTCCTTGCTCTGGATCGGCTTGGCCAGGAACGCCAGCGCGCCGCCGGCCAGGGCCCGGTCCCGCGCGTCGTCGGTGGACACCACGCACACCGGGATGTGCCGGGTACCCGGGTCCTTCTTGAGCCGTTCGAGCACCCGCCACCCGTCGATGTCGGGCAGGTGAATGTCCAGGTTGATGGCCCCCGGGTTGTACTCCCGGGCCATCGCCAGGCCGGCCGCCCCGAGAGTCGTGACGACCCCCTTGAACCCCTTCTCCCGGGCCGCGTCGAGCAGGAACCGGGCGAACCCGGCGTCGTTCTCTACGATCAAGAGCACCTGATCTCCGGGCCGGATGTCGGCCCGGTCGTCCCCGAACTCGTTCAGCCGGGTGACGCTGTCCAGCTCGTCCGCGTCCGCAGCCCGCCCGCGGTCTTCCGCGGTGTGCCCATTCCGCTCCGCCCCGCCCCGGTCCAGCGCCGCCTGACCGGCGAAGGGGTCGCCCGAGCCCAGCGGGAAGAGGGACGTCGGCCCGTCGGTCCCGGCGGAGAGTTTCCGGCCGGCCCGCGGGGTGTACACCGCCGGCAGGTAGAGCACGAACGTGCTCCCCCGGGCCGGGGTCGAGACCAGCCGGATCTCCCCCCCGAGTAGCCGCGACAGTTCCCGGCTGATGGCCAACCCGAGCCCGGTCCCGCCGTACTTCCGGCTGGTCGACCCGTCGGCCTGCTGGAACGCCTCGAAAATGATCTGTTGCTTGTCCACCGGGATCCCGATCCCGGTGTCGGAGACCGAGAACGCGAGCACCTCGGTCGCCCGGCTCAGTTCCTCGTTGTCCGAGCTCCACCCCCCGGCGGCCGGTTCGACGGTCAACGTCACCTGTCCGTGGTGGGTGAACTTGAACGCATTCGACAGGAGGTTCTTGATGATCTGCTGGAGCCGCTTGGCGTCCGTGTAGATGGACTTCGGCAGCCGCGGGTCGAACCGGGTGAGGAACCCGAGGCTCTTCGACTCGGCGACGTGCCGGAACGTCCGGTCGGTGTACCCCTGGAGGTCGTTCAGCCGGAGCTCGCCGGCGTCCACCACCACCGTCCCGGACTCGATCTTGGACAGGTCGAGGATGTCGTTGATGAGCATCAGCAGGTCGTTCCCGGACGAGTGGATCGTCTTGGCGAACTCGAGCTGCTTCGGGTTCAGGTTCCGGTCCGTGTTCTTCGACAGCTGGTCCGAGAGGATGAGCAGGCTGTTGAGCGGGGTCCGGAGCTCGTGGCTCATGTTCGCCAGGAACTCGGACTTGTACTTGGACGTGAGGGCGAGCTGTTTCGCCTTCTCCTCAAGGGCCTGGCGGGCCTGCTCGACCTCCTGGTTCTTCCGCTCGACCTCCTGGTTCTGGTGGGCGAGCAGCTGGGCCTTCTCCTGCAGCTCCTCGTTCGTCTGCTGGAGTTCTTCCTGCCGGGTCTGGAGCTGCTGGGCCAGGGACTGGGACTGCTTGAGCAGGTCCTCGGTCCGCATGTTCGCCTCGATCGTGTTGAGCACGATCCCGATCGACTCGGTGAGCTGTTCGAGGAACGCCTGGTGGCTCGAGTTGAACCCGCTCATCGACGCCAGTTCGAGCACGCCGCGGACCTGCCCTTCGAAGATGAGGGGCAGGACGAGAATGCTCCGCGGGGGGGCCGACCCGAGCCCGGACGAGATCCGGAGGTAGTCCGGCGGCAGGTGGTCGATGAGGACCTTCTGCTTTTCCAGGGCGCACTGCCCGACGAGGCCCTGGCCGAGCCCGATCCGCTTGCCGACCGCCTCCCGCCCGTCGGACGCGTACCCGGCGAGGAGGGTGAGCTGGGGGGTCTCCTTGTCCCCGTCGAGGACGTAGAACTCGGCGAGCTGGGCGGAGACCACCGGGCAGAGTTCGGACAGCACCATCCGGCCGACGTTCGTCAGGTCCCGCTGCCCCTGGAGCATCCGGCTGAACTTCGCGAGGTTGGTCTTCAGCCAGTCCTGCTCGGTGTTCTTCTGGGTGGTGTCCCGCAGGTTCCGGATCATCTCGTTGATGGTGTTACTCAGGGCCGCCACCTCGCCCTGGGCCTCCACCGTGATCGACCGGGTGAGGTCCCCCTTGGTCACCGCCGTGGCCACCTCGGCGATCGCCCGGACCTGCGTGGTCAGGTTGGCCGCCAGCTGGTTGACGTTCTCGGTCAGGGCCTTCCAGATCCCGGCCGCCCCGGGCACTTTCGCCTGGCCGCCGAGCTGCCCCTCGACCCCGACCTCGCGGGCCACGGTGGTCACCTGATCGGCGAACGTGGCCAGGGTGTCGATCATCTCGTTGATCGTCTCGGCGAGCTCCGCGATCTCGCCCTTCGCCTCGACCGTGAGCTTCCGCTTCAGGTCCCCGTTCGCGACCGCGGTCACGACCTTCGCGATCCCGCGCACCTGGGCGGTCAGGTTCGCGGCCATGCTGTTCACGGAGTCGGTGAGGTCCTTCCAGGTGCCGGACACCCCTTCCACCCGGGCCTGCCCGCCGAGCTTCCCTTCGGTCCCCACCTCCCTCGCCACCCGGGTCACCTCCGACGCGAACGACCGGAGCTGGTCGACCATCGTGTTGACCGTGTTCTTCAACTCCAGGATCTCACCTTTCACGTCGACCGTGATCTTCCGGGACAGGTCACCCGCCGCCACCGCCTTGGTCACCTCGGCGATGTTCCGGACCTGGCTGGTCAGGTTCCCGGCCATGAAGTTCACGCTGTCCGTCAGGTCCTTCCACGTCCCGGCCACCCCCTTCACGTCCGCCTGCCCGCCGAGCTTCCCTTCGGTCCCCAC
>JAQGHQ010000347.1 GCA_028288765.1 Gemmataceae bacterium | reverse complement strand
GTCAGCGAGCGGACCGTCTTCCGCCGGCTCGCCAACCCGACCTTCCGGGACCGCCTCAGCGCGACCCAGGCGGCCGCCCTGTCCCCCGCCTACGGGATGCTCACCACCGGGCTCACCGACGCCTGCTTCAAGCTGAATCAGCTGGTCCGGCACCCGAACCCGCACGTCGGGTTCAAGGCGGCCAAGGCGGTCGTCGACCTGACCCTCAAGATGCGGGAGCAGGTCGACGTCGAGGACCGGGTGACCGCCCTGGAGCGGATCGCGGCCGGCAAGGACAAGTGGGGCGTGGACCAGGACCCGGAGGACGAGGAGCCCGGAGACGACCCGGAGCCGGGCGGACCGGGTGGGGCCCCGCCCGGAGGCGGGCCGGCCGCCCGACCACCCACCGAACCAGGAGCCCGCGGTGGGGACGCGGGCACCGGAGGAGGAAAAACGGCCCCGGGGCTGCCAAACACTGACAAATCCTGCCACGACCCGATCCCCGGCGCGGGGTCCGTCGGAGAGCGGCCGGAGCGGGCGTGTGCCGCGGGCACCCCGACCGACCGTCGGAAGGACCGGGCGACCGGCTCCCGACCGGGTGCCCCGGCCCCCGCGGCGCGGGAGGAGAAGACCGACCCGTCTCGGTCGCCACGCCACCTTCTCCCCGGTGCTCCCCTCCCCCCCGTTCCACGCTCCGAGTGGGAGTAAGGGAAGCAGAGCCGGTGTCACGTCCAGCGGGACATGTCGGAATAGCCACAAAAAAGTGGCTCGGGCCGCCACGGCGGACGGCCGCCCGTGGCGGCCCGCCAGCGACCCAGGGGTTCAACCGAGCAACCACCGGGGAGAGGGGAGAACACCGGACACCGTCACCGGGTCGTCACCGAGTTCCTGTGTCAGAGCCCCAGTACATCAGCCATCGTGTACCGGCCGGCGGTCTTGGTCGCGAGGAACTTCGCCGCGGTGAGCGCGGCGCGGGCGTAGCTGTCGCGGCTGTGCCCCTTATGCACCAGCTCCAGCGTCTCGCCGAGCGTGCTGAAGATGATCGTGTGCTCGCCGACGTTGTCCCCCGCCCGGACCGCGTGCAGCCCGATCTCGTCCGGCGCCCGCTCGCCGACGAGCCCCTCCCGCCCGTGGACGAACCGGCCCCCGTTCATCGCCTCCCGGATGATCTCGGCGAAGTGGACCGCCGTCCCGCTCGGGGAGTCCTTCTTGAACCGGTGGTGCCGCTCCACGATCTCCGCGTCGAACCCCTTCCCCTTGAGCGCCTCGGCCGCCAGCTTGACAAGCTTGAAGAGCACGTTCACGACCAGGCTCATGTTCGGGGAGAACAGGACCGCGGTGTCGTGCGCGGCCTCCTCGATGTCCGCCTTCTGGGCGGCGGTGTGCCCGGTGGTGGCGACCACGAGCGGGATCTTCCGGCCGACGCAGGTGGGAAGGATCGCCATCGTCCCTGCCGGGGCGGAGAAGTCGATCACGCATTCCGGGCGCGCGCTCAGGGGGAGCTCGCCGGTGACCAGGACCCCGATCGGCCCGACCCCGGCGAGTTCGCCCGCGTCTTTCCCGATGAGCGGGTTCGCCGACGAATCGACCGCGGCCACGACCTGGAGCCCGGGGTCGTCCTTGGCGAGGGCGACCAGCCGTTGTCCCATCCGCCCGCACGCCCCGTTGATCGCGATCTGGGTTTTCATGTCCTCTCCCGGTTACCCCGTAGGTAGCGTCTTCTGTACCGGAACGGGCGGGCGGTTACAATCCTCCCGGGCGCGAAGACCCGCCCGAACCGGGACCGCGGATGAGGTGACGTGGGGGGAAACCGGACGGCGCCCCGGCCCGGCGGCGATTCCCGGATGGGGCGGCCGGCCTTCAGCCGCCGCCGAGGGCTTCGGGGTGGTGGCGGACGATCTCCCCGTTGACCAGGTAGATCACGTCCTCGGCGATGTTCGTGGCGTGGTCGGCGATCCGCTCCAGGTGCCGGACCGCGCTGAACAGCGACAGGGCCGGCTCGACCAGGTGCGGCGACTGCTTCATCTCCGCCACCAGCTCGCGGATGATCTCGTCGTTGTCCCGGTCCACGTCGTCGTCGGCCCGGATCACCCGGGCGGCCTCGATCGGGTCGCCGTTCACGAACGCGTCGAGGCTCAGGCGGACCATCCGCAGGGTGCGGTCGGTCATCCCCTCGATCCGCTCCGGGATCGGGACGTACGGCGGGCGGGCCAGGGCGATCGCCCGCTCCGCGATCCCGACCGCCAGGTCCCCCATCCGCTCCAGGTCGGTGGTGATCATCAGGACGACGCTGATCCGCCGGAGGTCCACGGCGACCGGTTGGTGCAGGGCGAGGATCTTCAGGCACTCGTCCTGGACCTCGTTCTCGAGCTGGTCGATCTCGTTGTCCCCCGCGATCACCCTGCGGCCGCCGTC
Source organism: Gemmataceae bacterium (assembly GCA_028288765.1). Classification (GTDB taxonomy): domain Bacteria; phylum Planctomycetota; class Planctomycetia; order Gemmatales; family Gemmataceae; genus Urbifossiella. The sequence continues at coordinate 13,726 of JAQGHQ010000347.1, read as the reverse complement.
CCTGTCGCGGGTCCGCAGGGCGGCGGTCGCGTTCACCACCGCGTCCTCGACGTACCCGGCGAGGCGCAGTAGGGAGCGATGGAGCTCTTCGAGATCCTTCTGGAGGTGCTTGGGCACGGGCAGCTCCGCTAACCCCGCCGACGGGTATGAGTCTGGCAACAAACCGAGTATATCATTATGGCCTTCCCCTGTGCCGGTCGGAAAGGTCGATTTGCCTTCGACTGCGGGCTTTTTCACGAGGGCCGGCCCCGCCCGGCGGGTGGACGCGGTTCTCGGCGCGGTCTACGATGAGCCCGACCCGCTCTCCGGAACCAGCCGATGACCGATCCCCGCCGCGGACCGAGCCCGACCAGTCCGCCCGCGGGCGCGGCGGCCGAGACGGGGGCCGTCCCGACCCGGGACGCATTCGCCCAGACACTCGTCCGCAGTCGCCTCCTCGACCGCCCCCGGCTCGACGCCCTCCTCGCCGCCGCCCCGGCCAGCGCGTCCGCCCGCGCCCTCGCCGACCACCTCATCGAGGCGGGAGAGCTCACCCACTACCAGGCCGAGAAGCTTCTCCAGGGCCGGTGGCAGGGGCTGGTCCTGGGGCCGTACCACATCCTCGCCCCACTCGGCCGCGGCGGGATGGGAACGGTGTACCTGGCGAAAAACACCCGCGGCCCCGAAGAGGGGAGGGGCGAAGGGTTGGACACGGGCGAAGGTGCCGCCGACACTTCACACGGGGATCTTCCCTTACCCTTTTCCGACCTGATCGCCCTCAAGGTTCTCCCGCCGAAGCGGGCGCGGGAGGAGGAGAAGACGCTGCTGCGGTTCCGCCGGGAGATGGTACTCGGCCGGCACCTGGCCCACCCGAACATCACCCGCACGTTCGACGCCGGGGAGGTCGGCGGGGCCCACTACATCGCGATGGAGTTCGTGCCCGGGCAGAGCCTCCGCCAGCTGGTCGCGCAGGGCGGGCCACTCCCCGTCGCCGACGCCGCCCGCCTGTTCGCCGAGGTGGCCGCCGGGCTCGCCCACGCCCACGCCCGCGGGCTGATTCACCGCGACCTGAAGCCGTCGAACATCATGGTCACCCCGGACGGGCGGGCGAAGGTTCTCGACCTCGGGCTCGCCCTGCTGATGGACGAGGTCCTGCCGGAGGACCCGTCGATCGTCGGCGGGGAGGGGTACATCCTCGGGACGATGGACTACATCGCCCCGGAGCAGGCGGCGAACGCGACCGACGTCGGCCCGTGGTCGGACATCTACGCCCTCGGGTGCTCGGTCTATTTCGCGGTGACGGGGATCGCCCCGTTCCCCGGCGGGACGGCCCAGCAGAAGATCCGGTGGCACCGGACGGCCGCCCCGCCGCCGGTGGACCAGATCAACCCGGGCGTGCCGGGCGGGTTCGCGCGGGTGGTCGAACAGCTGATGGCGAAGCGGCCGATGGACCGGCCGAAGTCGGCCGAGGTGGTCCGGTGGCTGCTCCTCCCGTGGGCGGGGGAAACGGTCGCCCGCGCGCCGGCAACACCCGCCCCGCACACGGACCGGGAGGCGGTCGCGGAGATCGACCGGCGGACGCTCGACCCGAGTCTCTGGGACGCGATCCCGGTCACGGAGCTGGCCGGGCCGTTGCCGCCGGAACCGGCCGCCGACAAGCCGGCCCGCCGACAGCCCGGGCCGGACGACGGGGAAGACCTCCCCCCGGCCAATCCCTACCAGGCGGTGATGTTCGCGCTCGTCGCCGGCGGGGTGGTGATCGGTCTGGCCGTTCTCACCGTGCTGTTCGGGCTGATCCGCCGGCTGTGATTCACGAACTTGGTGAGACGGTCGCATTGAGGTAGGTGGGGCACGAGCCGGGGGGTCGAGCCGCCCGGCTCGACCTGGGTAGGTGCTGCCCTGGCCCCTTCGCGGGTCGCGCGGCCCCTGCCAGACGGGACGGGACAATCTCACCGGGTCCTGTATGAGAGAGTGACGGGCGACTTTCGAAGGCGGTCGGAAAGAGGACCGTCGACCGGTTTTGACCCGGTCTGGGAGCGCTGGTACGATGCATTCCGGGGCCGTTCCCGGGCCGACCGGCGGCGGGTTGGAGCATGCAAAAGTACACCTACTATAAGCGGTATCGGATGGAGCTGGACCTCCACCGCCCGCCGCCCGGAATCGTCGAGCCGGGCCGCCCGGAGATCCGGACCGCCGACCTCCCGGCGGGGTTCTACTGGGTCCCGTGGCACGACTCGCTCCTGGCCGCCCACGCCGAGGTGAAGGCACTCAGCTTCCAGGAGGAACTGGACGCGGTCGTGTTCCCGTGCCTCGGGTCACTGGCCGGGTGCTTAGAGCTGATGGCGGCGATCCGCGGCCGGCCCGGGTTCTGCCCGCGGGCGACCTGGCTGGTCGCGTCGTCCGTCGTCCCGGCCCACGAGGCGGCCGGGGTGGCGGGCGGGTGCGTGGCAACCATCCAGGGCGTGATCGACGATTCCGGATTCGGCGGGATCCAGAACGTCGGGGTGGTGTCCGAGTACCGGGGGCGGGGGCTCGGCCGGGCGCTCATGCTCAAGGCCCTCGCCGGGTTCGCCGCCGCCGGGGCCACCCGCGCGTACCTGGAAGTGACTGCCCGGAACGAGCCGGCGGTCCGGATGTACCGCGACCTCGGGTTCCGGTGCTACAAGACCGTTTACCGGGCGGTCGAGACCCCGGAGCCGGTGGCCGCCGGACTGTGACCGGCCGCGGTTCGTAGAATAGGGCGTGACCCCCGCGGTGGATCAGCTCCACGGCACAGGTTCCCGGACTTGTGCGCGGGGTTCCGAGCACAGGTCTGGAGACCTGTGCCACAAGAAGGCAGTAGAACTCGCCACCCGGCGCCGGGTCGACAGGCCGCCGGTGATCGGGAAGGGGCCGACGTGGGACAACAGGTTTTTCAGCACACGCTGGCGAACGGGATGGTCCTGCTGGCGGAGCGGATGGAGCACGTCCGGTCGGCCGCGATCAACTTCCTCGTCCCGGCCGGGGCGGCGTTCGACCCGCCCGGCAAGCTCGGGGTCGCCACCGTCCTCGCCGACCTGATCACCCGCGGGGCCGGGGACCGCGACAGCCGCCAGCTCTCCCTGGCCCTTGACAACCTCGGGGTGGACCGGGACGAGAGCGTCGGGGCGGTGAACATGCGGTTCTGGGGCTCCACTCTGTCCCGGAACGCCCCCGCCGCGCTCGACATCTTTGCCGACGTCATCCGCCGCCCGCACCTGCCGGAAGACGAGCTGGAACCCGTCCAGGCGCTCGCCCTCCAGGACATCCAGAGCCTCGAAGACGCCCCGCAGCAGAAGGTGATGGTCGAGCTCCGGCGGCGGTACTACCCGTCCCCGCTGAGCAAGGACCGCCGCGGCCGGGCCGAGGACATCGAGGGCCTCTCGGCCGACGACGTCCGGCGGCAGTACCGCCGGCTGTTCCGGCCGAACGGGGCGATCCTGTCGGTCGCCGGGAACATCGACTGGGACCGGCTGAAGGCGCAGGTCGAGCGGCTGTTCGGCGACTGGCCGACGGGCGAGGCGGTCGAGGTCGTCCCGGCGCCGCACACCCCGGCGTCCGCGCACGTCCACAAGGACACAGAGCAGACGCAGGTGTCACTCGCGTTCCCGAGCGCGCCGATCGGGCACCCGGACTACTACGCCGCCCGGGCCGGGGTCGGGGTGCTGTCCGGCGGGATGAGCTCCCGGTTGTTCACCGAGGTGCGGGAGAAGCGGGGGCTGTGCTACTCGGTGTACGCCTTCCACGAGACGTTCAAGGACCGCGGGACCCTGATCGCCTACGCCGGGACGCGGGCGAAGCGGGCCCAGGAAACGCTGGACGTGACCGTGGGCGAACTCCGGCGGCTGAAGGACGGGGTGACGGACGACGAAATCGACCGGGTGAAGGCCGGGCTGAAGTCGTCGCTGATCATGCAGGAGGAATCGACCTCGGCGCGGGCCGGGGCGATCGCGACCGACTGGTACTACCTCGGCCGGGTGCGGTCGTTCGACGAGATCCAGGCCGCGATCGACGCCCTCACCCCGGCCGGGATCCTCGGCTACCTCGACCGTTACCCGGTCCGGGACCTGACGCTCGTCACCCTCGGGCCCGAACCACTGACCATGCCGGAGTGACGGTGGAACAGCCCAGCGAACCGCGCGAGTCGGCGACGTCTTTCAAGTGGGTCATCATCGCCGGCGTCGGCGTGTGGGTTCTCGGCGCGCTCGTGGGCCTTTTCGCGTGGTTTCTCTAGCCGGTTCGTCCGCCCGTCGGGCGGGCCTCGACGGCCCTGCCCCTTACGAGAACGCGCATGCCGCCAGCCGGGCCCGATCTGCGAGAGTCCGACGACACCGTCGCCCCGTTCGTGTTCCTGTACATCGGGCTGGTGATCGCGTGGCTCGCCGCCGTCCTCCTGTGGGTCTTCTGGTACCGCGGGTACGCCTGATCCATGGGCCCGGAGCGGTTGACCCGTCCGGGGTCGTAGGTGCCGCGGCACGGGCAAAGAGGCCGGCTCGGCCGGCCGGACCATCCAAACTGCGACCCCCACCGGGCTCATGTATGTGATCGGGCGGCGGGGTCGTGATCCGGGTTTTGACCGAAGGACGATTCGATGCCGTTTCACACGCACACGTTGCCAAACGGGCTCCAGCTGATCGGGGAGACGAGCCCGTCGGCCCGGTCGGCCGCGCTCGGGTTCTTCGTCCGGACCGGGAGCCGGGACGAGACCCCGGACGTGGCCGGGGTGTCGCACTTCCTCGAACACATGATGTTCAAGGGCACCCCCCGGCGGACCGCCCTGGACGTGAACCTCGACTTCGACCGGATCGGGGCGAGCTACAACGCCTACACGAGCGAGGAGAACACGGTCTACTACGCGGCCGTGCTGCCCGAGTACCTCCCGCGGGCGGTGGACATCCTGGCCGACATCCTCCGCCCGAGCCTGCGGACCGAGGACTTCGACACCGAGAAGCAGGTGATCCTCGAAGAGATCGGGATGTACGAGGACCAGCCGGGGTGGGCGGCCGGGGACCACGCCCGGCGGATCTACTACGCCGGCCACCCGCTCGGGAACAGCGTGCTCGGGTCGAAGGAGAGCGTCACCGCGCTGGCCCGCGACCAGATGCACGCCTACTTCGCCCGCCGGTACTCGCCCACGAACATCGTCGTCTCGGCCGCCGGGAACTTCGAGTGGGACGGGTTCGTCCAGCTGATCGCCGCCGCCTGCTCGAAGTGGGAGCCGGGGGAGGCCGGGCGGACGAACCGGACCGAATGGGGCGGGGTGGGCGGGCTGCACGTGCTGACCCGGGAGAAGGTGCAGCAGGAGCACGTGATGTTCATGGCCGGCGGGCCGCCGGCGGACTCGCCGCTACGGTACGCGGCCGACACGCTCGCCCTGGCAGTCGGCGACGACTCCGGCAGCCGGCTGTACTGGGCGCTGGTGGACCCGGGGCTGGCCGAGTCGGCCGACTGCAGCTACCACGAGAACGACGGGAGCGGGTGCGCGTACGCCTCGTACAGCTGCGAACCGGACCAGGTCGCGGGGAACCTCGAAATCGTGCGGAAGGTGCTGGCCGACGTCCAGCGGGGCAGTATTACCGAGGACGAGCTGCGACAGGCGAAGAGCAAGATCGCGAGCCGGGTGGTGCGGGGGAGCGAGCGGCCGATGGGCCGGATGCAGGCGATCGCCTCGGCCTGGACCTACACCGGTGAGTACCGCGACGTGGACACGGAACTGGCGAACTTCGACGCCGTGACGCTCGCGGACGTGCGGGCTTACCTCGACCGCTACCCGATCGACAAGACAACGGTGATCGCCTTCGGCCCCGTTGCGAAGCTCGAAGGGGTGGAGGGGAAGGTGGTGTGACCTACCCGGGAGGGCGGCCGTCCCGGCCGCTTCTTCCCGCCGGCTTCCAATCGTCTGTACCCCGGGATTCTGCTGCCCCGAGGGCACCCCGCGGAGGACACAAGCAAAGAACCCCGCCGGGTCGGGCCGGCGGGGTTCGGAGGTAGGCGACGACTCGTATTGGCGTCGCCTCCTGTATTCTTCGGCCGGTAGCGGGACTTCGTCGAAGCCTGCTCACCGGCGGGATGTCACTTAGTACCGGCGCCCGCCACCGCCGCCGCCGTACCCGCCGCTACCGCCACCGCCGCCGTAGCCGCCGCCACCACCGCCATACCCACCCCGGCCACCGCCGCCGCCGCCGTACCCGCCGCCACCGCCGCCACGCGGCCGGTCTTCCCGGGGCTTGGCTTCGTTCACGGTCAGGGTCCGGCCGCCGACGAGGGCGCCGTTCATCGCGGCGATCGCCTCGTCAGCCCCGTCCGCCATCTCGACGAACGCGAACCCACGGCTCCGCCCGGTCTCCCGGTCGGTCACGATCTGGGCGCTGGTCACAGTACCGTACTGGCCGAACGCCTGGGTAAGGTCTTCGCTGGTGGTCTGGAACGAGATGTTCCCGACGTACAATTTCTTGCTCATGGTCTCTTTCCCTGGGCCTCACAGCCCGATCAAACACACCCGCGGCCACCACGGCCGCAGTAACTGACAGGGGCGGACGAAGGTCCGGCGTTCTTCTCACCCCGGCGCTCGCGACCGTCCCGACACGGGACCGCGAGACGACGGGGAATACGGGAAGAGCCGAACCACTGCGGCGACACTGCTTGACGATCTTGGGGCCGTGAGGGAAGACTCAGAGCTGGAAGACCAAGACGGGTCGAAGCTAGGGAGCTGCACTACAGTTCGTCATCTCCTGAGCGACGGGCACCCGCCCGCCGTCACCGAATCATACGCTTTCTGGGGAAGTTTCAAAGCCCAAATTCCGATTTTTTCCGGAAAGAATTCGCCCACAATCACCGCCGGGTGCCGGGATCTGCTGGTTTGCCTCCCGGACTGCTCTCGACTCCTCGGTTTTCGTGTCTTTCCCCAGTATCGGTACCCGGCGCTCGGTCCTTCTACCCCCGGACCGGGTCCGGGTAGGCGGCGGGGACGACCGTCCGCTCGGTCCGCTTCCCTTCCCGGAGCAGCGTAACCGGAGTAGATACCCCGACCGGCGCGTGGGTGAGCAGCCGGTGCAGGTCGTCGATGCTCGTCACCGGGTGACCCGCGAGCCCGACGATCACGTCCTCGATCCACAGCCCGGCGGTCTGGGCCGGGCCGTCCTCTTCGAGCATCAGGACTTCCACGCCCGTCGTCTGGGTCAGCCCGAACTTCTCGCGAAGATCGGGGGAAACCGGCACCTGCCGGACGTGCAGCCCGAGGTAGCCGCGGACGACCCGGCCGTGTCTCAACAGCTGGGGCAGGATCGTCTTCGCCGTGTTGACCGGGACCGCGAAGCAGATGCCCTGGGCCGGCTGGATGACGGCGGTGTTGATCCCGACCACCCGCCCCCGGCTGTCCACGAGCGGCCCGCCGCTGTTCCCGGGATTCAGGGCCGCGTCCGTCTGGATCACGTTGTCCATCAGGTGGCCGCTCACGCTCCGCAGGGTCCGGCCGAGCGCCGAGATCACCCCGGCGGTCACGGTCGATTCGAACCCGAGCGGGCTGCCGATCGCGACGGCCAGCTGCCCGACCTTGAGCTTCGCCGAGTCGCCGAGTGCGGCGTGCGGGAACGAGTGCCCGTCGGCGTGGACCACGGCCAGGTCGGTCCACGGGTCGTTCCCAACGACCCGGCCGGTGAGCTCGGTCCCGTCACTCTGCCGCACCCGGACCGTGTCGTGCCCCTGCACGACGTGATGGTTGGTCAGGAGGAACCCGTCCGGGGTGAACAGGACGCCGGACCCGCTCCCGCCCCGCATCCCCCGCCCGACCCGCAGGTTCACGACCGCCGGACGGAGTTTCTCGGCCACGGTCACGACGGCGTTCGAGAAAGCGTCCAGGGCTTCGCCGTCATCGGGGGCGGGTTCGTCGTTCGGTCGTCTGGGGGGGGTGGACCCGCCGTCAGAAATGAAGTGTTGCCAGAACCGGCTCACGGCCGCTCCTTCCGCGTTCGAGGTGCTCCATTCTATGCGCGAGGGGTCAAGCCCCGACGGGGACTCGCGTTGACCTGCCCGGAGCGAGCCGGGTACGCTCCCCCCATTCCGCACGGGGGGTGCCGATGCCCACATCCGCTGACCGGAGAGCAAGACCCGACGGGCGGGCCGAGGTCGTGGTCGTGGTGCTCGCCCTGCTCGCGTTCGGGTCGGCTGCGGCGGTCGGCGTCCCGCCGTGTCAGGCCCCCGATGAGGGATACAACTTCTTGCGCGCGTATCACGTCGCGTCCGGTCATCTCCGGCCGGAGCTGGTGGACGGGTGGGGCGGGGGTCGGTTCCCGCCCGCGCCGGTCCGGGTGGTCGAACTCGGAGGACCGCTCGTCGGGCGGCCGGACCGAAAGTTCACGCCCGCCGACCGGGACGTACTGGCATCACTGGACAATGGGGGGGAGTTGCGGGTGGTGGCGTACCCGACCGCCGCCCCGTACACGTTCGTGCCGTTCCTCCCGCAGGCGGCCGGCATCGGTCTCGCCCGCCAGCGCGGGCTGGCGCCGCTCGCCACCTTCTACGCCGGACGGTTCGCCAACCTCCTCTTCGGGACGGCCCTGGTCGGCCTCGCCCTGACCCTGGCTCCGGTCGGCCGACGGTTCCTGGGAATGGTCGCCCTGATGCCGATGACCGTTCACCTGTTCGGGTCCTATGCCCCGGACGTCGGCGTTGTCGGGGCTACCCTCGTGCTGCTCGCGCTGGTGTTCCGATTAGTCGCGGCGGACGGCCGGCGGGCGGCCGGGTGGGAATTGGCCGGTCTGGCCGCCATAGCCGCCGGGCTGGCGGCGTCCAAACCGCCGTACCTTCCCCTGGTGGTCCTCGTACTGGCCGTGCCCGCGGATCGGTTCGGAGGGCCATGGCGCCGGTCCCTGGTCGTTGGCGGCCTTGTCGCCACCGGGCTGGCCGTAGCCGCCGTCGGGGCTCATCTCACCCGGCCGTATTACCCCGATCCGAACGACCTCTTCGGGTTCCCGACCTCTGTCCGGGGGCAAACCGAGTTCGTGGCCGCACACCCCGCGCGGTTTCTCGAAGTGTTCGCTACAACCGTCGGCCGGCAAGGCTTCGCGGCCTGCTTCCGGCTGTACACCCTCGGCTGGGTAGACACCCCGCTCGATCCCGTCGCTGTATCCTGCCACGCTCTGCTTCTGGGGCTCGTCGGGGCGGCCGCGCGGGCGGAACTGAAAACACGACCTCCGCGGTGGCCCGCGGTCGCGGGAGTCGGTGGCGGGCTGGTGCTGGTGGTGCTCTCGATGTACCTGTGGTGTACGCCGGTGGGGGCGTCGACCGCACTGGGCCTCCACGGCAGATACTTGCTGCCGCTGGTACCGGCGCTGCCGTTTTTGCTCCCGCACCAGATGGGATATATTATTACATCTGACAGAATATCGCGGAGTGTCGCCGGCGCGGCGGCGGTGTTGATTCTGCTGACCGCGTCCGGAGCGGTCGTCACCCGGTATTACTCGGCGACCCCGTGCCCTTGGCCGGGGGTGTTTCCGATCCTCCTCGCCGGGCTAGCGGCCGGGGTGATCGCCCGGGGGTTGCTCGGGCGGGTCCGACCCCAGTGCCGATACCTCTCCGGGCACCCGGCGGTTACACTGACGGCGCCCTCTCCCCGGAAATGACGACGTGGCCCGCCGCACCTGACCCGATGAGTCTCGACGACCGGAACCCCGTAGGGCCGGCTCTGCCGCCCCGCCATCTCCTGCGAGCCATCAGCTCACGTCTTTCCCCCGGGGATCGGGCGGCCCATCGTCCGCAGCAGCATCTTCATGTCTTCCCAGGTGTCTTTCTTCCACGCCTCGGTCCGCAGGAGCGCGGCCGGGTGGTAGGTGCATACCACCGGAATGTTCCGGTACTTGTGAACCCTCCCGCGGAGCCTCCCGATCCCGAGGGGCGTGCCGAGGACATTCTGGGCGGCGGTGGCCCCGAGGCAGACGATGTACTTCGGCCGAACCAGAGCGATCTGGCTGTCGAAGTATTCGCGGCAGTTGGACCGCTCGTCGGGGGTCGGGGTGCGGTTGTTCGGCGGGCGGCACTTGATCGTGTTGCAGATGTACACCTCTTCCCGCTCATACCCGCACGCCGCGATGATCCGGTTCAACAGCTGCCCGGCCCGCCCGACGAACGGCTCGCCGGTCGCGTCTTCGTCCGCGCCCGGGGCCTCGCCGACGAAGCAGATGTCCGGGTCGACCGGGCCGACCCCGAACACGGTCTGGGTGCGGGTGGCGTAGAGTTCGGGGCACCGCGCGCACGGAGCGACGCTCTCGGCGAGGACGGTGAGCTCATGCCGGCGGTCGGCGGGGGAATCGGGGATGGTGGTTTGAGGCTCGTCGAAGAGCCCGGTTACGGCCGGGACCGAGATTGGAACGGCGGTGGGGTCCGGCGGCGGGAACGGCACGCCCTGTTTCGCCGCCTCACGCGATATCGGTGGACCGGCAAGGGGTTCCGGTTGAGCCTCCGGTACCGGCGCGGCGATCATCACCGGGTCCGGCAGGGTGAACGTCATCGGCGCGACGACCGGGACGAACTCGACGCCGGCCGCCTTCAGCGATTCGAGGTGGAGCTTCAGTTGCCGGGCGAGCGCGGCCCGGGGGTCGGGGGTAGAGGCCATGATCCGCTCCCGCGGCGACTGCGGTCCGCCTTCTTCAGCGAAGGCCGCCCAGGGCTCTCGCCCTGGGCTACGATCAAACGCCCCTCCGGGGCTTCAGAATCGGGGCCGTTGACGTTCCACAATTGTGTGCGTTTTAGCTCCGGAGGGACGTTCGTTCGTAGCGCCCGGTATCGGTCCCCGCAGTCGCGTAGGCGCCTTCGGACGCGATGGCGCGCCATATGGATTTCAGCCCCGGAGGGGCGTTTGATCGTAGATCGTAGCCCAGCGCGGGAGCCCTGGGCGGCCTTCGCGGCTTCGGTAGGCGTCTGCGGACGCGTATCTCAACCCTTCCCGTTCGCCCCCCCGATCATCCCCTGAAGCCGTTCGATCCCCACCCGCGTGCAGTAGTCGCCGAACGCCTCACCGGTCGTCCGTTCGGCCTTGAACGCCGTGAAGATCGTCTTCAGCTTCGGCACGATCTGCTCGATCGGCACCGAGTCCTGGAGCTCCGTGTTCAGCCGCCGGCCGAACGTGTCCCCGCCGATGTACATCGTGTACTTCGTCCCGCCCCGGCCCACGAGCCCGACCTCGCTCTGGTACGGCCGGGCACACCCGTTCGGGCAGCCCGTCATCCGCACACTGATCAGCTCTTCGCCCAGCCCGAGCTCGGCCAGGACCGCGGCCAGCTGCCCGGTCACGGTCGGGAGCGCCCGCTCGGCCTCGGTGATCGCCAGCCCGCACGTCGGGATCGCCGGGCAGGCCATGCTCCACTTCCGCACCTGGGTCAGGCTCTCCGGCCGCGAGATACCGTACTCGTTCAGAAGCGAATCGACCCCCGGCCGGTCGGCGGTGGCGATGTCGCACAGCAGCACGTCCTGCTGCGCCGTCAGCCTGACGTTGCACCGGAGCTTGCTCACGATCGCCCGCAGCCCGCTCCGGAGCCGAAGAGTACCCTCGTCCTTGATCCGGCCGTTCTCGACCGAGAGCCCGAGGAACCACTTCCCGTCGCCCTGCGGCTGCCAGCCGAGGTGCAGGTCGAGCCCGGTGATGGGGACGTCCTTCGGCATCCGCAGGGGCTGGCCGAAATAGTCGCGGGCGAACACCTCGCGGAACTTCTCGACCCCCCAGTCGTGCATCACGTACTTCAGCCGGGCCCGCTTCCGGTTCGCCCGGTTGCCGTGGTCGCGGAACAGCTTGCAGATCCCTTCCGCCGCCCGCACCACCTCGCCCGGCTCGACGAAGCACACCGCCCGGGCGAGGTGCGGGAACGTGTCCGGGTTGCCGTTCGTCTGCCCCTGCCCGCCGCCGGCGTACAGGTTGTACCCCACCGGCTTGCCGTTCTCGGTGACGCACAGGAACCCGAGGCACTGGGCCAGGATGTCGGTGCAGTTGTCGTGCGGGAGGGAAAAGGCGGTCTTGAACTTCCGCGGCAGGTACACCTTCCCGTAGATCGGCTCGTTCGCCTCGGGGTTCTCGTGTTCGGCGGCCGGGACGTGTTCGACCTGCTCGCCGTTCAGCCAGATCTCGTGGTAGGCCCGGGCCCCGGCCCGTGGGGCCAGATGCGCGGCCACCGCGTCGGCCAGTTCCTGCATCTGCTTCCGGGCCGGGTCGTTCAAAGGAGCCGGGCAGGAAAGCACGTTCCGATTCACGTCGCCGCAGCCGCCCAGGCTCGTGACCAGGGCGGCGTTGATCCCCCGGATCAGGGACTTCATGTCCGGCTTCAGGATGCCGTGGAACTGGAAGCTCTGGCGGGTGGTGATCCGGAGCGTCCCGTTCGCGTACTTCCCGCAGATGTCGTCCATCGCCAGGTACTGGTCGCCGGTCAGCTTCCCGCCCGGGAGCTTGAGCCGGACCATGAACATGTACGCCTTGCCGACCCCCGGTTTGTCCCGCTTCTTCCGGGCGTCGCGGTCCTCTTGCTGGTAGCTGCCGTGGAACTTGATGAGCTGTTTGTTCGCCTCGCTCAGGTGGTCGAGGGCCGGGTCGGCGAACTCCTCGGCGATGGTCCCGCGGAGAGACCGGCTGTTCTCCTTGATCGCCTCGACCGGGGAAAGCTTGGGTTCGGAAGAGGTCGCGGCGGTCGAAGCCGTATCCGTAGACATGATTCCGTATCCGGGTTCTCGGGGCATTACCGACCGCTAGAGATCGGCCGGGTGGCTCTGTGGGCTGGACAGTAAAGTTGTAGCGGAAAGCGGGCAATTCGGAAGCCCAGATCCGATCGCATGTTTATCAGGAAAGTGACGAATCAATCCTTTGATTCAGCCAGCCTGACGCAGAAATGGTGGTTCCGGGGCTTTTGAGAAGCTGGGGGATTGCTTCCGGCTGCCGCGCCCTGCGCCGCCTGCCATTTCCTCCGGACCCCGAACCCGCTGAAGCCCCCAAATCCCCGGGTCCGATGGTGATGATACCCGACGGGTGTGGCTTCTCGGCCGCCCGCCGGGTGTCGTTCCGACCTTCGGGGATGCCACGCCGTGAGTGACCGCCCGAATGCCGTTGCCCTCGGGTTCATGACGGTCCAGCAGGAGCCGGCCGGGTGGGCCGGGTACTACCTGGTGACCAACGCCTGGGGCCGGCCGCTGGAGTTCCGCCTCACCACCGCCGTGCAGCCGAACCGCGTCCAGACCGTGCTGTACGGCCCGACCCTGACGGAGTACCTCCATGCCGACGTGATCGGGAAAGCGCTCGTCGAGAAGACCGCCATCAAGCCGGACCTGATCGTGACCGACACCCCGGCCGCCCTCGGGCTACGGTCGCGGGTCGAGATCCCGGTGATCGCCCTGCGGCCCGACGGCGACGTCCTGCCCGCCGACACCCGCTCGTTCACCCACGCCCGCTCGTCGCTGACCCTCCTCCTGCCGGCTAAGTTCGCGGCGGACGAGGCGGTCGTCGCGGCCTGGCTTGACGCGGTGGACCCGGCGGTCGACCTGTCCGAGCCGTTCGCCCGCATCCGGGAGGCGGTGTCCGAGGCCCGCAAGATGGGGGTGACCGGTCGTGCCGCATGAACCCGATGTGGGGCGAGCGGGGGGCGTGAGCCCCCCGAGAAGTACGGACGAGGTCGGTGAGGTTGACCCGACTCGGGGGGCCCACGCCCCCCGCTCGCCAGATCGACCGGATATCCCGGAGATCGACCTCGCCCTGGCG
>JAQGHQ010000319.1 GCA_028288765.1 Gemmataceae bacterium | reverse complement strand
GTTAAAGAAACGGGACCAACGGGAGAGCGAACGAGGCATGAGCCTCCTTCTCATGGTCCTTGATGAGCCGTGCCTCGGCAACCCCGCGGCGATGAGGACGGGACCGTCCAGTCACCGGACGCTTACGAGAGTTCGAGAGGTGTTCCTCTCGGGGTCCGAGAGGATTACCTCGCGCTCGCGCCGAGAGTTAACCCGCGGGTGGGAATGGGGGCTTCACAAAACTTACCACCCGTGGTTAACACCGCGCGAGCGCGCGACACCCGGTGACCGTCTCCCGTGCACCCAGCCCGAAGGCGGGCGGACCCGCATGTACGGAAATTGATCCGGCTCAGTACACACTCGCCCGACCGGCCATTTCTAGCCTATCCTCTCACGTCGGTTTGATGACAAGCCGATCACCGACGGCTCGCCCGAACCGCCGACCGCTCCGCCGCCTGTCGGGGACAGCATTCCGCACATGGCGGTTCGCGCTCAAGGTGCTGACGGCCGGGCGTAAGCGCCCTGACCGGTCGGCAAGCGGTTAGACCGGATGGGCGGCCAGAGAACGTCGGGCGAGGTTTGAGGGCTTTTGAGTTCGGAACTGTCACAATTTCCCGAGGGTCGCACCATGAATACACTCGCCAAGATCGAAGCCAACCGTCGTACCGACGACCCCCCACCAGCCCGCGGACGGCCGGAGAAAGCAATCGTCGCCCGCAACGCGCCCCCGCACGGGATCTTCGCGGTCCGCGTGATCGCTGGTTACTCCCTCGCCGCCTGCCGTGATCGGGCGGCGTCGATAGCATCCTGTCTGCTGCGGTAGATGCCGATTACCAGCGCGAATTTGTCCGGTGCCTGAATGTCGGGGTTCAGTTGGACCGGGTGGTTGTACACCAGGAGCCCGCCCCCACGAGCTTTCAGACGCTTGTGCGCGGTGAGCAGCGTGCCGACCACCGCCCTCCCGTTGTCCCCACCGGTCATCCGGTAGTTCGAGAAGTCCACCACCGCGAACTCGACCGCTTCCGCCTCGACCAGTGCCGCCATCCGGCAGTTGAACTCGGCGACATCCTGGTCATAGGTCGTATCGGGATCGCCACCCGAGGGGCGTCGGTCCACGAAGCCGATGACGCGCACCCCCTCGACGGTTTCTTCCCGGGTGTAGAGTTGCCTGCGCGTGTCCATGTAACAGTTCCTTACTTGGTGGGAGACGCTTCGACACGAGTTCGGTCGGGTGAGGCCACGGGGCACGACCGTGTCCGTCGGGTTCAGTCGGCTGCCCCGGTCAGGACGAACGCGGCCCACAAGGCCGGGGGCGTTTTTTGGCCGCCTACGGAGATGGTCGAGAGGACCCGCGGTTCGCCGGCCTTGAGGCCGCGCCTGGCGGCGTTCTGCACGACCAACTCCCTTCGGGGTTGCACCCGCTCGGGGTGGCGGAACACCGTGAGTTGCGCTTCTCGAAGGGCTTTCGCTTTGGTCATCTTCTTCTGCCACAGGTTGGTGTAAACCTCCTCCATCAGGACGCTGGTGGCCGCGTCGTCGACGCTCCACAGGCTGGCCGTCACGCTCCGGGTACCGGCGTTCAGGAAGGCTCGCTGGAGTCCCATCACGCCCTCCCCACCGGAAAGACTGCCCAACCCGGTGTCGCACGCGGACAGGGTGACCAGATCGGTGCCCTCCAGGTTCAGCCCGGTCACCTGTTCGGCGGTGAGAATGCTCCGCCCGGGGGCGGCCCGCCCGGCGGGTGTGTTGGCCCCCGCGAGCACCAACCCGGACAGGAGCGGGCTGTGCCGGTTGAACACCTGCCACTGGGCCGTCGCCGTTCCGGGCTCCAGGCGGGCCGTCTCGTCGGGGAACGCGCGTTCGGCCGTCGCCCCGTTCACGAAATACCCGTGCCCGGCGAAGTGCAGGTACCGGACGCCGATTTTCAACCCGCCGAGGAGGGCCGGGACGTCGGCCTGGGAACCGGTCAGGAATTGCAACCGCCCCCGGCTACCCGCGCTGGCCGAAAACAACTTCCCGATCGCCTCGGTCTCGAGGGCCGAGGCCGGGAGGGCGTGCCAGGGGTCGATGTCGCCGAGGACGCCCATGGACCGCGTCGCGGTCGCGCGGTGTTCGCCGTAATCCAGATCGCCCACCACGAGCAGACCGCCCGCCCCTCCCGCCGGAGCCGTCCGATCCGCTACGCTCAGCGTTCGGGCGGACGGGAGGTATCCGATGGTGAACTCCTCCAGGAGAATGCCGCCCGCGTCGGTCGGCAGGGCGGCGAGCGGGGCCGCACAGACCGGCCCGTCGGGCACGACGAACAGGTTCCGCGCGGTGCCGATCGTCGGGAGGAGCGGGTCCCAAACCAGCTCGCGAACCTTCTTCCCTTCGGCCGAGGCCGCGACGCCGGTTTCGATCTGCTGGCGCCAGTCGCGGACCGCCTCCTCGATCGCTTTCAGCGGGCCGAGTTGGAGCATGACGGGCGGGCGGTCCAGGTGAACGACGAACGCGACGAGCCGCCACTCCCAGCTCCGAACGCCCTGACGAGCGGTATATGGGAGCGGGTACATGATACGGAAGTAATCCACCACGGCGGACCCGGGCGCGAGTGCCTTCTGAACGTCCTTGACCAGGTCGAGGGGGACCGGGCGCTGGTGCGGGAGCAGGAGGTGGCACCGGCCCGAGAGGTCGGTCTCGGCGTCGTCGCGAGCGTCGCTCCGCCGCTGCAACTCGGCGCGCCAGCCCGCGTCGCCCGGGTCGCGCGGGGCGAGGGCGTGGTGGGCCAGCGCCGCGCGGGCCTGTTGGAGGGCGTCGTAGGCGGGGCGCAACTCGGGACGCTTCGCGGACTCGCGGTCCCGCTTCTGGCGACTGGCAACCGCCCCCCGGAACACTAGCACCTCCGAATACGCGCGTGTCGCGTCGGCTTCGACGCCGATCGAACGAATGAGGTACGTGGAAAGGGTCTTGCGGACGTGTTCCAGCCAGACGACCCCGACCCGCTCGGACGGGCAGAACGGGCGCTCGACCAGGATGTCGCTGTACCGGTCCAGTTGATCGTGCGCCACGCCCACCAGGCGGGTGAATTCCCCGGCTCGGTCGCACACCTCGAAATCCGCCCACGCCTGGACGAGCCCCTCCAGCGGGTGGTGGGCGGAATACCTCCTCCTGCTCAGATCCACGTACGCGAGGGCGTGCGCCCTTGCCCCCGGGAGGTCGTTCACGGCCAGGTCGTAGCGCATCCGGTTGTTCAGCCAGGTCAGCGCGGCCGGGTGGCGGTCCATTCCCTCGACGTCGATGGCGGTCTTGGCCTTCGCGAGACACCGCTCGACGTACTCCAGGCCCCGGTACTTGTACCCGTCGAAGTAGGTGAAGTACCCCAGGGCCGCGAGCGTGTCGGCGTACGCCGCGTGCCGCGTCCCGTCGGGTAGGGACTCGAACAGCTTGACGGCTTCCTCCATCAGATTCATCCCCCGGACGAACAGCCGGGCGCCGTCCGGCTGCTTGTCGAACTGTCGGCCGCTCGCGAACGCGTACTGGTCCCAGATCTCAATGTGGGCGAAACAGCACCCGAGTCGGGCGAGGCAGCGGGCGTAGGCCGGGTGCTTGTCGGCCCCGGCAGCCAGACGGGTGACGCGCTCCTCTTCGAACATCCGAACGGCCCGCGGGTTGTCCTGCTCTTGGTCGTGGAGCCAGGCGGCACTGTTCAGGCAGTCCGCGAACCGCAGGTGGGTGCGCCCGCGGGCCCGCTCCATGAGGGACAGTGCCCGTTGGTGATACCGCCGGGCCTGAACGTAGTCCCCGGTTTGTTCAACCAGGAGGCCCAGGGCGGATAGCGTGACGGCTACGTCCGGGTGGTCCGGGCCGAGGGTCCGCTCCTGGACCGTTAACGCGTCCGCGAGCACCCGCGCGGCCCGGTCGAAGTCGAAGCAGGCCACGCAGATTTCGCCCAGGTCCTGGAGGCTCTCGGCGTAGTCCGGGTGCCCCTTACCGAGCACCTGCTCGCGGATCGCCAGGGCGGTCATCACCTTTCCCTCGGCGAACGTGAGCCGCCAGGCCCCGTGCATCCGCCCCTGCCGGTTCAGGGTGCGGGCGTACTCGGCCGTCCGCTCCCCGACAGTCGCGAGGAAGAGCTTACACGCCTGTTCGTAAAGCTGGTTGGCGGTGAAGAAGTCGCCCCGGTCCTCTTCGAGAGTGGCCATCTCGTGGAGGCAGGCCGCGGTGGCCGGGTGGTCCGTACCGAACGCCGCCACATAGGCGTCGCGGGCCCGCACCAGCACCGCCCACGCGTCCCGGTAATGCTCGCCGCGGTTGAGGTACGCCTGACCGACCTGGAGCAGACTGTCGGCGACATCGACCCGCGGCTGACCGGGTAGAGACTCGCGGAGGAGCAGCGCCTCGCGTGCGGGCACCACCGCGTCGAGAAAGCGGCCGGTTCGCAGCGCGGACGCGGCCCGTGCGTGCAGGGCGCCGGCTCGCGCGACCTGGGGGTCGGCCGGGTCGAGTTCCGCCCGCCGCCGGCCGGCCTCGCGCGCCAGCCAGTGGTGCGGCTCGCCGCGCCCGGCGAACGCCCTCTCGATGGCGGCGTACGACTCCCCTGCGGCCTTGGAGTCTCCCAGGGCCGACTGAAGACGGGCAAGGCAGAGGCGCACACCGGCCGTCTTCGGGTGGTCGGGGCCGTCGGCCGCCTCGGCACCTTGGAGTTGGGCCGCGGCGCGCGCAAGGGCCGCAGGATCGTCCGGGGCGAACTCCTGTGCGGCACCCACTTCGGGCGGGGCGGGAGCCGGGATCGGCCCTTCACCCGCACCACCCCACGCCAACCAAGCGGCCAACACGGTCGCGCCGACGGGGAACAGCACGAACGCCGGCCGGCGAAGCGATGGTCGGAACATGTGAGCCTCTGGGAGCCGATTGGGGCGCGAACCGCTACCGGGTCTTGGGCAGCGGGACGGTGGGGCCGTTGTACACGGGATCGGTTCGACCCTTGCCGGGGTTGACCGGGCGCGGGGGCTCGCCCGCCAGCGGTCGCGTTTTGGTGTCCACCGGCGGCGTCGGCTCGGCCTGGCCGCACCCGAGCGCCAGGATCAGCGTCGCGGTGCCGAGGCACCGGAGTGCGGCACGCATTTTGGGCAGTCCACGAAGTCCCACGGTTCAATCTCCCGGAGTTGCGACCCCGTCCGCGACGCCGCCGAGGGCGAGAAGCACGGGGAAGTTGGTGCTGTTCCACGACGCCAGGTCCCGAAGCGGCCGGACCGCGCCGTCCGCGTACACGAAGTTCACGAGTCCGGAGTGGCGGCTGTTGAACGCCATCGCGGTGTAGCCCGGGCGCTGGAGGAGGGGTTGGTCGTCGATCCCCTCGGTGGTGAAGAACCCGTTACACCCGATGCTCGCGGTCGTCAGGATGTAGCTCGGCGCGTCGATCCCCATGTCGCGGGTGATGCCCGCGTACTCGCCGAACATCAGGGTGTTCGACAACCCGTCCGTGACGCTGACAAAGGTCCGCGTCTGGACGTAGTTGAACAGCCCACGGTACCGGCCGTTCTCGTACAGGTAGTCGCCGGCCACGGGCACGTAATTGCTCCGGGTCAGGACGACGTTGCCCGGTGCCCCGGAGTAGTAGTCGGTGTCCGGGTCGAGGCCGCGGCTGAAATCCACGCCCGGGGTCCCGCGGGTGACCGTGAGCACCACGCTCACGTAGGCGTCCGGACCGGGGGCGCTCGGGCAGAGGAGCACCTTCGGATTCCCCTGCGCCCCGTACCGCGTCCCGCTCGGCGGCGGGGGGACCGGCAGAATCACGTCCGCGTTGTCCACGGTCGGCGGCCGGTTGGCGGGGTTCTTCCACCAGAACGGGTACTTCGGGTCGCGGGAGAACCCCCTGAAGTAGTTGTCCTGCTCCAGGTACGGCAGCAGATAGACGAGGGCGCCGGTGTGCTGAGCGTCCATGCCGGCCGGGAGCCGGCTGTTCGCGTCGTGGAACCCGTGGGCCGCGAGCGCGATCTGCTTGAGGTTGTTCTGGCACGACACGCGCGCGGCGGCTTCGCGCACCTTCTGCACGGCCGGCAGCAGGAGGCCGATCAGCGTCCCGATGATCCCGATGACCACCAGGAGTTCGATGAGCGTAAAGGCGCGGGGACGATGGACACGGTTCATGACGAACTCTCGGGACAATGACGGGGACCGGTTCGGGACACGGCCGTTAGGGTTCGCGGTGCGCGAACCGGACGGCCTTGATCAGCTCGAAGTGGGGCCGGAGCCGCTCCTCGAGCAGTGCGAATAACGGGGCATCGATCTCGCGGGTTTCACCGGCGGAGAGCCCGCGGTGCCGGCTCTTGGTTTCCCGGACGTTCATCCGGCCCGGTCCGAGGTCGAGCCAGGCCACCTCGCCGGGGTCGCGGAAGGGGCTGACCGGGAGCCGGCCCGTGAGTTCGGCCAGGTTCACGCTCGCGGGTAGCGGGTCGGACCGGGCTAACAGAACGACCGTCTCCAGACCGCGGGGGCCGTCCACCGCGAGCCCCTGGTCCCGGACGTCGGGACACCGGACGTCGGTGCAAGGGGCGCCGCTCCCGGCGACCGGCGGGGCCTTCCAGCCGGCCTTCGAGCGGGCGATGTCCCACGGGTAGCACGGCTGCACTTCTCCCCGGCTGTCCACCCAGAGCAGGTACACGTGGGCCGGGCGGTCGAGGCGGACCTGCATCCGAACCAGTTCGCCGCTTCGCACCGGGAGAGCCGCCTCCACATCAACGGACAGGCCGGTCTTCGTGACCGGTCCCAGGAGCGGGTCACTGGAAATGGTCACGATCAGATCGCCATCGAGCGCGGGCAGTTCCGGCGCGCTCCGGGGCAAGGGCACGACGGACGAGCGGAGCGAGCCACCGCCCGCCCACAGTCCGGCCGCCAGAACCGCCACGATCCCGCCGCCGCCAACGAGTTGGACCGCCCGGCGACCGTACCGCCAGACACCCGGGGGGCGTTCCGGCGGTACGGTCGCGGCCAGCCAACCTTCCAGTGCGGTTCCGAAGGACCGGGCGTCTGCGAACCGCGCGCCCGGCTCCTTGGCCAGCGCCCGGTCGAGAAAGGCCGCGAGCTTCGGGCCGAGGTCCGGCCGGTAGTCGCTCGCCGGCACGGGCCGGTCGTGGATCACCCGGTGCAGGACGGCCGGCACCTGTCCGCCGGCGAACGGGAGACGGCCCGTGACCAATTCGTACAGAACGACCCCGAGGGCGTAGAGGTCGGCCGCCGGTCCGGTGTCGGCCGACCCGCGGGCCTGCTCGGGAGCCATGTAGGCGGGCGTCCCGAGGAGGGCTCCGGCCCGGGTCAACCGGTCCGGTTCCTGCAGCGACCGGGCCAGCCCGAAGTCGGTCAGCAGCGGGGTTCCGCTCGCGTCCAGGAGGATGTTGGCCGGCTTCAGGTCGCGGTGAACCACCCCGTGGGCGTGGACCGCGGCCAGGGCTTCGGCCACGCGGCGGACCAGCGCCACAGCCTCCCGGACGTCCTCGAAACGAGCCGTCCGGCGGAGCCGGTCGGCCAGCGACTCCCCTTCGACCAGGGCCATGACGACGAACGGCAGCCCGTCAGCCACCCCGACGTCGTAGATCGGGCACACGTTCGGGTGCCGGATCGCGGCCGCGACGCGGGCCTCTCGGAGGAACCGCTCGACGCACGCGGCCGCTTCCGGACGCGCCGGGTTGAACCGTGGGACCTTGACGGCGACGGCGCGGTCCAGGTGCGGGTCGTACCCGCGGTAAACCTCACCCATGCCGCCGGCGCCGACCCGGCCGACGATCCGATACCGGCCGATCTTCTCTGGGACGGGCGGTTTCCCGCCGTCCGGCGGAAGGCTGGCCGTTTCCGCGGCGTCCGCCGCAGCGTTCCCGCTCCAGTCCTCGACGGCGTCGGCAAGTCCGTGCAGGGTAGCGAGCAACCCGATCCCCTCGGCCGCCAGGTGTGGGTGGCGGTCCCATGCGGCGGTGTCCGGCGGCCGACGCTCCCGGAACGCAGCCAAGGCCTCGTCGAGCAGGTCCACGAGCCGGTCGTCGTTACTGACCTCTACAGCGGGCATGTGGCTCGACCTCCTCGGGGTCATTCGCGGTACAGATCCTTCAACCTTCGCAGGGACCGAAGGTACAGCATGCGGACGGCGCCGACTGTCCGACCGAGCCGGACCGCCAGGGCGGCGTGATCAAGGCCCTCGACCAGCCGGCCGAGCAATACCTGCTGCATCTCTTCCGGCAGTCGGCCGATGGCCCTGGCCATGTTGGCCGATTGCTCCCGCCGGATCGCGGATTGGACCGGGCCGGGGGCGTCGTTCGGCATCTCGGCCGCGCCCTCCGCGTCGAACCCCGGACCCGCGGTCAGCCCCCGGAGGGTGTGACCCGTGGTCCGGATGGCGATTCGCCGCACCCACCCCACGAACTCGGCCGAGGTGGCACCGCGGAACCCGGCGAGGCCGCGGGTGGCCTGGAGCATGACCTCCTGGACCATGTCGGATTCGTTAACCCCGGTCACCTCCCGCCCCCGGCACAGCCCGCGGACGACGACCCGGACGTACGGCCCGAGCGTTCCCAGAACGGAGCCGAGGCCGCCCGCGTCAGCGGTCCGGACGGTGCTCGACAAAGGGTCACCCGGTGAAGCGCTCGGGACGCATTCCTCCAGTGGGGGGCCGTCGGGAAATGTCACGAGAATTTTCCCCACTGAGAGGACCACCGGGAGAACGCCTGAGCAGAAACGCGGTGATCTCGACGGTGAACGTTGCCGTTGCTGACACCCGCGCCTGTATCGCATTGAAGCTGTTGGACCCGGTGGCAGAGCCAAACCGTTGACCCTGCCACGGGTTTCCGGGGACGGGTCAGACCACGAGGAGGAAGCCGAAGAGGTCGTCGCCGTTGGTCGAGGCGTCGTTCCACTTGAGCTTCGTCGCCGCGTCGGCGTAGGCGTCGGCACTGGCCTGGTTGTAAACTCCGCCCCCTTGGCCGGGGCCGACGCCCCCGCCGGCCCCGGCCGCGCCGCCGGTAGCCGTATTGAAGGTCACGGTCGTGCCGAGGATCAGAACGCTCGGGGTGCCGGCCACGGGAACCGGGTTCCCGTTGAAGATGCCGCCGCCGAACGCGCCGCCCCCGTTGCCGCCCGCGCCACCCGCCCCGCCGATCGCCTGGTCTGCGGCGATGACGGAACCGATGATCGCGAGCACGGCCGGTTGGTCGGGCGACGGGAACGGGGCGCCGGTCGGACGGCCATTGAAGACGCCGCCGCCGAACGCGTCCCCTCCGTTGCCGCCGGGGGCGCCGGCCCCGCCCGTCGCCCGGTTGCCGATGATTGCCGTACGGATGAGGGTGGCCTCGCCGCCCCGCTCGTTGGCGAACCCGCCCCCCCGGGTCAGGCCGCCGTCGCCGCCGACGGTCCCGGCCCCGCTCCCTGCAGCGCCCCCGGGTCCGCCCCGTGCCGCGTTCAGAAGGATGGCCGAGTCGGTGACCGTGACGGGGCCG
>JAQGHQ010000529.1 GCA_028288765.1 Gemmataceae bacterium | reverse complement strand
AGGTCAGCGAGCGGACCGTCTTCCGCCGGCTCGCCAACCCGACCTTCCGGGACCGCCTCAGCGCGACCCAGGCGGCCGCCCTGTCGCCCGCCTACGGGATGCTCACCACCGGGCTGACCGACGCCTGCCGCCGGGTGACCGATCTGGTCTGGGACCCGAACCCGCACGTCGGGTTCAAGGCGGCCAAGGCGGTGGTCGACCTGACCCTGAAGATGCGGGACCAGGTCGAGGTCGAGGACCGGGTGACCGCCCTGGAGCGGATCACCAAGCACAAGGCCCGGTTCGGGGAGTACCCGCCTCCCCCGGAGGACGACCCGGACGAGGATGACCCGGGGCCCGGCGGCCCCGACGGACCGGGTGGTCCGGGCGGTGCCCCGCCCGGCGGCGGCCCGGAGGCGGGGCACCGCCCGGACCACCCGCCGAACCAGGAGCCCGCGGTGGGGACGCGGGCACCGGAGGAGGAAAAACGGGCCCCGGGGCTGCCACATCCTGCCATCGGCCGGCGATCGGATGGGCGATCGCCCCGGGGACGGGGACTGCCAAAACCCGCCACACCCTGCCACCTCAACTCCGCAACCGGGAGGCGAACCCGACATCTCAAGCTCCGGAAAGATTTTGCGCGCGCGGGAGGCCCGGTCGGCGTCTGTACTGGCATAGGGGGGTGCATGAGCGAGACGGATACCGCCCTCGTCCTGCGGGCACGGGAAGGCGACCGGGCCGCGTTCGAAGAACTTATCCGGCGGACGTCCCGTCTCGTTTTCGCGCGCCTGTACCTGGACACGGGCAGCGTCCACCGGGCCGAGGACCTGTGCCAGGAAACCCTTCTCCTGGCGTACCGCTCCCTCCGCCGGCTGACCGACCCGGCCCGGTTCCGCCCCTGGCTGCTCGCCATCGCCGGCAACGTCCTGATCGACGCCACCCGCCGCGACACCCGGCTCAAGCGGGCCGCCCCGCCGCCCTCCGACACGCCCCTGTCGGCGGTCCCGGCCGTCGGGCCATCGCCCGACGAGGCGGCCGAGCGGGAAGAGTTGCGGGGGCGGGTGCTGGCCGTCCTCCGGTCCCTGCCCGAGGAGTACCGGCTGCCGATCACGTTGCGGTACATCACCGGGGCCGACTACGACACCATCGGGCTGCAACTGGGCCTGACCAACGGCTCCCTGCGGGGCCTCCTGCACCGGGGGTTGAAGATGCTCCGCGACCGGCTGCCGCCCGACCTCCGCGCCGGCGTCGACGGATGAACGAGGGAACCATGTCCGACCACGTCTGGACCCAGGAACACATCGCCGCGTTCGTCGCGGACGGGCTGACCGCCGCCGAGGCCGAACGCCTGGAGGGTCACGCACACACCTGCCCGGAGTGCGCGGCCGCACTGTCCGCCGCCCGCCGGCTCGACCGCGGGCTGGACGCCCTCTTCACTTCGGCCCGCCCCTCCCCGGCACTGGAGGACCGCGCGATCTGGGCGCTCCGCACGGGCCGGCCCCGGCGGCCGGTAGTCCCCGTCTGGGCTCGCCGGGTCGCGGTGGCAGCAGGCGTGCTGATCGTCCTGGGTACGTTCGGCGTGCTGGCCGGGTCCGTGGCCTCCGGCGGCCGGCTCCCGGTCCCGGGGGACCGCGGGCGATATGTAGAGCCCGGAGACTACCAGGCCGCGGTCACCGTGGGTGAGCCGGCCGCGCGCACCCGCGGTGAGCCGGCGGGCGCACCCGACCCCTGGGCTGAGAATGTGAAATCTCTCCCCGACCTAAAGACTCCGTCCCCGGAAGATTCGGGTAAGGCCCCCGCGTCGTCACCTTCTACTCCAAACCCCGCATCGGCAGCGGGTAGCCCGCCAGTAGTTGCATTCAATGCCGACGGGTCTGTTCCAGCCTTGCAGAATTCGTTTGGTTATGCAGCTCAACCCGTCGCCCCGGGCAACTCGGCCCCACCGGCGATGTACGGCTATGGCAACTGGAACGGCACGGTCCCCGGCGGGTTCGGGGGAGGAGGATTCGGCGGCGGGATCGCTGGCGGATTGACCGGCGCACCTGCGGCCGGCCAATCTAGGCCCAATAACATCCGCTTCTACGCATCTTATGGGCTATCCGAAAGCAATGGCGCTGTTGTCCCAAGCGTCACCCCGCCCCTGGCGTTCTTCCGCCCCGGCGACGCCCGGCCTGCGCCCGCGGCTCCGCCCTCCCCAGTAGTGGCTTCCAGCGCCCCAACTCCTCCCGAATTCAAGCCGGCCGCCCCGACGCCCGTCACCGGGACAGGTCCGGTTCCCCCCTCCGCCAGCCCGCCGGTCGCCACCCCGCCGGCTCCCGCACCCAATCCCGAGCCCGCCCGGCGGGTCGTCATCCGGTCCGGGGACATCGAGTTCGAGGTCGAGTCGTTCGACGCCGCCGTCGCCACGATCACCAAGCTGGTGACCGGGATCAAGGGGGCGTTCGTCGCCACGATCAACAGCGAAAAGCTGCCCAACGGCAAGGTGAAGGGATCAATCACCGTCCGCACCCCGCCCGAACACCTCGACGGCCTCGTCCTGGACCTGCGGAAGGAGCTGGGCAAGGGCGGGGAGCTGAAGGGCGTGCGGATCGGGAGCCAGGACATCACCAAGCAGTACACCGACCTGGAGAGCCGGCTCCGGGCCGCCCGGACGATGGAACAACGGCTGCTGCAGATCATCAAGGAGGGCAAGGGGGAGATCAAACAGCTGCTGGAGGCCGAAAAGGAGCTGGGCGTGTGGCGGACCAGGATCGAGGAGGTCGAGGGGGAGCTGCGGTACTACTCGAACCTCGTCGCCCTGAGCACCCTGACGATTTCCCTGGCCGAGAAGGAGATCCGGGCCGCGGCCGGGATCACCGAGGCCGAGCGGGTCCAGGCCGGGGTCGAGGTCGAGGACGTGGAAAAGGCGTACCAGCAGATCCTGGCGGCGGTGGCCGAGGCCAAGGGTCGGGTGAGCAAGTCCGAGATGAAGCAGCTGGCGGCCGGGCAGTTCAACGCAACCCTGAACTTCGAGGTGGCCCCGGAGGCCGCCGGCCCCGTGCAGGACCGCCTCCGCCAGCTCGGCCGGGTGGCCCGGCTGGAGATCGACCGGGTGCAGCAGCCGGAGGCCGGGGCGGTCGCGAAGGATGCCAGGGTGCGCCGGGGCGACACCGTGTTCCTCGCCCAGCTCTATAACCTGGCCAGCGTCGCCCCGCGGGAGACGGCTACCCTCCAGGTGGCGGTCCCGGACGTCTCCACCGCCTACCAGGCGCTGCGGGCCGCGGTCGCGAAAGCGACCGGCCGGGTGGTGGCCGCCCAGCTCAACGAGCAGGACCGGCAGAACGTCACCGCGCAGCTCGATTTCGAGGTCCCGCGGGCCGACGAGGGGACGGTCCGGGCCGCACTGGACGCGACCGGGGAGGTGGTTGCCCGCCAGGTCGCTCGGGCCCCCGAGGGGGACAACGTGACCGACACCAAGGTGCTGTACCGGGCGACACTCCTCGCCGCGGGCCGGCTCAAGCCGCGGGAGGTGACGACCTTGTCCGTCGAGGTGGCGGACGTGGACCAGACGACGGCGGTGTTCGGGGCCCAGGTGGCCGAGGTGAAGGGTCGACAGGTGGACGCCCAGTCGACCCGGGAGCGGTCCGGGCGGGTGACGGCGAAGCTGGTGTACGAGGTCCCGCTGGTCTCGGCGGCGGGGCTGGTGGAGCGGTTCAAGGCGGCCGGGACGGTGCGGCTTCAGCAGTCGACCCGGGACCCGAACGCGGCGGACGGGAAGTACGCGACGGCCCGGCTGGACGTGACCCTGTCGAACGCCGAGGGAATCGTTTCCGCCGACGACGGGCTGTGGCCGCCGGTCCGGCGGGGGCTGTCGTACAGCGCGTCGGTGCTACTCACGAGCGTGACCTGGGTGGTGTTCGGGCTTTGCGTGGTGCTGCCGTGGGTGGTGGTCGGGTACGCCGGCTACCGAGTGGTCCGGTGGGCCGTCCGGAGCGGGCCGGCAACCGAGCCGCCGGCGACGGTCCCCCCGCCGGCCGCGTGAGCCATCCGGCCAATGGGCATATGCCGCCGGCCCCCCGGAAGCCCAGGGCAACGCCCTGGGTCGGGGGCGAATGCTCTGGGTCAGGGGCGGGTTTCACTTCCCCGCCCCCGGCAGGGCGACCGCCGCCGTGGGCTCGCTCGCCCCCTTGTCGGTGTCGTCCGTGCCGAGCGCGACGACCCGGTACATCAGGTCCTTGCCGGGCGGGGCGGTGAAGTCTACCCACGTTTGTGGATTCGCCGGATCGGTCTGGAGACAGGGCGGGCGGTAGGCGATCACCTTCCACTTCCCCCCGGCGGTTTGCCGTTCCACCCGGAACCCAACCGCCCCCTCGGCGCCGCCGGCCCAGGTGACCCGGACCGCGTCCGGCTGCTCCGCCGCTGCCGCTACCTTCGTGGGCGGGGTCGGCCCGCCCGGGGCTCCGGCCGTGAGGGGCGGGCGCAGGCCGAACTTGGTCGCCGTCTTCTCGTCCGGCACCACCCGCTCGCACTTGTTGGCCACGAACGCGCAGTCGGTCAGCTTCACATCGCTCCGGGTGACACCGAGCTGCCGACCCACCCGGGCGTCTGGTTCCAGCCCACGAGCAGGCCCTGGCAGTCGACGTCCCACCCGCCCATGCCCCCGGCCAACCCGACGCCGCGGGTGTGGGTGTTGTGGGTGATCGCCCACGAGTCGACCGGCGTCCCGCCCGGGCCCCGGCAGACGATGCCCTCGCCGCCGGTGCCGGGCGTCGCCCCGGTGTTGGTGAACCGGTTCCCGTCGACCCAGAGGTTGCGGCCGGCCAGGTCGAAGGCCCGGGCCAGATTGTCCGCGGTCGGGCGGGGCACCTCCCAGCCGTCGAGCGTCACCATCCCGGACGCGCCCAGCCCGTACACGTTGTCGTCCGGGCGGAGGTAGACCCGGTCGTTGACGTTCCCGGCGATCGTGACCCAGGTCCCGGCGATGCTGTATCCTTTCTGCCCGTGGTTGAAGACGAAGTTGTCGCGGACGAGGACCCCTCCTCGAAGTACCCCGGGCACGGGGCGTCCGCCCCGGCCACGGCCAGGAGTTCCTTGTTCACGTCGATCCCGACCGTCTTGCCGTAGTCGAACTGGACGAAACTGCCGGCCTTGTCGGGAGTCTTGGCCTGGGTCTGTTGGCGGTAGCGGAAGTTCTTCTTGCTCCGGGGGAGCAGGTTGTTGGCCACCAGGACGCGCGAGCCGTACACCGCGATCCGGGCCCAGTACCGCTGGGTGTGGAACCCGTCCGGGCCGTACCCCGGGTCGAGGAAGTCGTCGAGCGCGGCGGCGTCCTCCAGGACGCCGCCGAAGACGAGCCATCGCTTCCCCGCCCCCTCGTACTTCTTGCCCCCGCCGGCGAGGGGGTCGAACGGGTGGGTGCCGTCCGGCTGCCGGGGCTTCCATGCCTTCTTCACCGAGTCGCTCGCCAGGCTGTTGGCCGTGGCCCAGGTCTTCCCCCAGTCCATCTGCGGCCCGAAGGCCACCGTCGCCCCCACCAGGTGGACCCAGGCGATCCCGATCTGGTCGATCTCCCTGAGCGTCTGCCGCTTCTCCTTCTCGGTCATGAGCCCGATGACGTTCCAGTCCCGCGGGACCTTCCCGCCGCCGCGCTCGCGGAAGGCGAAGACGAACTTGGTGGGCAGGTCGAGCTTGCCGTCGGCGGCCACCGGCCGGCCGGCCGGGGCCTCGCCGCGGATGACAACCCCTTTGCGGAGGAACAGCCCCCGCCCGGCGGGGATGGTGGTGAAGTCGTAGGTGCCGGCCGGGTAGTACAGGACGCCGCCCTGCTCGGCGATCTCGTCGCGGGCCTTCTCGAACTTCTCGTAGTCGGTCTTCCCCTTGGTGTACGTCTTCATGTTGATGACGTTGGACCAGTGGATACTGTCCGTCCAGGCCGGGTAGCCTTCCGGCCCGGCGTAGAAGGTGGCGACGGGGTTGTCGGTCGGGTCGGCGGCCCACCCGTCAGGGGCGACGAGAAGGACGGACAGGAGCGGGACAACGAATCGGGCCCGGCAGGTGAGCATGGCAGCCTCCCGCGGCGCAAGGGGGGATCGGCCGAAACAATTACTGACCCGTAGGGCCCGGGAGACGCACCACCCTCGGGAAAGCGGAGGGCTCGGCCACGGTGGGGTCTCCCTGGGCTGCACACGGCGAATGACTCACGACACGGTCGAGATCGATGGTCTGGACCGATCCTACCCCGTTCCGGGGAGGAAGTCGATCATGCGGTGCCCGCGGACGTGCAAGCCGGCGCCGGGATGGCGAGGAAGCCTCGAAAAGGCCCATCACCCGACATCACTCTCGACTCCTCGACCCGTCCGGTGGGTTTGGAATCGCGGAACCGTCCTTGCAAGCCTGGTCGGTTGCCTCGGAGGGTCAGGCCCCATCTTTTCGCTTTCGCAGCTGCCGCTCCAGCTCCCGGATTCGCCGTTCCTGTCCGACCAACGCCCATGCCACCGCGAGACCCAGCAGTCCGATCGCGAGAACCGGCCAGCCCAGGCTCGACGGCGACGTGGCGATGACCGCCGCCAGACAGGCAGACGATACCGCAAGGATCGGCACCAGCCGAGGGGCTGGCGCGATTGTCGGACGCCGGCTCCGTTTGAGCCCCGGGAGCTGGTCCTCGACCGACTCGTCGTCGGACCAGTCGGCCTCCTCCGCAATCACGTTCTGCCGTGCTCGCCGCCGATCACGATAGTTGCCGACTACCCCGCCCAGCAGGCCGACGAGCGCCCACGACAGGGCAGAACTGACTTCGACCGGCAACCAACCCCCGACGGCGACGACCACGAACGGACTCAGACCCCCGCCGGCCGCCCCGGCAAGCGCCCCGATCAGTGCTCGCGCCGCGGTTCCGGTGCGGTCGGTGTTCCTGGATAGAAGCCCGCTGGTAGTGCCAACGATCAGCCCACACGCGACACCGATCGCTGCCAACACGGCCGCCGCCGCGATCATCTCGTCCCGCGAGAGTGAGGCCTGAACTTCGACCCCGAGTATCCGCCGGGCGGTGACGAGCCCGAGGACCCACGCCCCGCCGACGCCGACCGCCCCGGCGAGCCCCCATCCCGCGGCGGCTCGAGTGGCCGGCCACAAGTTGGTCCGCCGGGTGGGGTCGGTATCGTCCCAGTCGGGCGTTGTCGGCTCGGTGGTTGAATGCGGCGGCTGTGACATGGTTCCCAAACTGTCATGGAGTGAACTGTGCCGCCGGCGACAGCCGTATCCGATCAGACCGGCCATGAGGCCCGCGATCGACCAGGCGACCCCGGAACCGACCTCGACCGGCAACTGAGGTCCGCCCGCCACAACGAGTGGCGGGCTGAGACCGCCCCCGATGACCCCGGTGAAGGTGCCGCCGAGAGCCCACACGACCGCAGCCCCGGCGCGGTCGGCCCCGCCCAGGAGCAACCCGGCCACGGCGCCGACGACCAGCCCACACCCGCCGCAAATCCCCGCCAGCACGACCGCCGTCTCGAACACCTGCCCGTCCAGAGAAGCGGCCGGGACGGCAAACCCCATGAACACCCTCGCGGCGACAAGTCCGACGGCCCACGCCCCGCCGGCGGAGACCGCCCCGGCGGCTCCCCAGCCCGCGGCGGCACGGGCCGGCGGCCACAAGCCGGCCCGGTGGGCGGTGCCGATATCACCTCCGGCGGGTGTCGCGGGTTCGGCGGTCGAGTGCGGGAGGCGCGGCATGGGTCGCCCACTGACGTGGTGAGAACAGACCAGGGGCTCGACAGGATTCACCTGCCGGTTCGATCTCAATTCATGGCCGGTGCGGGCAAATCACACTGCTCGAACCCGGTCGTGACGTGTGCGGGTCGGCAGCAATCGACGAGATCGGCCGGCGGATCGAAGCCCTCCCTGGAGACGCTTCACCACGTCCACTGTTTCACCAGACATGCCAGCCCGCGGGTCCGATCATCCCCCGGGCGGCATGCTCCCGCCCCGGGGAGCTCGGGCCCCGATCCACCGGTCCGGGCACGGTCGGCCCGCTCGCCGAGCGGATCCGGACAGTTCACGTTTCCGGCCCGCGGTCACTTGTGGCAAGATTGTCCCATGTTACTCGAGATTCAACTCGATGAGGGCGGGACGTGGGAGTGGCGAAAACAATCTTGTTCCTCTACGGCAGCCTGAAGCGCGGGCACATCAACCACCGGCAGATGGCCGGCCAGGAGTACCTCGGGGAGGTCGTGACCGAGCCGCGATACCGGGTCCTCGATCTCGGGAAGTACCCGGGGTTGATCCGCGATGATGTGGCCGGGCTGGCCGTGCGGGGCGAACTCTGGGCGGTGAGCGCGGACCATCTACCGGGGCTGGACGCCTTCGAGGGCGGGGAGGGGTTGTACGCCCGCTCGCCGGTCGCGGTGGTGGGGCAGTCCGGGGTCGAGACGTACTTCTGGCTGGGTGAGGTGCCGGAGGGCGTGCGGTCCGGGAGCGAGTGGCCGCTTCCGGCGGGGGTGTGAAAACCGGGGAATAGGAGACTTCTCCCTCGCCGCGCCAATCGCCCCCTCCCCGCATCCCGGCGTCGACAGCCCGTTACCCCGGGAGCAGCCGGGGGCGAGTTGGCTGACCTCGATCGCCCGCCACCCAGGGGTTTCCGTGTCGCCCGCTCACGGGGCGCGGCCCACACCCCCGGCCGAGAAATCCTCCGCATCTCTGTATTGCACTACAAATGGCCTTGCATTACTATACATCTTGTTTGGCCGGTTCTCCGGCCGGCCCGCCCGCCGCGCCCGCCACCCGGAGGGCCCCATGCCCACCCCCAGCAAGGAGTACGCGGACGAGGTCCTGATCCGCTCCCTGGCCCGCGGGGACACCATCCCCGACGCCGCCCGGGTCGCCCACGTCAGCGAGCGGACCGTCTTCCGCCGGCTCGCCAACCCGACCTTCCGGGACCGCCTCAGCGCGACCCAGGCGGCCGCCCTGTCCCCCGCCTACGGGATGCTCACCACCGGGCTCACCGACGCCTGCT
>JAQGHQ010000285.1 GCA_028288765.1 Gemmataceae bacterium | reverse complement strand
CTACCAGGCGGGCGACCGGAACGCCGTCACCGGCCAGGTCGAGGAATGGGGTTTCGACAAGGACGAGGCGGGCAAGCCGCCGGCCGGGGCGGAGGTCTTCGGCGGCACCTGGGAGGTGCGGGCCGAGGCGGACGCCCCCTCGCCGCCGAACGCCCTGTGCCAGACCGGGACGACCGCCTTCCCGGCGGTCCGGCTCGGGGACAAGGTGTACACGGATCTGACCGCGTCCGTCCGGTTCAAGGCGATCTCGGGCACGGACGACCGGGCCGCCGGAATCCTCTTCCGGGTCCAGGACCGGGACAACTACTACATCCTCCGGGCGAACGCCCTGGAGGACAACGTGACCCTCTTCCGCTACGCGGGCGGCTGCCGCAGCACCATCACGGAGGGGTCCGCGAAGGTGCCGTCCGGGCAATGGCAGGATCTGAAGCTGGAGGTCGCGGGGAATCGCTTCCGCGGCTACCTGGACGGCCGCCTCGTGGTGGCGGCGACGGACGACGCCGACCCGGCGGGCGGAGTCGGGCTGTGGACGAAGGCGGATTCCGTCACCTGTTTCGACGACTTCCGGGTGACCGCGAAATGACCGAATACGGGAGGGGTGCGGCGATGAAGTGGATCCAGCACCGCTCGACGGGTATCCCGGCCCACCCTCACGGCCGCTTATGCCAAAACTGTCAGCGGTGCCACACCCGAACTGCCAACCACCCCACCGGTTTGCGGCAGACTGTGCAATTGCACAGGACATGGTTTGACTTGTCGTGGTCCGGCCGGCAAAGTAGGTTGAGATAACGTCCTTGGCCTCCGAGCTCCCACGAAGCTACCCACACGCTTGCGCCACACCCGCCTTTCGGATGGCTTTACCGTGGGGTCAGGTTTCAAGTATCGCCGCCGCCGAGAAAAGTTGACTGCCGTGCTTCGACGTCTAGCGAACTCGCTGATGTGCCTCCTGGTGCTGGTCGGATCGACGACCACGTTGGTCCGACACGACCACGCGAGCGGTCGCCGGCCCCACGGTCACGGGTTCGGACTCGTCACCTTACTTCCTCAATCCGAGCCCGAGTCGGGCTACGCCGCGGGTACACTCCACCAGCACCTGGTCGTCCTCGGGGTCGAATTATACCAACCGGACCCGCCGCCCGGTCGCGTCCCGGCCTCCCCTGAACGACCCGCCCACTCCCCCCTCGTAGTCGAGTTGTGGGCCGGTTCGGCCGAAGTCACGCTGGCCGACTTCCTGGCCCAGGACGAGGAGCCGACCGACCTGCCGGCATGGCCCGGGACGGGTGTCTTTGCGTCACCCCACACCACAGACCTCGCCCCGCGTCGGCGCGCGGCGGACCCGGTCACTCGCCATGCCTTGTGTGACCGCGCCCGGGGTGAGCGCTCCGGTGTCCTGAACGTCTAGCACCTCCTTCGCGCCCGGCCCGCGACACTTCCTGCCGGGCGCGCCTCTTTCATTGCCGCGATCACTCGTTGTCTTGCTGCTCGGGGCCGCGTCAGCGCGTCTCTCGAGCCTCGAACCCTGCCCCTCCAAGCCGTCATAGGCTCGGCGGGTCTATCGCCGTGCCCGCTTCCGAAAGGAGTGCCGCCCGATGAACGCGACTCTACGGCCACGCGCCCGGATCCGCCTCCCCCGGTGGGGGAAGCCGGCTGCGCAGGCGTTGTTCCTCCTCCTCGCCGGCGGGGGGTTCTGCTACGGGGGACTCCGCCTGGCCGGTCTCCTCACCCCGGCCGCCACGCCCGCCACCGCTACCGAAAAGGTGGCCGCGAAGTCCGGGGAGGATTCGACCGTCCGGATGGCGGAAGGCAAGTGGGCCACCGCCGGCATCCGGGTCGAACCGGCGGCCTACTCCCCCTTCACCGAGCGGGTCTGGCGGACCGGCCGATTGGCCCTCGACGAAGGCCGGATCGCACATATTTCGCCGATGATCGAGGGGCTCGTCCGGGAGGTGAAAGTCCGGCTCGGCCAGGACGTGAAGGCCGGCGAGGTTCTGGTCGTCCTCGACTGCCGGGAGGTCGGTCAGGCGAAGCTCGACCTGGTCAAGACCCGGCTCGCCGCCGAGTACGCGCGCGTCCAGCACGAGTGGACGCAGACGGCCGGGCGGAACGCCGCCGAGCTGGTCGAGGCGATGACGGGCGAGACCCCGATCCCCGAGATCGAGAAGCGGTTCAAGGACCGCACCATCGGCGATCTCCGGCAGCAGCTCATCACTGCCTACAGCCACCGCATCCACACCAAGACGCACTACGAGGCGGTGGGCCAGTCGGGTGTGCAGGGGGCCGTCCCGGGGGCGACCGTCGTCCGCCTGCGGGCCGACTTCGAGGCGGCCGAGGCGACCTACCGGGCGCTCCTGGAGGAGGTGAAATACCAGACCGGGCAGCAGGCCCGGGTGACCGAGCAGAAATTCCGGGAGGCCCGGGCCGCCGAGGCGCTCAGCAAGACGCAGCTCATGATGCTCGGGTACTCGCGGGAGGAGGTCGAGGCGATGGACCCGGTCGCCGAGGGGCCGCGGGTGTCCCTCTACCCCATCCGGGCCCCGTTCGGCGGCACCGTCATCGACCAGCACGCGGTCCTCGCCGAACGAGTGGGCCCGCAGGTCCAGATGTTCCAGATCGCCGACCTCTCGACCCTCTGGCTCCAGGCCGACGTCCCGCAGAAGGACCTCGCCCTGGTCCGGACACTGACCGCCGGAACGGTCCGGTTCCGGGAATCGGACGACCCGGGTGAGACGCGCGAGGCCGACGTGTTCTACACCGGGGACGTTGTGGACAAGGCGACCCGGGCGGTTTCGCTCACCGCGACGGTCCGGAACCGGGACCGCACGCTCAAGCCCGGCATGTTCGTCGAGGTCGAGCTCGGCCGGCCGGGGAAGGACGCGGTCCAGGTCCCGGTCGGGGCCGTCCAGCGCCAGGGCACCCAGGCGTTCGTGTTCGTCCACGCCGGGGGCGACGAGTTCCGGCGGGTGGACGTGACGCCCGGCCGGGTGTCCGGCGGGGTGGTGGAGCTCCTCGGCGGGGTCAAGCCGGGCCAGCCGGTCGTCGTGGCCGGCGGGTTCGTCCTGAAGTCGGAGCTGCTCAAGGACCAGATGGCCGCGGAGTGACCGTCCGCCGCCCCGCCGCCGGACGGGCGGGACTCATTCCGGAGGAGACCGTGACCGGCAAGATCATCGACCTGGCGCTCGCGAACCGCTTCGTCGTCATCCTGGCGAGCGTCCTGCTCGTGGCCGCCGGCTTCTGGGCCATGGCGAAACTCCCCGTGGACGCGGTCCCGGACGTGACGAACGTCCAGGTCCAGGTGATGACCACCGCCCCGGCCCTCGGGCCCGAGGAGACCGAGCAGTTCATCACCTTCCCGGTCGAGACCGCGATGAGCGGGATCCCGAAGGTGGAGGAGATCCGGTCGGTGTCCCAGTTCGGGCTGTCGGTGGTGACGATCGTGTTCGAGGAGGGGACCGACATCTACTGGGCCCGGCAGATGGTCGTGGAGCGGCTCCAGACCGCCCGGGAGAACATCCCGGCCGGGATCCCGAGCCCCAGGATGGGCCCGATCGCCACGGGCCTCGGCGAAATCTACCAGTTCGAGGTCCGGTCCAAACCCGGGTACAAGCACACCCTGATGGACCTCCGCGAAGTCCTCGACTGGCAGGTCGCCTACCAGCTCCGGAGCGTCCCCGGGGTCATCGAGGTGAACACCAACGGGGGGGAGTCCCGGGCTTACGAGGTGCAGATCGACCCGAACAAACTCCTCGACTTCAGGATCCCGATCACGAAAGTGTTCGACGCCCTGAAGGCGAACAACGCGAACGAGGGGGGCGGATACCTGATCCTCCACTCCGAAGAGCAGCGGATCGTCCGCGGGGAGGGGCTCATCGGGACCCTCGACGACGTCAGGAACATCGTCCTCGACACCCGCCGGGACGGGACCCCGGTCTACCTGTCCCAGGTCGCCGCGGTCCGGT
>JAQGHQ010000222.1 GCA_028288765.1 Gemmataceae bacterium | reverse complement strand
TTCCCGCTCATGACGCGCCCTCGCACGATCGGACGGGCCGCATTGCTGAGCACAGGGCAAAATAAGTCGGGCGATACAAAGACCGAAACTGTATAGCATTCAGGCACGGAAGTGCCATTCAACCCGGTGAGACGGTCGCTTTTTCGTCGGTGCCGGGGATACCCGCTCGCGGGTCCGTGGCACCGACCCGACCGCGCCGGACCTACCCAGATCGAGCGGAACGGCTCGACTGCCGAGTCGGTCCGGCGCGACATTGATCAAACCGAATGCGACCGTCTCACCGGGTTCCTGTACTAGGCGAGCGGCGGGTGAAAACTCACCCACGAGAACGGGCCGGTCGGGCTGGAGTTCTTGTGGCACCGGTCCCCAGACCTGTGTACCTGCACAGGTCTGGGGACCGGTGCCACAAGACCACTCGGCGAGGCGGATTTCACCTGCCGCTCGCCTAAAGGTGAGCGGCAAGAGAAGATCGATCAATTTGCGGGGGCGGTCTGGGTCCCGACCGCTCGACCCTCCGAGTAAGCCCTTCCCGCCCCCGAGCCTCACGACCAACCGGCTCACGGGGTCGCCGGATACGCCGGTCCAGAAAAAAATCAGAACGCGCGCACCCTCGGACGGGTTCTGGCGTCTGTCCTTCGGGACACGCGGCGAGTCCCCGGTTTCACCCGAGGAGGTACGACCGATGACCAGCGTCCCGCGTCCGTGTGCCCGGTGCGGCGGCGAGATCCCGGCCGAGCGGGTCGAGGCGCTGCCGGACACGCAGGTCTGCATCCGGTGCAGTTCGGAGATGGGCGGTGAGTTCGACGTGTACGTGGTGTCGGAGCGGATCAGCAAGGACGGGAGCCTGAAGAAGAACTACGGCGGGTATGCGACGAAGAAGGTTCGCAAACCGATCCGCCCGAAGGAGTAAGGAATCGCGCGACGCGAGGGAGCGGCGGGCCGCCGGAGGAAGCGCCGGCGGCCCGCTCGTTTTCGCACCCACCCCACCCACTTCGACGAGACCCTCGGCCAATTCCGTTCTTCCCGCGCTCATGTCGGGCGACAAGCCTAGCCCGGATTTCTCACAGCGGAGCCCGCGGAGATCGCAGAGGAAGGGCCGGATAGGAGTTCGGACCCGAGCGGGTGATCCGTCGTGCGGAGGAGCCCCGCCCCCCCGTTCGTCGAACGCCGGTCCGGATTCTCCTCTGCGTCCTCCGCGCCCTCCGCGGTGAGAAATCCGGGCTAGCCCTTCAGGCTAAAAACCTCAAACGCCAGATTGCTCGTAAATTTCGGCAGAGTAACAGACCACTCTGAATTACTCCCCCAGGATCTTGTCCATCTGGGCGTGGACCTTCTTCAGCCACTCCTCGCCGCCGCCGCCGACCTCGGCGGTCGCCCACCCGTTGTACCCGATCTCGGCGAGCGCCTTGAGGATTTCCGGCCAGTCCTCATCCCCTTCGCCGATCGGCACCCATTCCTTCGTCTTGCTGTACCCCTTGAAGTCGAACTTGAGCATCCGCTTGCCGAGCTTGCGGATCCAGTCCGCGGGCGGGACGCCGTACTTGATCATGTTCGAGCAGTCGAAGTACGCCCCGACGTGATCGCTCTTGAAGTCGTCGACGTACTGGATCAGCTGGTCGGGCTTGGTGATGAAGTTGTTCCACACCACCTCGATCGCGATCTTGACGCCGAGCTTTTCGGCCAGCGGGAGGGCCTTCCGCACCTCCGCCTGGGACCGCTCGTAGCACTGGTCGTAGGTGACCTCCTTGTTCACCACCCCGGGTACGAGCAACACCGTATCGGCCCCGACGGTCTTGGCGTCCTGGAGCGCCCCCTTCAGGGCGTCGAGCCCCTTGGCCCGGACCTTCTCGTCCGGGTGCGAAAGGGTGTCCCGCCAGTGGACCGAGTCGATCACCCCGTGGACGGCGATGCCGGTCTCCTTGCTCGCCGCCACCAGGTCGTCGAGCTGCCCGGTCCCGGGGCTGTCGATCTCGACCCCCAGGAACCCGCACTTCTTCACGAGGTCCAGCTTCTCCCGGTGCGACCCCTTGATCTGCACCATGCCGTACTTGACTGCCTTTTTGAGCTTCGGCTTCTTGCCGTCGCGGGCGGACAGGTCGGTGCCGGACATCACGGCGGCAGACACCGCGGCGGTGACCTTCAGAAAGTCCCGCCGACCGAGCGGTTGGGTCATCGGATGGGTACTCCTGGACGGGAAAGTCGGAGCGGGGCCGGTCCCAACGGCCCTTCCTTGGGCAAGTCTTCAGACAGCCGATTCACCACAGAGTCACAGAGGGCACCGGGCGGGCACACGGAAGAATGATTCCGCTCCCGGCTTTGTCTTTCTCTCGGTGGTCTCTGTGACTCTGTGGTGAACCTTTCGTTGGTTGCGAATTTTCGCGATCACCCGATCTGGTAAACCCCGGGCATCGGGACGCCGGACACGGGGTTCGGGCCCCACTCGTACTTCTTCGGCGACAGGTCCTGCTTCGATGCGAGCATGTCTTTCCAGGTGAGCCGTTTGCCGGTGTACGCCGCCTCCCGGGCGATGACCGCCATCAGGGTGCTGTACGCCGCCGCCTCGCCGTCGTTGATCGGCTTCCCGGCCCGGATGCCGGCGAACAGCTCGTCGTGCTCGACCTGGTACATGTCCTTGTACGAGTCGTCGCCCAGCTCCCACCCGGCCCCGCCGGTCGGGCTGACGGTGTGCTTCATCAGCTGGGCGGTGCCCTTCGTCCCGATCACGTAGTCGTTCACGTCTCCCGAACACCCGGCCATCTGCCGACACGTCGAGAACAGCCGGGCCCCGTTCTTGTACTCGAATGTGACCGCGAAGTGGTCGTAGATGTGGCCGAACTTCGGGTCCGTCCGGACCTGCCGGCCGCCGACCCCGGTACACGCGACCGGCATTTCGCCGCGGAACACCCACGCCGCCTTGTCCATGTTGTGGCAGTGCTGCTCGACGATGAAGTCCCCGCTCAGCCAGGTGAAGTAGTACCAGTTCCGCATCTGGTACTCCATTTCCGACCAGTCCGGGTTACTCCCCCGGTGCCAGATCGGGCTGGTCAGGTAGGTGATGTGCATCGCGGCCACGTCGCCGATCATCCCGGCGTGGATCCGCTTGACCGTCTCGCGCTTCCCGTAGTCGTACCGGTAGCAGAACCCGGAGAGCAGGCTGACCCCCTTCTCCTTCGCCAGTTTCGCCGTCTCGATCACCGACCGGACGCCGGCGGCGTCCACGGCGACGGGCTTCTCGCAGAACACGTGCTTGCCGGCGTCGATCGCGGCCCGGAGGTGTAGCGGGCGGAACCCGGGCGGGGTGCAGAGCAGGACGACATCGACCCCGCAGTTCAGGAGCTTCTGATACCCGTCGAACCCGTCGAAGCAGCGGTCCGGGGTGACGTCGATCTTGGGGGCAATGTCCTTGATGTTTTTCATCTCCCCGAGGCTCCCCTGGAGCCGGTCCGGAAACGCGTCGCACATGGCGACGAGCTTGACCTTGGGGTCGGCCCGGAGGGCCTGTTTCGCGGCCCCGGTGCCCCGCCCGCCGCACCCGACCAACCCGATGCGGAGCGTGTCGTTTCCGGTGGCGTACGCGCCCGGCAGAAGCACCGTGGAAGCGGCGACGGCGGACGCGGAAGTTTTCAGGAACGTACGGCGGGAGGTGGTCGAGTCAGGGGTCATTGGCGGTCCGTGGTGGAACGGAGAGGGTGCGGTGGTGCGATCCCGTCATTGTGCGCGAACCGCGCGAAGGATGCCAACGCGAATCGCCGCTGGCAAGGGGAAAAAGCGTGGCACGGGCCGCCAGCGACCGAGGGGTTCAACCGAGCACCCGTTCTTCTCAGGCGATCAGGGCCTTGATCACCTCGGCCTTTTCGACCCCGGTGAGCTTCTGGTCGAGCCCCTGGTAGCGGAAGGTGAACCGGTTGTGGTCGATTCCGAGCAGGCGAAGGACGGTGGCGTGGAAGTCGTGGATGTGGCACGGGTCCTTGACGATGTTGTAGCTGAAATCGTCCGTCTCCCCGTAGATCGTCCCGCCCTTGCTCCCGCCCCCGGCCATCCACATGGTGAAGCAGCGCGGGTGGTGGTCGCGGCCGTAGTTCGTCTTGCTCACCCCGCCCTGGCTGTAAATCGTCCGGCCGAACTCGCCGCCCCAGATGACCAGGGTCGAGTCGAACAGCCCCTTCCGCTTCAGGTCCTGGATGAGCCCCCAGCACGGCTGGTCCACGTCCCGGCACTGGTCCGGCATCCGCCCGGCCAGGTTCCCGTGGTGGTCCCAGTTGTTGTGGTAGATCTGGACGAACCGGACCCCCTTCTCGACCAGCCGGCGGGCGGTGAGGATTGAGTTCGCGAACGTCCCCTGCTTCTTTGCGTCCGGGCCGTACAGCTCGAACGTCTTCGCGTCTTCTTTCGAGAGGTCGGCCAGTTCCGGGACGCTCGACTGCATCCGGAACGCCATCTCGTACTGGGCGATCCGGGTCTGAGTCTCGGGGTCGCCGGTCCGGGCGAAGTTGAGTTCGTTCAGCTGGTTCAGCCCGTCGAGCGTTTTGCGGCGGACGCCGCCGTCCACCCCGGGGGGGTTGTTGATGTACAGGATCGGGTCGCCCGCCGCCCGGAACGAGACGGCGGAATGTTCGCCGGGCAGGTACCCGGACTGCCAGAGCCGGGCGGAAATCGCCTGCACCTGCTCCTGGTTGCTCGGTTTGGCGACCATGACCACGAACGTCGGCAGGTTCTGGTTCAGGCTGCCGAGCCCGTAGCTGGCCCAGGCCCCGATACACGGGCGACCGGTCACCTGGTTGCCGGTCTGGATGTTGGTAATCGCCGGCTCGTGGTTGATCGCCTCGGTGTGCATGCTCCGGATGAACACCATGTCGTCGGCCATCTTGGCCGTGTGCGGGAGGACCTCGCTGATCCACATCCCGCACTTGCCGTGCTGCTGGAACTTGTACTTGCTGGGGGCGATGGGGAACCGCGCTTGCCCGCTAGTCATGGTGGTCAGCCGCTGGCCCATCCGGACGCTGTCGGGCAGGTCCTTGTCGAAGTAGTCGGCCATCTTCGGCTTGTAGTCGTACAGGTCCATTTGGGCGGGGCCGCCGACCATGTGCAGGTAGATGACGTGCTTGCACTTGGTCGGGAAGTGGGTTTCGGGGAGGGCCGCCCCGATCCCGGTCCCGGCGCCCTTCGTCTCGGCCCCGCGGGCGCTGTCGCCCAGCAGGGAAGCGAGAGCGGCGGTCCCGAGCGAGAACCCGGACGACGCGAAGAACTGCCGGCGGGTCTGGTTCAGGGCGAGTTGCTGGAGGAGAGTCACGAGAGGTCTCCGGGAGGGTGGTCCGCTTGTTCTGTCGGTGTGCCGGTGGGCCCAGTCGTTTCCGGTGTTTCAGCCTGAAAGGCTGAGAGCGTTTAGCCCGGGGCAACGCCCCGGGCGCGGGCGACGCCCGCCATCAGGTGGTTCGTGGTCACCGCCGAACTCCTCGCCCGGGGCGTTGCCCCGGGCTAAACGCTCTCACCCCGTTGGGGTGAAAACCCGACTCGCGGAGGATCTCGGTGAGGCGCACGAGGCACTATTTGTTCAGTACCTCGTCCAGGTTCATCAGCTGATTGGCCAGCATCGTCCACGCGGCCAACTCGGACACATCGAGCTTCGGGTCGGCCTTCGACTCCCCGAACGCGATCAGTTTCTTCGCCTCGGCCGGGTTCGCCTTGTAGTGGGCGGTCAGGCTGGCGAGACTGCCCTTCACGATCGTCAATTCGTCCGGACCGAACGGCCGGGCGAGCAGCCGCTTCGCGACGAAGTCGATCCGCCCCTCGTCCTTCGCGGACGACGTGATCGTCTTCTCGGCCAGCACCCGGGCCGCCTCCACGAACTGCACGTCGTTCAGGGTGACGAGGGCCTGGATCGGCGTGTTCGTCCGCTCCCGGCGGACCGTACAGGTCTCCCGGCTCGGGGCGTTGAAGATCTCCATCGACGCCGGCGGGGCGCTCCGCTTCCAGAACGTGTACATGCTCCGCCGGTACAGGTTCTCGCCCGCGTCCCGCTTGTAGTCGCGGGTGTTGCTCCCAATCATCGCGACCGCCTCCCACACCCCGTCAGGCTGGTACGGCTTCACGCTCGGCCCGCCGATCTTGCGGACCAGCAGTCCGCTCGCCGCCAGGGCGTAATCGCGGATCATCTCGCCGTCCATCCGGTGCCGCGGGCCGCGGGACAGGAGCCGGTTGTCGCGGTCCTTCTCCAGCTTCTCCTTCGTGACCACCGCCGCCTGCCGGTAGGTCGCGGACGTCACGATCAGCTTGTAGAACTTCTTGACGTCCCACCCGCCCTCGCGGAACTCGATCGCCAACCAGTCGAGCAGCTCGGGGTGGCTCGGGAGGTCGCCGCTGATCCCGAAGTCGCCGCTCGTCTTCACGATCCCGGTGCCGAAGAGTTCCTGCCAGACCCGGTTCACCGTCACGCGGGCGGTCAGCGGGTGTTCCGGGCGCAACAGCCACTTCGCGAACCCGAGCCGGTTCTTCGGCAGGTCCGCCGCGAGCGGGGGCAGCGCCTGCGGGGTGACCGCGCCGACCTTGTCCCGCCGCTTGTCGTAGTCGCCGCGGAACAGGACGTACGCCTCCGGCGGGGTCGGCTTCTCGACGGCGACGTGGGCGATCGTCCCGCGGCCGCGGATCGCCACCTCCTCGGCCTGGAGCGTGCGGACCGCCGCCACCGCCGCCTGGTACCCGGCGTCCTGCGACACCAGCCACCAGGTGAAGAGCTCGTCGGTCTCCTTCGGGGTGCGCTTGTCGGCGGGTTTGGTCAGGAGTTCGACCGTCCGCCGCGACCCGGCCAGCTGCTGGGCGTCGACCGCGGTGACCGGCCGGTCGTAGATCCGGAGGTCTTCGATCGCGACGCCGTTCACCCGGGCGGTGGTGTTCCGCTGACCGATCTTGAGCGGCACGGTCGTCCGGGTGGTGGATTTCAGGGTGTCGGTCTCCACGTCCACCGCCTGCAGCTCGCCGTCGTAGTACACCTTCAGCCCGCCCGACTTCCCGGTCCCGTCGTACGCGACGGTCACCTGGACCCACTTGGCGGTCGGGAGGGGCGCCTTCGCCACCACCTTCACCGCGTCCTGGGGGAAGGTGTTGATGACGTGCATCCCGATCCGGTCGTTCTGGATCCACAGGTCCCAGCCGCGGAACCCATTCGCCTCGTCCATCCGCCCGACGATCGCGCCGTTGGTATTCCGCTTGCTCAGCGACACCCACGCGGACACGGCGAACGGCTGGGTGCGGTCGAAGTCGCCCACATCTTTCAGCTCGACCGTGTCGCCCGACCGGATCGTGAACGCCTTCTGCTTGTCGGTCCGGGCGATCGACCAGTCGTACCCGTTGTCGAACTTGGCCGGGCGGTCCTTGCCGTTCACCTTGAACGTGGTCGCGTTCCCCTTACCCTCGCCGAGCGGGGCGTGGAACACCAGCCCCGCCGTCGGCACCTTGCCGGCGTACTCTTCCACTTTGGCCGTCTTCAGCCAGGCGGCGAAGTCCGCCTTTGCGGCGGTCTTCCGCGCCTCGACCTTGGCCTGGGCGGCGACGATTTCCTTCTTGAGAGCGTCGAACCGCGATCGGTCTTCGGGCCTGGGCACCGGGATGATCGGCGGGGTATTCTGGACGTTCCCGTCCATCGCCGCCTGGGTGGTGTTGTTGAAGAACGCCGACATGCTGTAGAAGTCGCGCGCCGTGATCGGGTCGAACTTGTGGTCGTGGCAGACCGCGCACCCGGCGGTCAGCCCCATCCACACCTGGTTCACCGTCTCGGTCCGGTCCCGGGCGTACAGCACCAGGTACTCTTCGTTGATCGCCCCGCCCTCGCTGGTAGTAATGTTGCACCGGTTGAACCCGGTGGCCACGAGCTGATCGAGGGTCGGGTTCGGGAGCAGGTCGCCGGCCAGCTGCTCGGTCGTGAACTGGTCGAACGGCAGGTTCGCGTTGAACGCCCGGATCACCCAGTCGCGGTAGGCCCAGATCTCGCGGAAGTTGTCGACGTGGATACCGTGGGTGTCGCCGTACCGGGCGACGTCGAGCCAGAACCGGCCGCGGTGCTCGCCCCAGTGCGGCGAGGCCATCAGCTTGTCGACGTATTTCTCGTAGTAGTCCGCGGCGGTGTCGGCCGCGAAGGCGTCCACGTCGGCCGGGTCGGGCGGGAGGCCGGTCAGGTCGAGGGCCAGCCGGCGGGCCAGCGTGCGTCGGTCCGCCTCGGCGGCCGGTTCGAGCCCCGCGGCCTTGAGCTTCGCGTACACGAAGGCGTCGATCGGGTTCTTCACCCAGCTGGCCGCCTTCGGGTCGCCTTTCATGGCCGGCACCGCCGCGCGGGTCGGCGGGATGAACGACCAGTGCGGTTGGTACTCGGCCCCGGCCGCGATCCACTGCCGCAGGGTTTCCTTCTGGGCGGCCGTCAGCTTCTTGAGCGACTTCGGCGGGGGCATGACCTCGGCCGGGTCCTCGGAACAGACCCGGTCGATGAGCGAGCTCTTCTTCGGGTCGCCGGGGGTGATCGCCCCGGCCTTCACCGCGTCGTCGCGGCGGTCGAGCCGGAGGTCCGCCTTGCGGGCGGCGCTGTCCGGGC
This sequence comes from Gemmataceae bacterium, assembly GCA_028288765.1. Classification (GTDB taxonomy): domain Bacteria; phylum Planctomycetota; class Planctomycetia; order Gemmatales; family Gemmataceae; genus Urbifossiella. The sequence continues at coordinate 6,159 of JAQGHQ010000222.1, read as the reverse complement.
CGTGACAGGCGAAGCAGTTCTCCGCCAGGATCGGGCGGACGTCGCGGTTGTACTCGAGTTTCCCGGCGGCGGCCGGGGCGGCGGGCCTGGCGGACGCGGGTTCGACCGCGCCCGCGGGCCGGAGCGGGAACGCAACAAGAATAGCGAGCAGAACCACGCCCGCCGTCGCGATGGGGAAAGGCTTCACGGTCATCGACGACGCCCCTGGGTGCTGGTGCGGGAAATCGGTTAACGGTCGGTGCCACCGGCCGGCGGCCCGACAACCGGGTCGCCGAGGTGGGCGGTCACGCGACTCCAGTACTTCTCTCCGGACCGGATGTGCCGGGCCATCGCCCGCCCGGCGGCCCGCGGGTCGCCGTCGACGAGGGCCCGGATCAGGTCCAGGTGTTCCCGGGCCTCGATTGAGATCCGGCGGAAGTCGTTCCGGGCCTCCTCATGCTCCCAGGCCACATCTCGGTACGCCCGGAAGAGGGTCTTGAGACGAGCGAGTTCGGCGGCCAGAAAGTCGTTCCCGCACGACGCCGCGATCAGATCGTGCAGCCGGTCATCGGTATCCCGGGCGCGGGCGACGGGATCGGCGACGGGGGACACGGCGGCTGTGAGCTCGCGGATTTCCGCGGCCACGGTGTGGAGCTCGGCGAGGACGATCCGCCCGCACGCCTGTCGGGCGGCAAGACACTCCAGCGACCGCCGGACCTGGCACACCTCACGGACGTCCTTCGCGGTCACCTGCCGGACCACCGCCCCGCGGTTCGGGAGGAGCTTTACCACCCCGATCCCGGCCAGCTCGATCAGGGCTTCCCGGATCGGGGTGTGACTGACCCCGAAGCGGGTGGCGAGCGCCTGCGTGACGAGCCTGTCGCCGGCCCGGAGACGGCCCTGGAATACGTCCCGGAGTACGGACCGGACAATGGCCTGCCGACGGAGCCCGTGGTCGAAATTGGTGTCGGGTTCGGGATCGGTCATCGGTCGATTAGAAACCAACTCCCCCTGACGGTAGTGGGAAAAGTTGGTCCGGTGGTGGGCGGGTCTACGAGCGTGTTTGATTAGAGTAGCCGATCTTCGGGGGACTCACAACACGATTCTGTAGAATTCCGCGCGGGTTCGGAGATTGTAGATTCTGACAAATATTTGCGATTGATCATGCTCGGCGCAAGCATGGGTTGGCTTTCCAGAATCAACGGATTTGCAGATTGCATTTGCACGAACTGGTGCCAAATTCATTCCGGAGCCATGCGCCGATCCCATCGCCCGACCGATCACCTCCGCCCATCACCCTGCCCGAGAGGCGTGCCAAGATGAGTGGTGCCCCGGCGGCCGACAATAACGAGAGGGAGTCGGGGTGGCGGCTTCGTCACGTCCAGGGCGACGAACCCACGTCGCACCTGGACACCCCCATCCCGTCCCCGGGGGGGTGCGAAGGTTCGGATGACCTCGCCATCGGCTCGTCCCGGCTACTCTGTTCCGAACCCGATCTGGTGGAGCGGTTCCCTCGGCCCGGAGACCGGTTCCTTCACTTCGACCTGGTCGAGGAGCTCGGGCGCGGGGCGTTCGCCCGGGTGTACCTCGCGAAACAGCAGGTGCTGGCCCACCGGCTCGTGGTCCTCAAGCTCACAACGACCCGGACGGACGAGGCCCAACGGCTTGCCCGCCTTCGGCACACGAACGTGGTCCCGGTCTACTCGGTCCACGACACCGGGCAGTTCCAGGCGGTCTGCATGCCCTACCTCGGCCGTCTGACACTGGCCCATCTGATCGACGCCCTGCCCCCGCCGGGGCGGGAGCGCCCGCGGTCCGGCCACGCCCTGCTCACCCCCCTCCTCGCCGACCTTCGCCCCGGCCGGCCCGGCAGACCGCCGGAACCGCTGGACACCCTCGACCGGATGTCGTTCGCCGACACCGCCCTGTGGCTGGTCGCCCAGCTTGCGGGCGGGCTCGCCCACGCCCACAACCGGTGCATCCTCCACCGCGACCTGAAGCCGGCCAACGTCCTCGTCACGGCCGACGGGGTGCCGATGATCCTGGACTTCAACGTGTCGGCCGAGTCCGCCCGGACGGCGGCCGGCGGCCGGATCGGGGGGACCGTCACCTACATGGCCCCCGAACACCTCCGGGCGTTCGCGGGGGTCGATCAGCCCGTGGACGAACGGAGCGACCTCTACTCGCTCGGCGTGATCCTGTACCAGCTGCTGACCGGCCAGCTCCCCCACCCGGTCCCGCACGAAGGGTCGGCCGAGGCCAAGATGGCCGCCATGATCCACCACCGGCGGACGCCACCACCCGAGCCGAGCAGCCTGAACCGGGCCGTCACGCCGGCGACGGACGCGATCGTCCTCAAGCTCCTCGACCCGGTCCCAGACCGGCGGTATCAGCGGGCCGGCGACCTGCACGAAGACCTCACCCGCCAGCTCGCAAACCACACGCTCCGGTTTGCGCCGGACCGGTCGGTCCGGGAGCGGGGCCGGAAGTGGCGGCGGCGGCACCCGCGGGCGGCAACCAGTGTCGTGGTCGCGGGGGTCGCGTTGCTCTTCCTCCTCATCCCGGCCGGCGTCATCGCCGGCCGGCAATCGGAGCTGGCCGCCCGCGCGCGGGAGATCCGACGTTCCGAAGCCGTGGTCGGGTATCAGCGTACGATCGACGATCTCCAGACCGCGGCGGTCCAGCTCGGGTCGCGCGCGGACCCGGCCTTCCGGGATCAAGGGCTCACCCTCGCGAAAGATGTTCTCGACCGGTACGCGGTGACGACCGACCCGGGGTGGGAGGCCCGCCCGGCCGTCGCCCTGCTCGACCCGGCCCAAAAGGCCGCACTGAAGGCCGCCCTCGGGGAAATCCTGGTCCTGATGACCCGGGCCGAGATCCAGAGGGCGGGGCCCGACCCCGGTGTGGCCGCGGAGGCCGGCCGGTGGAACGAACTTGCCGGGTTGATGTTCACGGTCGGGGACCGGCCGACCGTCATCGACCGCCAGCGTGAGGAGCTCGAACACCTCCGGGCGGGAATCCCGCCCCCGTCTCGACTCCCGAAGCCCGGGCCTGCCCGCGAAGCCGACCTCTACTTCGACGGACTCGACCTGGCCACGGCCGGCCGGTACCAGGACGCCCTCCGCCTCCTGACCCCGTCCTGCGCCCGCCGCCCGGACACCTTCCTGGCGTGGTTCGCTCGGGGAGTGTGCCACGACGCCCTCGGCCAGTCCGCGGACGCGGCCACCGCGTTCGCCGTGTGCGTCGTGCTCCGCCCGGACTCCGCCCACGCCCACCTCAACCGCGGGCTCGCCCACTTGAAACTCCGCCGGTTCCCCGAAGCCGAGGCCGACTTCACCCGGGCCCTCGAACTGAAACCGGGTTGGACCGTCGCCCTTCTCGACCGCGGGCTCGCCCGGGACGGGCTCCGGGAGTTTCATGCCGCCGAGGCGGATTTCACTGCCGCCCTCGCCGACCCCGTCGCCCCCGCCCGTCTCCTGTTCCTCCGGTCGAAGGTCCGGCGGGCGGCCGGCGACACGGCCGGGGCCGACGCCGACCGGGCCGCCGGCATGGCCCGCCCGCCGGCCGACGCCCTGAGCTGGAGTACCCGCGGGACGTGGCGGATGAACGCCGGGGAGTTCGATGCGGCGGTCGCCGACTTCGATGCCGCCCTGAGGATCAACCCCGCGGCCCGGGACGCCCTCCTCAACAAGGCCGTCGTCCTGGCCGACTACCGGCACCGCGAAGCCGAGGCCATCCCGGTCTTCGACCGGCTGCTCGAACTCGCCCCGGATCAGGTCGACGCGAGGGCCAGCCGGGGGGTCTATCTCGCCCGGCTCGGCCGGGCGGCCGAGGCCCGACGGGATGCCGCGGACGCCCTACGGGTCGACCAGTCCGCCTACCGTCTGTTCCAGGTGGCGGGGCTGTTCGCGCAGCTGTCGAAGGTCGACCCGAAGGCGAAAGATGAAGCGCTAAAGCACCTGAGTCGAGCTCTCCGAGCCGGGTTCAATAACCCCCACCTTCTCAAGACTGACACCGACCTCGATCCGATCCGCGATCACCCGGAGTTCGCACGAATTGTTGCCGCGATCGGCCAGCTCGACCTTGCGGGGCGATGAGGCCGGGTGGACAGACAGCCACCGGCAGTGTCGGAAAACCGGACGCAACGCATCCTATTGTCGCCCGCGGCCTTTCGCCCGTTCTGGAAGAAGAATCCGCAAAACCTGAAAAAACCGACCATCCCGGTGTTGCGGGCCGGAGAAGTTGACGCAGAGTTGCAAGACGGTCGTCCGCCCCCCTCAATTACTGCGACGACCGCCCCCTCTCGCCCGCAGGAGCCGCCCGATGCGGCGCCCGTCTCTTCTCCGCGCGGAACAGCTCGAATCCCGTGACACTCCGGCCACGTTCGGTACCCCGTGGCCGGACGGGCAACACCTTACCCTGAGTCTCGCCCCGGATGGCACGGCCATCAACGGCCATTCGAGTAGCCTCAACTCGTTGCTCTCGGCCCTCGGCCCGACCACCGGGGCGCAGGTCCTCCAGGCGTTCCAGACGTGGGTCGTTCAGGCCGGCTTGAACATCGGGCTCGTCGCCGACAACGGGGCCGCGTTCGGAACCGGCCGGGCCGGTCAGGGTGACCCGCGGTTCGGCGACATTCGCGTGGGCGGTGTGCCGCTCGCCCCGGACGTGCTCGCGGTGACCGCCCCCTACGCCCTTTACAACAACTACTCGGGCGACGTGGTCATGAACACCGCCGCCGGGTTCGGGGCCGGCGGCTACGACCCGTACACGGTCCTGCTCCACGAGGCCGGGCACGCCCTCGGGCTCGGGGATAACTCCGACCCTACGTCGGTGATGAACGGGACTTACCTCGGGCCACGGACCGGGCTGTCGTCGGCCGACGTGGCCGCGATCCGGGCCCTGTACGGGCCGCGCCCGGCAGACCCATTCGAGGGACCGGCCGGGAACAACACCCTTGCCACCGCCACGGCCTTCCCCGGACCGCTGACCGCCGATCTGGCCACCCCCCAGGATGTGGACGTGTACAAGTTCACGCCGGGGCTGCTCGTCTACGGGGTGACCGCCCACCTCCGGGCGGCCGGTCTGAGTCTCGTCACGGCCCGGGTCGATCTCCTCGACGCGACCGGGCGAGTCCTCTCTTCCGCCGCGGCGACCGACCCGACGAACAACAACGTCACACTCTCGTTCAACAACCTGAGCGCCGGGGCGACGTACTACGTCCGGGTGGCGGCCGCCCGGGCCGACGTGTCCGGGTCCGGGGCGTACGCCCTGAGCCTGGAGCAGCGGTCCCTCCTGTCCGGCCTGACCGGTCTGATCGGCGGGGTCTTGAACGGCCTCGGCCTGAACACGACCCTGGCCACCGCCACGAACCTGCTCGCACAGTCCCTGACTCCCGGCCCGCAGACCGCATACTCCGGCGATGACAGGTTCGTATACCCGTCCGCCACGGACTATTACCACGTCACCGTTCCGTCGTCGTCGACCGGCGGGACGGTGAACCTGCTCCTCACCGTCTGGGGCCACAACGGGGCGGTCCTGAACCCGTGGGTCGAGGTCGACGACGCCCTCGGCAACAAACTCACCGCCCAGGTACTGGCCGCGGACGGGAACACGACAACGGTCCAGGTTCCCGGCCTGGTCCCCGGCCGGGACTACTTCCTGAAAGTCTCTTCCGACACCGGCGCGGTCGGCAACTACCACCTCTCGGGCAGCCTTCGGACGGACACCATCTTGCCTCAGGCGGGCGGGTCCGGGACGCTCGACGGAACCATCCCGGCCACAGACGCGGTACTCGATCTCGCCCAGAGCGGTCAGGTCCATTTCGTCCTGTCGGCGGCTGGCCAGCCGGCCGCCGGCCGGTCGGCCGAACTGGTCGTCACGGCCGCGGACGGGACGGTCGTCGTCTCGTTGACGTCTCCGCTCGGGCGGGGCCGGTCGCGGGACATCTTCCTCCCGGCCGGTCGGTATCGGGTCGAGGTCAGGACGACCGATCCGTCTTCACCGGTCACGTTCACGCTGGGGCTGACGGTGGTCACCGACCCGGTCGGGGCGACCTCGACGGACCCGACCACGACGCCCGAGCAACCACCGCCCCTGGGCACCGGCCCTGCCAGCCCTCCGCCCCCGCCCGCCCCGACCCAGCCGATTGGGACGTCCCCACCACCGCCCCCGCCGAATCCG
>JAQGHQ010000217.1 GCA_028288765.1 Gemmataceae bacterium | reverse complement strand
CGCCGTGGGGCGGCATCCAGAAGGGGCTCACCCCGATCCTGCCGACCATCGACCGGGCGCTCGCCGCCCGGGTCGAAGACCTCGACGCCCGCGGCCTGCTGGACTCGACGCTGGTGCTGATGCTCGGCGAGTTCGGCCGGTCGCCGGTGATGACCAGGGACGCCGGCCGGGAACACTGGACGCCGGTGATGTCGATGCTGGCGGCCGGCGGGGCGGGCCCGCACGGTCAGGTGGTCGGCAGCACGGACTCGCGCGGCGGAGAGATCAAGACCCGGAAGGTAACTCCGGCCGACCTGGCCGCGACGGTGTTCCGCCACCTCGACGTCCCGCTCGACGCGCAGTGGGTCAACCCGCAGGGGCGGCCCGTCCCGGTCGTCACCGGGGGCGGGGCCCCGATCCCCGAGTTGGTGTGACACCGGCGGCATTCCACAGAACGGTATTGCGGCGGCGAGACGATAGATCATGATCCGAATCAGATGTACCCGGCGGCAAGCATTCCTCGCCGCCCTCTTCACCCTCGTTCTCTTCACCCCGTTCGTCCGGGCCCAGGGCACCAGGGCCGACTACGAGCGGGCCAACACCGTCCGCCAGCGGACGGCGAATCAGGTCTTCCGCGCCAGGGTCGAGCCGCACTGGGTCGAGGGCGGCGACCGGTTCTGGTACCGCAACGACCTGCCCGGCGGGAAGAAGGAGTTCGTACTCGTCGACGCCGCGAAGGGCACCCGCACGGTCGTGACCGAGGACCAGCTGCCGAAGGGCGCGAAGCCCGCCGCCGGGGAGACGGGTCCGGCCGAGGAGTTCGTCGCTCTCCGCCAGCCGCCTCCGGCCCGCCGCGGGACCGATTCGCCCGACGGGACGTGGGAAGCGTTCCTGAAGGACGACAACGTCTGGCTCCGCGACCGGAAGACGAAGGAAGAGACGCAGCTGAGCATCGACGGGGAACCGGGCGACGAGTACGGCCGGGTGGTCTGGGCGCCGGACTCGAAGAAGCTCATCGCGATCCGCACCCGGGCCGGCGGGGACCGCCGGGTCACCCTGGTCGAGTCGGCCCCGCGCGACCAGCTGCAGCCGAAAATGGTCACCTACGAGTACCTCAAGCCCGGTGACCCGATCCCGCGGCCGAAACCGCACCTGTTCGACATCGAGACAAAGAAGGAGGTCCCGGTCTCCGACGCGCTGTTCCCGAACCCGTGGGAAGTGAGTCACGAGCACTGGACGCCGGATTCGAAGCGGTTCCTTTTCGTCTACAACCAGCGGGGCCACCAGGTCGTCCGGGTGGTCGCGATCGACGCCGCGACCGGGAAGACCACGGCCGTCGTGAACGAGGAGTGTCAGACGTTCTTCGATTACACCAACAAGCTGTTCGTGCATTACCTCGACGCGACCGGCGAACTGCTGTGGATGAGCGAGCGGAGCGGCTGGAACCACCTGTACCGGGTCGACGTGGCGACGGGCGCGGTGAAGACCCCGGTCACGAAAGGCGGGTGGGTGGTCCGCGGGGTGGACCGGGTGGACGAGACCGCCGGCGAGGTCTGGGTCCGGGCCGTCGGCGTCCACCCCGGCCAGGACCCGTACCACGTCCACTTCGCCCGGGTGAAGCTCGACGGCACCGGGCTCACCTTGCTCACCGCCGGTGACGGCACTCACTCGGTCCAGTACTCGCCGGACCGCAGGTACCTCGTCGACACCTTCTCCCGGGCCGACCTGCCGCCGGTGACCGAACTCCGCCGGGCCGCCGATGGCAAGAAAGTGTGCGCCCTCGAAACCGCCGACGTGGCCGGGCTAAAGAAGGTCGGATGGCCGACGCCCGAACGGTTCGTGGCCAGGGGCCGGGACGGGACGACGGACATCCACGGGCTCATCTTCCGGCCGTCGACCTTCGACCCGCGGCAGAAGTATCGCGTGATCGAGCACATCTACGCCGGGCCGCACGACCACCACGTCTGGAAGCGGTTCAGCCCCGCCCCCTACGAGCAACCGATGGCCGAACTCGGGTTCGTCGTCGTGAAGATCGACGGGATGGGGACGAACTGGCGGAGCAAGGCGTTCCACGACGTGTGCTGGAAGAACCTCGGCGACGGCGGGTTCCCGGACCGGATCGCGTGGCTCAAGGCCGCGGCGGCGGAGCATTCCGAGATGGACATCGCGAAGGGCGTCGGGATCTTCGGCGGCTCGGCCGGGGGCCAGAGCACCGTCCGCGGGATGACCGAGTACCCCGACTTCTACACGGTCGGCGTGGCCGACTGCGGGTGCCACGACAACCGGATGGACAAGATCTGGTGGAACGAGCAATGGATGGGCTGGCCGGTCGGCCCGCATTACGCCGCACAGTCGAACGTGACCAACGCCCACAAGCTCAAGGGCAGGTTACTGCTGGTCGTGGGCGAGGTGGACCGGAACGTCGACCCGGCGAGCACAATGCAGGTGGCGAACGCCCTGGTGAAGGCGGACAAGGACTTCGACCTACTGATCGTCCCCGGCGCGGGCCACGGGGCCGCCGAGCGGCCTTACGGGAACCGCAGGCGGATGGACTTCTTCGTCCGCCATTTGCTGGGTGTCGAGCCGCGGGCGGAGTGAGGACTGCCGGACCCTGTGTCGACAGACTCGGTGGGTCGCCGCTGGTTTCACCCCGTTGGGGTGAAATCCCCGAACCGCCGAATTCCCACACGAAAAACCCCCACACCGTGCCCACCGCCTGTGGTATGATCGCCCACCATCGCCCGGACCTCTTCCTCAGTCGAGACCTCCCTATGCGGACCCTCGTGACGCTGCTCGCCCTCTCCGCCGCCGGCCTGGCCCTCGCGGAGGACAAGAAGAAAGAAACACCGGTCGTCCCGCCCCGCGAGGGGAAGTCTGAGACGATCAAGCTGTTCGACGGCAAGACCCTCGACGGGTGGGAGGGGTACTCCGACCTGTGGTCGGTCAAGGACGGGGAGATCGTCGCGAAGAACACCGACCCCATTCGGGTGAGCACCTACCTGCTGACCAAGGACAAGTACACCGACTTCCGGCTGACGTTCTCGGCCAAGCTGGTCGAGTCGGAGATGCACTCCGGGGTGGCCTTCTGGGGCGTGGTGAAGCCGGACGTGAGCAAGGACCCGGAGAAGGACCGGACCAAGTACACCTACGCCGGGCATCTGGTCATGTTCCCGTCCGGGTGGGGGATGTACGACCTGTTCGGCCGGAACGGGCTCCCGGTGGACGGCGGGCCGGCGAAGAAGGTGGGCAAGCAGCACGACTGGAACGACATCGAGATCCTGGCCCAGGGGAACCGGGTCCGGGTGGCGGCGAACGGGGTCGCGGTGGTGGACTGGCGGGACCCGGAGCCGAAGCGGATCAAGGAGGGGCCGATCGGGCTCCAGCTGCACTCGAACTCGGTCCCGCAGGAGATCCGGTTCAAGGGGCTCGTGCTGGAGACGTTCCCGAAGGAAGACAAGCTGGTGACGGTGAAGTGATTCCGGCCCGGCACGCCACCCCCTCCCCCAGGCGGGGAGGGGGTGGCGTGCCGGGCCCGGTTCGTGCGTTCGTCCGCCACCACGTTCCGGTGGTCGTCCGATTCTATTCCGCCAACTGCCGGACGTGACATTTGGTCGTTTGCCCGACAACTCTCACGGGGCCGCTCTTCCCCAACGGGGAAGGATAAGCTAACTTTGACGGTGCGCAGGCCCGTCACGGGGGGTGACGGGTATGGCCGGCCCCGCTCTCGCGGGCAATATGAGGCGGTCGGATGCTTTCCCTGGGTCTGTTCGCCGACGGCGGAAAGCCGGCCGGCTCCCTGCTCGACCGGCCGGAGTTCATTTACGCCACGGCCGGCCTCGCCGGGGCGTTGCTCCTTGGGGCCGTCGTCGTTTACCTCGTGGATCGGTGGCGGAAGCAGTCCCTGCTACGAGACCGGCAGACCGGGGGGGAACTGGCCGGCTTCCGGACCATGTTCGAGCGGGGCGAGATCACCGAAGAGGAGTACGCCCGGCTCCGCCAGAAGGTCGCGGCCCGGGTGAAGCACCCCGCAGTGCCCGCGACACCCACAGGCGGCCCCGGGCCGGCAGCGGCCGGTACGCCGGCCCCGGCGGGCCCCTCGCCCGGCCCCGCCGTCACCGGCCCGCTCCCCCCCGGATACTTCGACGACCCCGACCTGACCGACCCGCCCCCGGGCGGGGCCCCGCCCGCCCGCCCGCCCGGCGGAAGCCCCCCGCCCGCATGATTTCCCCATCCGGCCCGGGGGTCAGAACCCGCAGGGCCGGCCCGCGCGGGCGGTCGGGTTGCGCGTGTTGTCCGGAACACCTGCTGTACTGGAAATCGGCGGCGGTATGATTAGGCTGCAGACGGGACCACCGGCCCGTCAGGGGAGCGACGACCTCAGCCCCGCCTTCGCCTGCCACGTCCGGCAGGAGACGGGGCCGACCAACAACACCTGACCGCGAACACACCCAGCTTTGGGGAGCCCGAATGGCTGACCGCACTTCCGGCGACACTGGCGGCCGCAAACCGCCCGGCACGGCCGGTCGCAACCGTAACGCCTACTGCTCGTTCTGCCGCCGCTCCCACCGGGACGTCGGCCCCCTCGTCGAGGGGCCGGGCGATGTCTATATCTGTGGCGAATGCATCGAACTCTGCCAGTCGATCATCGACCAGGAGAAGAAGCGGCGGGGCGGCCCGAAGCAGACCGCCTCGAACATCCCGGCGCCCCGCTCGATCAAGGAGCGGCTCGACCAGTACGTGATCGGCCAGCAGCGGGCGAAGAAGGTGTTGTCGGTCGCCGTCCACAACCACTACAAACGGCTCAGCCTCGGCGAGGCCGGCGGGCGGGACGTGGAGGTCGAGAAGAGCAACATCCTTCTGATCGGCCCGACCGGGAGCGGGAAGACGCTCCTCGCCCGGACGCTCGCCAAGGTGCTCGACGTCCCGTTCGCCATCGGCGACGCGACCACCCTGACCGAGGCCGGGTACGTCGGCGAGGACGTCGAGAACCTGCTCCTGAAGCTCCTCCACGCCGCCGACTTCGACATCGAGGCGGCCCAGCGGGGGATCGTCTACATCGACGAGATCGACAAGATCGCGAAGACCAGTCAGAACGTGAGCATCACCCGGGACGTGTCCGGCGAGGGCGTCCAGCAGGCCCTCCTGAAAATGCTCGAAGGGACGGTCTCGAACGTCCCCCCGCAGGGCGGGCGGAAGCACCCGGAACAACAGTATATCCAGGTGGACACGTCCAACATCCTGTTCATCTGCGGCGGCACGTTCGTCGGGGTCGAGGACATCATCAGCCGGCGGCTCGGGCGGAAGGCGATCGGGTTCGGGGCGGTCGAGCTGGAGCAGCGGGAGAAGTCGCTCGGGGAGCTGCTCAACCAGGTGACCGCGGACGACCTGATCGAGTTCGGGATGATCCCCGAGTTCGTCGGCCGGCTGCCGGTGCTCGCCCCGCTCGACCCGCTCGACGAGGAGGCGATGATCCGCATCCTGACCGAGCCGAAGAACGCGCTGGTCCGGCAGTACCAGAAGCTGTTCGAGATGGAGGGGGCGGAGGTCGAATTCGACGGCGGCTCCCTCCGGGAGATCGCCAAGCTGGCCAAGGCCCGGGACACCGGAGCCCGCGGGCTCCGGTCGATCGTCGAGGACGTCATGACGGACGTGATGTACGAACTCCCCGACCTGGAGCACAAGGGGAAGTATGTGATCACCCAGGACATCGTCCGCGGGGAGCGGAAGCTGTTCGAGAAGAAGCCGGGGAAGAAGAGCGCCTGAGGGCGGGTCGCCTATAATCACCCCAACCCCCGAACCGCCGGGCCGGACGACAATCGTCCGGCCCGCCGCGGTTTTATGTCGTCTGACGATCGGCCGATGACTAACGATGTGATACAAGCACTGGGTAAACTGGCCGGGTGGCTCGCGCCCCGCCTCGAAGCGGACCCGGAGCTGCGCGCCGCGGTCGCCGCGCTGGCCCGGGCGGCCGCCGGCTGGGTCGAGTCGCTCGGGCCGCC
>JAQGHQ010000176.1 GCA_028288765.1 Gemmataceae bacterium | reverse complement strand
ACGGGGCACGAGACTGCCGGTGACCATGCCCGGGTGGAAACTCCCGTTCCCATCCCGAACACGGCCGATAAGCACCCGGGGCCGATGGTAGTGCGTCCAGCGCGAGAGTAGGTTATCGCCGGCTTTTTACACGCGACCCCCGCCCGATCACCGATCGGGCGGGGGTTGTTCGTTTGAGGTGGTCGCCTTCCGTCTGGTGAGTGCCGTGCCGAACCGACAGCGTTAGGTTCGCCGCCGGATTCCGGAGCCGGGGTGTGAGCGTTGTAGGGCGGGCACCGCCCACCTCTTACCTCAGGTCTTGGTGGGCAGTGCCCGCCCTACATGAGAACCGTCCGGAATCAGGAGGCGAACCCACAGCGTTTTTGGAGGCGAGCAGCTGGTCTCAAACAGGTGGTTTTGCCGCCCTGTTGGGACGACTCGTGGCCGGGTGTGGCCCGGCCGCTGGTTCGAGTATCAGTTGCGAGATGCCTATTCCCCTTCCAAATCGCTGTCGCGCAGGTTCGTCAAGAACATGTGCCCGGGCTTGTGTGTGATCGCGAACGGCGGCTTCGCCTCCATCAGCACCGCCTGCGGTGTGACCCCACACGCCCAGAACACCGGCACTTCACCAGTTTTGATCGACACGGGGTCGCCGAAGTCCGGCTTGGCGATGTCCCCGATCCCGATCGCCCCCGGGTCTCCGAAATGAACGGGGGCCCCGTGGGCCCGCGGCAGCCGGCTACAGATCTGCGTCGCCTTGACGACCTGGGCCGGCTTCAGGGGCCGCATCGAGACGACCATCGGGCCCGAGAACCGGCCAGCCGCGCGACACGGGACGTTCGTGCGGTACATCGGCACGTTCACCCCGTCCTCGATGTGCCGGACCGGCACGTCCGCCGTCAGGAGGGCGTTTTCGAACGTGAACGAACACCCGATCAGGAATGAGACGAGGTCGGCCCGCCAGTGCCGTGTGATCTCGCGGGGCTCCTCGACCAGCACGCCCTCCCGCCACACGCGGTAGGCGGGCAGATCGGTCCGCAGGTCGGCACCCGGGGCAATCACCGCAGGCTCCGGGTCGCCAGGCTCCGTCACGTCGAGGAGTGGGCACGGCTTCGGGTTCCGCTGGCAAAAGAGGAGAAAGTCGAACGCCCAGTCCCTGGGGAGGATCACCAGGTTCGCCTGCACGAAGCCGAGCGCAAGACCGGGCGTCGGGCCGGTGAGCTTGCCGAGGCGACAGCTGGTACGGACAGCGGCCCCGGTGGTCTGGCGGAGGTCGGTCACGATCACGACTCCAGGATCTCGCGGATGCGGAGGAACGGGCGGATGTAGTCGTCCCAGCTCAGCCCGTCGACGGTCGCGGTCTGCTTCCCGGTCACCCCGTCGACGAGCGGCCCTTCGCGGACCATCACTTCGAGGATCTCGCGCTCGCGGTCGGCGTCGAACAACTCGGGTGGCGGCGTCACCCCGCGGAGCACGTACACCCCGGCCGCGAGCGCGTACGCGCCCCAGTTGCTTACCCCGGCGACGATCAGGTGGTCGGTCGGGACGCGGCAGTGGATCAGGTCACCGTTCGGAATGTTCTTGACGATCGTCTCGTGGGGGATCTTCCCCATGCCGATCTCGTTGCCGCCGTCGCCGATGCCGATCGTCGTACAAGTCAGCCCGCCGAGGTCGGAAAACCCGGCGTCGGACTCCTGGGCGTGGACGACTTCGACCCCGCGCATGGAGTATCGCCGCCCGTTGCCCGCCCGGCCGACCCGCTCGATCGAAATGAGATGCGTGCCGCCCGGCCACCAGGTCCGGGGGTCGCACACCGTCCGGCACAGGAGGTCCTCGGACGTCATGCCACTGCTGACCAGTCCGCTCCTCAACGCCTGGCGATACCCCGACTCGGCCAGCCCGCCGACGTGATGGACGAGTGGCCGCAAGGCGCGGATGAGGAAGACGACCCCGAGCGGGCCGTCGGTTTCGTACGCGGGTGGCCGGACTGTCGGGATGAAGAACCCCGTGACGACCTCGACGGCCGCCGCCTCATGTTCGGCGATACTCCGGCACGCCGCAACGAAGTCGCCAGGGCAGGCGGTGAAGAGGTTGTCGTGCGGGTCGCGGGCGAGGCCGCGGTTGCCGGGGTCGGTCTGGACCGCCGCCAGGATCGCGGCCAGCTTCTCGTCGGGTGACATTGCAGAATCAGGGGTCTTACGACCCCCGCTCGCCTGAAAGCAAGTGCGCGAATCGGCCCCGCCACTGGGGCGGAACCTCGGCCTTGACCGTGATCGGCTCGGCCTTCGTCGGGTGCAGGAATGTCAGGCTTCGGGCGTGCAAAGCGATCGCCGGGCCGAAGGCATGATCGCTGCCGTATTTCACGTCGCCGTAGATCGGGCAGCCGCGGGAGGCGAGCTGGACCCGGAGCTGGTGCTTGCGGCCGGTGTGCGGGCGGAGCTCGAGCCAGGTCAACCCGTCGTGCCGGCCGCGGACCATGAACACCAGCCTGGCGAACCGCGCCCCCGGCGTGTCCGGCGGGACTACCTCGACGCGGGCCGTCGGATCGTCCTTCTTCAGCCAGTCTTCGAGGGAGCCGGTCTCGGCCCGCACGAACTCGGGGGGCTCACGCCACCCGCTCGCCGCGGCCGTCTCCAGGACCGCCCAGTACGTCTTCTCGACCGCCCCCTCGCGAAACTGTTCACTCAGCCGGGCCGCCGCCTTGCTCGTGCGGGCGAAGAGCAGCACCCCGGACACGGGCTTGTCGAGCCGCTGAACCACCCCGAGGAACACGTTCCCGGGCTTGCCGTACTTCTCTTTCAGGTACGCCTTTGCCAGCCGGTCGACGGTCTCTTCGGTCCCATCGTAATGTGTCGTCGGCCACCCCGCCGGCTTGTTCAGGGCGAGGCAGTGGTTGTCCTCGTACAGGATGTCGAGACTCTCGGCTAAGGACATGCGGTCATCATAGTGGGAGGGGGCGACGGGCGAAGCCGATGACCTGCTCGACCCACGCCGCGGTCCGGAAGAGGTCGTCCTCTTGACCCTGTTTGGCGACCAGCTGCACGGCAATCGGCAGCCCGTCGGGCGACCACCCGATCGGGAGCGACACGACCGGCATCCCGGTGTAACTCCAGGGCGAATTGAACACGGGATCGCCGGTGACGTCGGCGGACGGGGCCGGGCCGGGCGTGGCGGGGACGAGCAGCAGCCGGAACCGCGTCCGAAGCTCATGGGTAAGCTGCGCCTGGTGTTGTTTGCATCGGGCGTACTCGGGGGCCGGGGTGCGCAACCCACGGTCGATCAGGGACGCAATTTTCGGCGGGTAATCGTCCGGGTGGCGGCGGAACCGGGGTTCGTGGTAGGCGGCGGCCTCCACGGCCATCACGGTATGGTGCCGGTCCGGAACCTCGGCGAACCCCGGCGGGAGGGAGACGGGCTTGAGCCGTCCGACCATGTCCGCGGTCGGCTCGTCGGCACCCAGTTTCCGGACCGCGGTGGCGAACGCCGTCCGCACCGCGGGGGTGGCCCGTTCGGGGAAGAAGTCGTCGGTCACGCACATCCAGTGGTGCTCGACGCCCATCTCGGGGTCGCGCGAGGGTTCGTAGCGTTCGCCGAACGGATCGGGGACGATGGAACTTCGCGTTCCGGCATCACGGGGGCCGGCCCCGGCGATCGTCTGGAACAGGATCGCCAGATCCCGCACGCAGTTCGCCATCACCCCGACGTGGTCCAGGCTCGGCGCGAGCGGCAGTACCCCGTCCACGCTCACCCGCTCGTAGGTCGGCTTGAGGCTGTACACCCCGCAGTAGCTCGCCGGGCGGGTGATCGACCCGCCGGTCTGCGAGGCCAGCGCCCCGAGGCACATCCCGCACGCCGCCGCCGCCGCCGACCCGCTCGAACTCCCCCCGGGCGTGCGGTCGAGGTTCCACGGGTTCCGCGTGACCGGCGGGTCGAAACTGGCGAATGCGGTGGTCACGGTCTTGCCCATGATGACCGCGCCGGCCTGCCGGAGCCGGGCCACGCAGGTCGCGTCCCGCCGGGCGTAGCTGTTCGCCCACAGCTTCGACCCGCACCCCGTGGGCAGGTCGAACACGTCGATGATGTCCTTGACGCCGATCGGGATGCCGTGCAACGGTCCGCGGTTTTGGCCGGCCTTCAGTTCGGCGGTCAATCGCTCGGCCTGCTCCCGGGCGCCGTTGCGGTCCAGATGCACCCACGCCCGGACCCTGGCCTCGTACCGGTCCACCCGGGCGAGACACTGGTCGAGTAGCTCGACCGGCGTGAGCTCCCCGCGGCGGATGAGGTCCGAGGCGGCGGTGATCGTCAACGGTCCACTGTCCACGGTCCACCGGTGCGGGATGAGGACGGGGCGGGGTTCGAGAGTCCTGCTATAGTAACGCCCGGGGATGTGGGCCGAACAGTGAACCGTGGACAGCGAACCGTGGACAAAGTCAAAGTCGCCGTACTCGGGGCGTCCGGGTACACGGCTGTCGAGTTAATGAAGATCCTCATCCGACACCCGGGGGCGGAAATCGTCGCGGCCACGTCGCGGCAGGATGAGCACATCGCCGACCTGCACCCGAGCCTGCTCGGCCGACTCGACTTGCGGTGCGAGCCGTTCGACCCGGACAAACTCGTGGGGAAGGGCGTCCGGGTCGCGTTCGGCTGCCTCCCGCACGGAACGAGCATGGAGTCGATTCCACCGCTCCTGGACCGCGGAATCCGGGTCGTCGATCTGAGCGCCGACTACCGCCTCCGCGACCCGCGGGCGTACCAGGAGTGGTACAAGGAGACGCACCACGACGTCGCGAACCTCGCCCGCGCGGTGTACGGCCTGCCGGAGGTGTACGGGGACAAGATCAACTCCGCGACCCTGGTGGCGAACCCGGGGTGTTACCCGCAAACCGCAATCCTCGGGCTCGCCCCGCTCGTGGCGAACGGGCTGGTCGAGCTGACCGGCATCATCGTGGACAGCAAGAGCGGGGTGTCCGGGGCCGGCCGGACGCCGAAACTCACCACGCTCTTTCCGGAGTGTAATGAGAACTTCGCGGCGTACTCCGTCGGGACTCACCGGCACACGCCGGAGATCGAGCAGGTGCTGTCCGACGTCGCCGGCCGGCCGGTGTCGGTCCTCTTCACCCCGCATCTGGTGCCGATGGACCGGGGCATCTTCAGCACGATCTACGCCACACCGACGCGGCCGGTGACCGAGACGGGGCTGACGGAACTGTACCGGTCGTACTACGCCGGGAAGCCCTTCGTGCGGATCCGGACCGGGTTACCGGCGACGAAGGACACGACCGGGACGAACTTCCTCGACGTGGCGGTGAAGGTGGTCCGCGGGAAGGTGGTGGTACTCGCGGCCGAGGACAACCTGATCCGCGGGGCAAGCGGCGTGGCCGTCCAGAACTTCAACCGGATGTTCGGGTTCGACGAACGGGCGGGGCTGGCGTGATGGACAGGTTGGCCGAGCACGAGGCGTTCCTCCGGGCGATCTTCGCCGCGCCGGATGAAGACACCCCGCGGCTCGTGTTCGCAGATTTTCTGGAGGAGAACGGCGCGCCCGAGCGGGCGGAGTTCATCCGCGTGCAGTGCGAACTGGAACGCGTCAAAGCTGCCGGTACAGACCCGGACCGGTTGGAGCTGCTCGTCGCCCGGTCGGCCGGGCTGGCCGAGCGGTTGGGCTTTCCCCCGGAGCTGCCGTTCCGGCGAGGCTTCGCCCGGTCGAACCCGGTACTGATCGCCGCAAGGGAACTGGCAGACCCGGACGCATTTCGGCGCCGGGTGGTGACGGACCACCCCGAATGGTACGGGGCAACGGCGCTGACGATCGAGCCCGTTCGCGCGCTCTTCCCGGACGAGATCCCGGTCTTGTTCGACCTGCCGTTCACCCAGCAGGTCGCCGAATGGGATTTCGGCGGTCACCCCGAGGAACTCACGGCCGGGCCGCTGACCGAGGACGCGGGGACCTTCGGACTCATCGACGTGCGCGAGCGGCCGGTCATCAACCCGGCCGGGGTCGCGGTCCTGGCCCAGTGCCGCGGGGCCCGGCGGATCCGCACCCTCGTCCTGACGAACAACCGCCTCGACAGCGACACCGTCCGCTCACTCATCGCGTCCCGGTATCTCATCAACCTGACCCGACTCGCCCTGTACGACGGCAACCGGTTCAGCGCCCGGGTCTGGCAGCAGTTGATCGAACGGTTCGGCGAAAACGTCGTCGGTTGATTCACCCGTGGTCCTTCGAGGGCTCCTCGTGCGACACCCGCTGTTGGCCGTTGCGGTCGCCCTCGGGGGGCTCACGCCCCCCGCTCGCCTTTCGGCCGCCGAGCCGAGTTTCGCCGCGAAATACGAGAAGCTGGACCCGCCGGCCGCGGTCGCGGAGCCGGTCCGCCAGCTGCTCGCGGCCGAAGCCCTCGTCGTCCGCGGGGAGAAGGACGCGGCGGTCATGCGGGTCTGGTTCCGGGCGGTGATCCCGGCCAAGGCCACCGACGAGCAGGTGAAGAACGGACTCACCTACCGCGAGATCCCGGAGGGCGCCGTCGTCGGGGTGATCGAGTTCCCGCACCCGTTCACCGACTACCGCCGGCAGGAGATCCCGGCCGGGACCTACACCCTCCGGTTCGCCGTCCAGCCGGACATCGGCGATCACACCGGGACCGCCCCGCACCCGGAATTCTGCCTGATGAGCTCCGCCGCTAAGGACACGTCCGCCGACCCGGTCGAGAAGAAGGACCTGATCAAGCTCAGCAGCGAGGTGAACGACGGGAAACACCCGGCGGTACTGCTCCTCTTCCCGAACTTCGCCAAGGAGGACGGGCCGAAGGTGGTCGGGAAAGGGAACGGGGTGTGGGTGGCGACCGTCCGCCGGCCGATGGCGGCCGGCGGAACGAAGACGACCCTCGGGTTCGGGATCACCGTCGCCGGGATGTGGAAGCCGTAACAGCAGAAGGCCGCGGGGTGCTCCCCGCGGCCGTAAGGGTCCGGTCTCGCCCCCTGCTCAGTTCGCCCCGACCCGGTTCGAGCCGACCATCGGCATGGGCCCGGCCGGGAACCGGAGGAACGTCGCGTCGTCGTCCGGGTTCGGGGGGGGCAGCTGCGGGTTCTCGAGCGGGGCCGCGTTCACCGGGACGTTGCCCTGGCCCGATTCCCGCTGGCCGTTGTCCGCCGACGTGGGCCCGACCACCTCGGCGTCGGCCTGGGCGATCGCGGGCGTCTTCGCGAAGTAGTTGCGGTTGATCGCCACCTCGAGCCGGCCCGCCCCGCCCGCGGCCGGGCCGAACTGGATGCCGACCTTCGACTCGTACACGGTGTTCTGGGTCAGCTGCATCTTGAATGACCGGTTCTCGGCCACCCGGCCGAGGAGGACGGCGGCGTCGAGCTTGTAGAACCGGTTACCGGTCACCTCGGCGCCGACCACCGCCCCGTCGATCTTCACCCCGATTCCCTTCCCCGCGCCGTCGAACCGGCTGTTCCGGACGACGACGTATTTCGACTCCAACGTCCCGGTCGCGACCACCACCACCCCGGCGTCATTGGACTGGGCCAGGAATACCCGGACCCGGTCCAGGGTGACCGGCCGGGCGGGCTCGCCGGCCACGTTCTGCAACCGGAACGCCGCGGTCTTCACGTTCCGCACGGTCACATTCTCGAACGTCACCCCGGAGACGACCCCGCTCGCCTGAACGCCGAAATCGGCCACCCCTTTGCCGTCGAGCTCCAGGTCTTTCAGGTGGATGCCCTCGGTACTCGACAGGTCCAGCATGGCGACCGACCCGGTCGTCCCGGAGGCGAATTCGATCACCGCCGGCTTCCCGCCCGGCAGCCCGGACTCGATGGTGAGATCCTTCACGCGGCGGTCCAGCCGGAGGGACGGTTCGGCCAGCGGACTTTCCGCGAGCACGATCGTGTCGCCCTCCTTGACCGCCCGGAGTGCGGCCGCGAGGGTCGGGAACGTGTTCTCGGCCCCCTGGAGGGCCTTCGAGACGGTCAGCCGCTTGCTCCCCCCGGCCTGGGGGCTTGTGTCCGTGGCGGGTTTCTTGTTGGAGAACAGGAAGTATGCACCGACCGCGGCGCCGGCGAGCAGGACGCCGGCCGCGATCAGGACCAGGGGGGAGAATCGCCGCTTCGGCCGGGTCGGGGCATGGGCGGTGGACGATTTGGGTTTGGGGGCGGGGGTTCGGCTCCGCAGGCCGGTGTCCGCCATGGGCTCGGCGGTGTCGTCGAGGGACTCCCACACGCCTCCCCCGGACGAGTCGTCCTCGCCCGGGACTGATGGGGTGCCCGCGGACGGGGTGTGAGCGGGCCCGCCATCCTCCACCGTTACCGTTCCGGGCTGCCCCACCGGCGGGGCCAGTCGCCCGCCGCTCCCGCCCGGGCCTCCGAGGTGCGGGATCGGGGCGACCATCGACCGCTGGGCCTGGGACACCATCGTGCGGCCCGTCCCGCCCCCGCCGGCCGTGGCCGCCGGCGACAACTGGGGTAGTTCCCGCTCGGTCGGCGGCGGGATCGGGGTCGATGCCCACGGGGCGAGGGCGGCCATCACCTCGGACGGGGTCTGGTACCGGTCCCCCGACTTCTTCGCCATCATCTTCTGGACGATCGCGGCGACCTCGTCCGGGACATCCGGGCGGGTCGCCGCGATCGGCTTCGGGTCCCGGCTCCGGTGCCAGATCAGCTTCTGCGGGATCGTCCCGTCCGGGAACGGCTGGGTCCCGGTCAGTAGGTAATAGAACGTCGCCCCGAGCGAATAGATGTCGGTCCGGATGTCGACCGTGTGGCTGTCCTCGGCCTGCTCCGGGGAGAGGTAGTCGGCCGTCCCGAGGATGGTCTCGTCGTACTTCCTGGTCAGGTGGTCTTCGGTGTCGTGGAAGAACCGGGCGAGGCCCATGTCGAGGATCTTGACCACCCCGGACCGGTCGATCAGGATGTTGCCGGGCTTGATGTCCCGGTGGACCAGCCCGATCTCGTGGGCGTGCTGGAGCCCGACCGCGGACGCGTAGATGTAGTGGCAGGCCCGGACGACGTCGAGCGGGCCGACCTTCTTGACCAGGTCCTGGAGGTTCGTCCCGTCGACGTACTCCATGACCAGGAAGTGAAGGTTTTCGTCCTGGTCGATGTCGTAGGCCCGGACGATGTTCGGGTGGTCGACGGCGGCGACGGCCCGGGCCTCGCGGTAGAACCGGCCGAGACTGGCTTCGTCCGCGGCCTTGGCGGTCGGCAGGACCTTGATGGCGACCCGCCGCCGCATGAGCTTGTGTTCGCAGAGGAACACGGTCCCCATCCCGCCCGACCCGATCTTCTCCAAAACCTTGTATTTACCAAGGCTGAACCGCTTGTACTTCCCCTGGAGCAACTGCTCGGCCTGGAAGTAGGTGAGCATGCCGTCGCGGACGAGCAGCCCGGCGAATTTGGCCGGCTCGGTGGGGACCGTTCCCAGCTCGGCCAGCCGGGCCATGTAAGCCTTCAACCGGGCCTCGTCCGCGACACCGCTCTTCTGGACGAGGTCCAGCAGTTCAGCCACGGTGGCGGGGGCGGGCATTGGGTGGTCTCTCCAGCGCGAGGACCGGGCGCCTGGAACGGGTGACCGGGCGACGTCCGACGGATTGCCCTAAATATAGGCCGCGGATGGGCCCGCGGGAGCATATTCCCGCACTGCTAGTGTGACGAGTTCCGCCCGCAGGTTCAAGTCGTCGGCCGCCCGGGGCCGGCGGAGAAATGGGCGCCCGGGTCCGGTCAGACTACCGCCTGACCCCCGGGTCGCCGGGCCGGGTATCCCCCGGGGCCGGTCCGTCCTTGTTCGCCTTCCCGAGATAGAACGCGCCGACGGCCAGCACCGCGGCGAACAGGAGCCCGAACCCCGCCCCGAGGGCGATGTAAAGCCTGGTCCGGCGCTGGGGGGGGGCGGGCCCGGCCGGGTCGTCCGGCCCCGGTGCGACCTCGGTCCACTGGCGGATCGGGGCGGTCGCCGCGGCCGCGTTGCGGGTGGTGGACACCGGGCCGTTCCGGCCCTTGCCGGGGTACTCCCGCGGGGACGACCCCGGCTTGGCGGTCCGGACCGGCGGGGAGATGGGCCGGTGCCGGGCCGAGCTCCCGCCCGCCCGCAGCACCCCCCGGCCCGGGCCGAACAACGCCCGGCCGAGAGGGACCGAGCCCCCGGTGGAGGTTAGCTTGTCGGCGCTGTGCCCGGTGAGAGCCAGGACCAGGGGGCACAGCCCGGGCATCTCCTTGGCCGGCGGCGGGTCGAGCGGCAGGTCCGCCCACTCGGTCAGGGCCTCGGCCACGTCGATCGGCTCCTGATACCGGTCGCCCGGTTCCTTCGCCAGCATCTTCCGGACGATCTCCACGATCCCGGGCGGGACGTCCGTCCGGTACGACTCGACCGGCCGCGGCTCCCGGGTCTGGTGGGCGACCAGTTTGGCCGCGATCGTCCCGTCCGGGAACGGGGTCTGGCCGGTGAGCATGAAGTAGAACGTGCCGCCGAGGCTGTAGACGTCGGCCCGGATGTCCACGCTGCTGCTGACCGCCTGCTCCGGGGCGAGGTAGTCGGCCGTCCCGAGCACGCACTTGTCGTCGTACTTCTCGGTCACGCTGTCCTGCTGCTTGTTGAAGAACCGGGCCAGCCCCATGTCGAGGACCTTGATCACCCCGGTCCGCTCGAGCAGGAGGTTGCCGGGCTTGACGTCCCGGTGGACCATCCCGAGCTCGTGGGCGTGCTGGAGGCCGACGGCCGACTGGGCGATGTAGTGTGCGGCCCGGACCGGGTCCATCGGCCCGTGCCGGGCGATCACGTCCTGGAGGCTGTTCCCGTCCACGTACTCCATCACGAGGAAGTGGAGCTTCTCGTGCTGGTCGATGTCGTAAGCCCGGACGATGTTCGGGTGGTCGAGGGCGGCGACGGCCCGGGCCTCCCGGTGGAACCGCTCCAGGCTGGACGGGTCTTCCAGTTTCTCCACCGGGAGCACCTTGAGCGCGACCAGCCGCTTCATCAGCGTGTGCTCGCACAGGTAGACCGCGCCCATCCCCCCGGCCCCGATCAGCTCCAGGAGCCGGTACTTCGACCCGATGGTGAACCGCTTGTACCGGCCGAGCTTGAGCTGCTTGGCCTGGAAGAAGGTGAGCAGGCTCTCGCGGACGAGGACGGCCGCGAACTGGTCGATCGACTGGGGGATCGCCCCGGCCGCCCGGTGCCGGTCGATGACCTCGTCGAGGGTGGTGTCCGGGAGCAACCCGCTCTTACGGACCAGGTCGAGGAACTCGGGGACGGTGGCGGGTGCCGGCATTATGCGTTTCCTCGTCCCCGTTGCCGGTGAGGGTGTGCCGCACAGAACGGCAACCAGCGCCGGGGCCGGTCACCGACCGGGCCGGGCAGCCGAGGTCGGTCAACATCCGGTGTATCAAGAATAATCTGTCCGGGCGCGGGTGACCGCAAGCGACGGGTTCAAAATTTAATGAGAATTCGGATCCTGCGGGTGCCCCCCCCGCTACCCCGATTCCGTCCGGCCGCGCGAACCCGCATCATCCCTTCTGCTATCATATCGGCCGACATCACCCCGGGACGGAAGTACCATGAGAACCGAGTTGAAAACCGTGCGGGCGGTCTGTCCCCACGACTGCCCCGACACATGCGGACTCGTGATTTCGGTCGACCCGGCGGCCGGCCGGGCGGTGACCCTGCGGGGCGACCGGGACCACCCGTTCACCCGCGGGTTCCTCTGCAAGAAGGTCGCGAACTACCTCGCCCGGGTCTACCATCCGGGCCGTCTCCTGTACCCGATGCGGCGGACCGGCCGCAAGGGGGAAGGGCGGTTCGAGCGGATCAGCTGGGCCGCCGCCGGCCGCGAGATCGCCGCCCGGTTCGGCGAGATCTCCGCCTCTCCCGCCGGCCCCCAGGCGATCCTCCCGTACAGTTACGCCGGGACGATGGGGAAGCTGATGTACGCGAGCCTCGACCGCCGGTTCTTTCACCGGCTCGGGGCCAGCCTGCTCGCCCGGACGATCTGCGCGGAGGCCGGGACCGTGGGGTGCGACGTCACCCTCGGCACCCGCGCGATGCTCGACCCGGAGGCGGCGGTGAACGCCCGGTTCATCGTCAACTGGGGGTCGAACACGGCGGTCACGAACATCCACTTCTGGAAGGTGGAGTTCGAGGCCCGCAAACGGGGGGCGAAGCTCGTCACCGTCGACCCGTACCGGTCGTCGACCGCGGCGAAGTCAGACTGGTGGCTTCCGGTCCGGCCGGGGACGGACGGCGCGCTCGCCCTGGGGGTGATGCACGTCGTCTTCCGCGAGGGGTGGCAGGACCAGGACTACCTGGACCGCTACTGCGTCGGGGGCGACCAGCTGCGCGAGCGAGTGCTCAACGAATATCGGCCGGAGCGGGTATCGTCCATTACCGGCCTATCCGTACAGGAGATCGAGCGGTTCGCCCGGGAGTACGCCCGGAGCCGGGAGCTGTTCGGCGGGCCCGCGCTGATTCGACTGAACTACGGACTCCAGCGGCACGGCGGCGGGGGGATGGCGGTCCGCACCGTCGTCTGCCTGCCGGCCCTGACCGGCGACTGGCGCTACCCCGGCGGCGGGGCGCTCCTGAGCACGAGCAAAGCGTACCCGTTCGACAACGCCTACCTGGAACGCCCGGACCTGATCCCGCCCGGCACCCGCACCATCAATATGGTGCAGCTGGCGGAAGCCCTCCACGGTGAGCTGCCCGGCCCGCCGGTGAAGGCGCTATTCGTGTACAACTCGAACCCGGCGGCGGTCTGCCCCGACCAGTCGCGGGTGCTGTCGGGCTTGAAACGCGAGGACCTGTTCACGGTGGTTCACGAGCAGTTCCAGACCGACACCGCCGACTACGCCGACATCCTGCTCCCGGCGACGACCCAGCTCGAACACTTCGACCTCCACGGTAGCTATGGTCATCTCTACGTGCAGGCGAGTAATCCTGCAATCGCCCCGCTCGGGGAGGCAAAGCCGAACACGGAGGTGTTCCGGCTGCTGGCCCGGGAGATGGGCTTCGAGCCGGAGCTGTTCGAGGAGACGGACGAGGAACTGGCCCGCCGCGCGATGATCGGAGTGAACGGGTATCGGTATCCGCTGCGGGAGGCGTTCGACGGGATTTCGCTGGACGACGTGAAGGCCGGCCCGGTGCGGCTGAACCTGCCCGCGGACTGGGCCCCGTTCGCGGCGGGCGGGTTCGGGACGCCGTCGGGCAAGTGCGAGCTGTACAGCGAGCGGGAGGCCAGGGCGGGCCGCGACCCGCTCCCATTCTACGCCCCGCCGCACGAGGACCCGCAGACCCGGCCCGACCTCGCGGCGAAGTACCCGCTCCAGCTGCTCACCCCGCCGGCCGATTCATTCCTGAACTCGTCGTTCGTGAACGTGGACGTCCTCCGCCGGTCGGCCGGGGAGGTGACGGTCGAGATCCATCCGGCCGACGCGTCGAAGCGGGCGATCGCGGACGGCCAGGAGGTGACAGTGTTCAACGACCGCGGCCGGTTCCGGGCGAAGGCGGTGGTGGGCGAGACGGTGAAGCCGGGGGTGGTGGTGAGCCTGGGGTCGTGGTGGACGAAGTATACCACCGACGGCGTAAACTGTAACACGACGACCAGCACCGCCCTGACCGACCTCGGCGGCGGAGCCACGTTCTTCGACAACCTGGTGGAGGTGGCGGCGGGTTAACAGCCGGGCGGCGGATGCGTTAGCAGAGAGCAACAACGTCTGGCCGCCCGGTGGTGGAGCAGCTGCCGGAGTGCGCTGGCCGAGAGAGGTGGAGTGAACGGCCACGTCACCACCCGGCGGGTGTCCCCCACAGGCCGGGCGTGACCAGCTCCACGGAATTCCCCGCCGGGTCACGGAAGTAGACCGAGTGCCCGCCCCGGGGCCAGACGAATTCCTTCTCGATCACCACCCCGGTCGCGGCCAGGTGGTCCCGCCACACGGACAGGGAATCGGCCCGGACGCCGAGGGCGAAGTGGCCCGGTCCGGCCGCCCCGTGTGGCGGCAAGTCGCCGGGCCGGAGGGTGGCCTCCGGCCGGAATACGAGCAGGACGTTTCCCGCCCCGACCCGGAAGAACACGTGCCGCCCGGCTTCCCGGCCGATCACCGGGAGGCCCAGGACGGTTGCGTAGAAGTGTTCGGCGGCGGCCAGGTCGTCGGCGTACACCGCCGTCTCGACCACGGCCTCCACCGACGGCGGGGTCCGGCCGGCGGACTGGGACATGGTGGGAGCTCCCCGGGCTAACGGATTATACCGCCCGGGCCCGGCGAACCGGGGTTCCCGCCCCTTCTGCTCACCGGGTCTTGGTCAGATCGACGGTCATCTCGTCCCCGGCCTGAACCCGGAGCGGGATCTCGAACGACTTGGCCTGGTCGCCGTCCCCCCACCGGGCCTTGACCGCGACCGTGAACGTCCGCCCGGGCTCCAGCTGGGGTGAGGTGTAGGCCCACCGGTTCCCGGTCGTCGGGGTCAGGACGTTGTCGAACCACACCTGCCCGCCTTCCGGAACGATCACCGTCAGCTTCGCCGGGACGGGTGCGGTGGAGGGAGTGGAGACAGGCAGGTCTTTACCCTGGTCCGGTGGCGGGGTGGGAGAAAGTCCGGGAGGAATGACGTCCGGTGCCCCAAGCCCCGGGGTGAACGCAGGCCGGGGCGGGACATAGTAGCCGGTGCTATAGGGCATCCCGAGCCCGCTCCCGTAGACGCCCCCGTAGATCGGATACGAATACCCGGCGAGCCCGTAGCCGTAACCGAGCCCATACCCGTACCCCAACCCGATCCCGTACCCGTAAACAAAAGGGCTGTAATACCCCCCGTATCCGCCGTGGTGATGCCCGCCGTGATGGTGGGCGCCGGGGTGTCCGCCCGGGTGCCCGCCGCCCGGGTGCCCGCCGCCCGGGTGCCCGCCCCCGTGGCCTCCGCCTCCGTGGTGCTGGGCGGACGCAGATCCGGTGGCAAGAAAGACGGCAATCGTGGCCCCGTAGACACTTCGATGTACAGTCATGACGACCTCTTCCGGTGTCGGTCGTGAGGTGGCAGGCGAGGGGCGAGAGGGAATGACGGTGGGCCGGACACCGGGTACGGGGCGGCACCACACATCGCATCTTAACCCGCCTGTCAGGCGGGTTGCCGCCCGCCCCGGTGGCGGCGGGGCGAACCGGTTCGACGGCGACGGTAAGATCAGTCCAACCGTTAAATCCCTTCGGGGGCCGGGGGGATCAGGCAGGGCGAATGGAGGATCGTCCGTCGGGGTTTGTCTGAGCCCGAAAGACCCGGCCCCCTGGCCGGATTACTTCTTGAACTCGCTGTCGTCGAGCTTCTCCAGGAACGTCATCTCGAGCACCTCGGCGTCGATGAACGGCTTCCCGTCGTGCTTGACCACGACCTTCTTCGGCACGGGGATGCCGTCCTTGTTCTTGCGGTACTCCGTGATGATCCGCTCCTCGTTGACCTCGTTTCCGGTCCCCGGCTCGGCGGTCCGGAGTTCCACCTTGGCGAGCAACCCGGTCTGCCTGTCGAAGTACAGGTTGATGTCCTTCTGCCCCTTGGACGAGACGCGGACGCCGACCGCCGGGTTGTCCCCAACTTTCGTCTCCCCGACCGAAGCGAGTTCGTACCCCTTATCCCGGACGAGCGTCACGAGACGGGCGACCTTGAGCATGTACTGGGCGTCTTTGAGGGCCGCCTTGATCTGGTCGTTGGCCTCGACCGCCTTGCCGTTCGCCTCGATGGAAATCTTGTCCCCGTTGACCAGGGTGACCACGTTGACCTTCTGCCCGCCGATGGTCAGCTCCAGGATGTCCTTGAACTTGTCGGGCAGCATGTAGGCGACCTCCTGGGTGAAGTCGACCTCCCCGACGCCGGCGAGTGTGAGCTTGCCCTTGTTCCTCACCTGGGCGGCCTGATGTTTGGCGAGAGACTCCTCTCCGCCGTGGGCCTTGACCGCCTTGACGACGATAACCTTCGGCTCGTCGTCAGCTGCCCTCAGCCCAGGGGCGATTGTGACCAGCACGACGGCGGCCAGCAGCGGAGTCAGTATGCGGCCCATGGCGGTTCTCCTGACGGTCGGGTCGATCGAGAATGGGTTGACACGGTCGGTGAGGTGACGCCGCCCGCCCTCGCGCGTTTCAAGCGGGGTGAGCCGGGTGTCCGGACGCGAGAGAAAGTCGACGCACCCTCTCCGAGTCCTTCGGCCGAGGATACCGGTTCTTTGTGTGATCCGCGAGCGGCAACGATTCGGGATCTGACCGCGGGGTGAAACCAGACGTGCATTGGCCCGCTGCCGATCCGGAGGGACCGCGGCCGGGCGGCATGTCCACGCAAAGCGGACAGGTGTGAGACGGCCCATCAGGCGAAAGGCGCCCGGCAACGATTCCCGGGGTGTCGGGGACGAAGATAACGACCGCCCGCGGGGCGAGCAGACCACGGAAAGACCCTGGATCCCGCCGGGGGCTGGCGCTATCCGGGATCTGGGCCGGTCGGTCCTGTCGTGTTACTTGTCGGCTTGTAGATGGGCTTCCACGAACCAGAGCTGCTTGTCGATCCCCCGCGAGATCTGGGTGAACAGGTCCGTCGTATCGGCATCGCCGATCACTGCCGCCTTGTCGATGGCGGCCCGGACCGCCTTTCCGGCCACCGCCAGGGCCGTGGAGAAGGCCTCGACGTGATCCCGCCCGGCCGCGATGGTCGGCGGGTAGGCGGGCAGCTGGGTCCGCTTCACCACGACCCCGACCGTCCCCTCGGCCGTCCCGCCCAGGGCCACCGCCCGCTCGGCCACGGTGTCGATGTACTCCTCCACCTCCTCGGCCGCGTCGTCGAACAGCTCGTGCAAGGCGATGAAGTTCGGCCCCTTGACGTTCCAGTGCGCCTGCTTCGCCTGGAGCTGGAGGTCGATCAGGTCGGCCAGCCGGTCGTTCAGGAGCTGGGTCAGGTCGGCCCGCTTGTCGGCGGGGAGGTCATTCTTGGTGGTATGCATGGACGTTCTCCTGTTCTATCTCCGGGTGCGATCCGCGTGAGCTGGGCCGGGCCGGCTCACGGTTTCATCATACCGCCACCGTCGGGATAGGTCAAAGCAGTGATGATGATGTTGTTGATAGGTGTTAACTATGAAAGGCGACGGCCCCGTCGCGGCCGTACGCGGGGGCAATTTTCTTCCGTGCCGGGACGCCGCCGTTGCCCGGGCGCCGGCCGACGCGCGTCAAACATCATTGGCCTGTCGAAGGTGAGGCTACCGGATCGGTCGTCGGCGGGAAAATGGTTGTGATGAGCAGAATGGCAAGGAAATAGCGAAGCAAGCCCTGGCGCGACCGGTTTGACCCGGCTCCCGCAGTGCAACAGAACGATAACGGGCAGGTTGCCCTGCCCAAATCGTTCCGGGGATGAACGGGCTTGTCACCACGCCATCCCTTCGGCAACCAGGCGACCTTCGGTCGTGAACAAAAAGGGGTGACCGAAGGCCCGTAGCTTTGCGCCCCCACCTCACGATGGGTTTGCCCTTTCGAGGATGAAAGGTGTTGGCGCTGCGGGACACGCCAAGGCTTGCTCC
Source organism: Gemmataceae bacterium (assembly GCA_028288765.1). Classification (GTDB taxonomy): domain Bacteria; phylum Planctomycetota; class Planctomycetia; order Gemmatales; family Gemmataceae; genus Urbifossiella. Next base: position 8,006 of record JAQGHQ010000176.1, on the reverse strand, counting down.
GGCCGGGTGACCAAAACTCCCCCGACCGTTCGCTTCAGAACTCTAGTACACACCTGCACGACTCGCAAACCCCGGCCGAGAAGGAAATCCGCCCGACATGTCGACACCGGGCCGGGTTTCGACGGGCCTTGATCCCGCCGGGTTGAAAACTTGCCCCCAAGTATGTTGTGGGGCTGGCTTTCAACCCGCGTTGATCCCGGCGGGCCGGAGGACGCGAACCGATCGATTTCGCGCCGCCCGGATGCCCCGGCCGGTCACTTCGCCCGTTTCAGGACGAGCAGGGTCGTCCGGGTCTTCTCGTCCCCGGCGAATCGGGTCGGGCGGTCCCCGGCGGAAAAGCACCACGTCAGGGTGTCGTCGTCCAGTTTGAAGATCCCCCGGACACTTCCCCCGGTCGTATACCGGTCCAGCGTCGGCTTCCCGCCCGCCGTTCCGGTGACGAGCTGGCCGCTGCGGATCGTGGTCTTCTCGCCCTTCACGAACCGGAACCGCTCCCCGTCGACGGTGAGCTTGAACCCGGCCGCCTCCTCCGAGTCGAGCGGCTTGCCCTCGTCGACGAACTCGGTCACCGTCCAGGTCCCGGCGAGCGGGTCGAGTCGCTTGCGCCCCTCGGCCGTCATGGGGGGGACGAAGTTCGCCAGTTTCCACACGTCCTGGGTCTTTTCGATCTGCGTGTCGAGGTACTCGACCTCCTTGCGGAGGGCCGCGGGGGTCACGTCCTCGTTCGGGACCGCGAGCGAGAGGAACAGCCGCTTGCTCTTCGGGTTGAGAGAGAACACCGCCGGGCTGACGTCTTCGTTGCGGGCCAGGATCTTCTTCCAGGTGGCCGCGGGCACGTCTTCGGGGCGGGTGACGGTGACGAACCAGGCGTCAAGCCAGATGCGGGTCCCGTCGGTGCTGAGGTGGGCCGAGATGACCGACTGCCACCCGGGCCGGTCGACGATGACCTCGGTCGAGGTCTTGCCCAGGGCCCGGGTCTCGTACCCGAGCTTGGTGAGCATTTTGACCAGCCCGTCGTTCGTCAGCCGGGTCGGGGTAGGGGGGTCGGCCCGGCCGGGGGGGGCCACGAAGGCCGCGGTCAGGACCGCGGACGCAAGACCGATCCGGGTCATAAGGGCTCTCCGCGGGTGATTTTCGCGTCAGGGTTTCTGTCGGGCGAGGACCATGAGGAGGCTGTTGGCCGCCTCGGTGCTCGCGAACTTGGTCGGCCGGGTCGAGCCGGAAGACGCGGTGCAGAGGGTCAGGGTGTCTCGGTCGATTTTGAGGATGCCCACGTCAGTCCCCCCGGCCGACAGCAGGTCGACGCAGATCACCCCGTCCTTGACCTCCAGGTAAAGGGTCGCTTTCAGGCGGTCCTGCCCGTCCTGGACGAACCGGACCTGGTTCTTCTCGACGACGACCGTCAGCTTCTCGTAGACCTCCTTCACCCCCGGCTTGCCCTTGTCGGTGGAGGCGGTGATCGTCCAGGTGCCTGCCATGTCGTCGAGCACCTTCCGGGCCTCGACGGTCAGGGGCGGGAGGAAGTGCCACGGCCGCCACAAGTCCTGGGTCTTCTGGATCACGTCGACGAAGGCGGCGATCTGCTTGCGGAGTTGGGCCGGCGTGACCCCGGCGTTGTGGACCGGCTGCCGGAGGCTCACCCGGCGGCCCTTCTCGTCGAGTGAGAAAAAGGCCGGGATGATGTCGTCGTTCTTCTCCAGCAGCCGCCGCCAGGCGTCCGCCGGGGCCTTGTCGAAGTCGGGCCGGAGGTCGAACTCGGTGTACAGCCAGACGGTCCGCCCACTCCCGCTGACCGAGAGCCAGACCGGCGACGTCCAGTCCTTCGCGGTCGCCCGGATCTTCTGGAACCGGTCCTCGCCGAGTTTCGGCTCGTACCCCAGGTCGGTCAGCATCAGGCCGAGCGACGCGGTGGTCAGCCGGAGCGGCTCCGCGGCCGCGGGCGGGTCTTTCGTCGGGGGCGGGTCGTCCGCCCGGCTGGCCGCGCCCCAGCCCCCCGCCATCAGTCCCAGGCACGCCAGAACACACCTCACCCGGGTCATGAGTTTGCCCTCCCTTGACCGAGCCCAAGAAGGCAGTTCGCCCCCCCCGCGGGCACAGTTCCGGAAGCCCGAGCAATCTACTTCGCCATCCCGAAGTCGGCCGGGAGCCGCCGCCAGGTGCTGTGGATGTGGTTAGCCGGGTTCTTCGCCCCGTCCGCCTGGACGTTCAGGAACTCGACGACGAACTCCGGAGCATAGACGCGGTACGTGTACGGCTTGCCCGGCTCGGGCGATCCGGTGTACGCGAAGTACAGTTTCTCCGCCGGGGTCGCCTCCGCCCGCTTCAGCTCCGCCGCGGCGAGGTCTTCCGGCATCCGCCCGGCGTACGCCTGGAGGAGGTTCGTCAGCGTCTTCTTCTGGTCGTCGGTCAGCTTGTCCGCGGTCACCCCGACCGGCGGGCCGACGTCGGCCCGCGGGTTGTTCTCCTTGATTTCGAGCACGTTGTAATTCGGCGGGGTTGGTTGTTTCGCGGCCTTGTCCTGGTCCGGGGTGAGCGACTTGATGAGCGCCCGGGCGTGATCCTCGACCCCCGGGAGGGTCCGCAGGCCCTGCTTCGGGCCGCCCTTCACCTCCGCCGGGTTGGCCCCGAACAGGATGGGGCTTGCGGCCACCACCTCGCCCTTGTCGAGCGTGTAATTCACCGACAGGTGATGGCCCTCGAACCGCCAGCCCCAGTTCCCGGTGTTCGACGGGTCGCCGAACACGGTGACGAAGTACCAGCCCGGGTTCCGCACCATCGCCCCCTTCGGCCCTTCCAGGTCGGCGAGCAGCCCCTCCAGGCTCATGATCGTGGTCGCCTGCTCGTACCCCTTCGCCGAGAGCCCGGTCTTCAGGAGGCCGAGCGCGGCCGCCTTCTGCCCGGGGGTCAGGTCCTCGAGCCGGGCCCCGACCCGGGTGGGCCGCCGCTCCTTGTCCTGCTGCGGGGTGAAGAACCACGCCACCCGGTGAGGGTCGTCGAACGGGTAGGTCGCCTTCTTCTTCTCTTCGGCGTTCAGGGTGCCGAGGAACGTCTTGGCCGCGTCGGCCATTTTGACCCCGGTCGCGGGGGTCGGCTGGCCGACGAGGGCGAAGGCGGCGAACCCGACCGCGACGACGGCCAGGGCGAGGGAGCGGAGACGAGTCATGAGAAGGACTCCGGGCAGGCGGGGAGGACAGCACCGAGCATACAAGATTGGATGTCGAAAGTGAAGCCGTCGGTCGGAAGACCACCCGGGGCTCCCGCCCCGGGTTAAGTACGAATGCCCTACCAGGGCAAAGACGTGTCGGGTTCGGTAGCCGCGGAGAGGCGCCCGTGTTTAGCCCCGGGCGGCCAACCGGCCTTGGCGGCCACTAAACTACAGGGGTGAGCCCGTTCCCCGCCGCGGAGGATCCATGTCCGCAACGCCCGAGCCGTTGCAGGTGCTGGTCATCGACGACGACCGCCGCCTGGCCGAGACGATCGCCGAGAGCCTCGACCGGCGGGGGCACGCCTGCACCGTCGCGACCAGCGGGAAGGCCGGGGCGGCGAAGGTCGAGCAGGAGACCTTCGACGTCGTGTTGACCGACCTGCGGATGGCCGAGATCGACGGGCTGGCGATCGTCGACAAGGTCCGCAAGCACCTCCCGGACGCGGAAGTGTTCGTGATCACCGGGTACGCCGACTTCAAGACCGCCATCGAGGCGATTCAGCGCGGGGCGTCGCACTACCTGCAGAAGCCGGTCGACCTCGCCGAGCTCCGGGCGGTGGTGGACAAGTCGGCCGAGCGGGTGAAGACCGTCCGCGACCTCCGCCGCCAGCTCGACGAGAAGTTCGGGTTCGAGGGGGTGATCGGGAACAGCCCGAAGATGCAGCGGGTGCTCCAGCTGCTCAAGGCCTACGCCCCCACGACGGCCTCCGTCCTGGTCCTCGGCGAGAACGGGACCGGGAAGGAGCTCGCCGCCCGGGCCCTACACGCGAACAGCCCGCGGAAGGCCAAGCCGTTCGCGGCCATGAACTGCGCGGCCCTGAACGAGAACCTGCTCGACGACGAGATGTTCGGGCACGAGGACGGGTCGTTCACCGGGGCCAGGGGGCAGCGTAAGGGGCGATTCGAGTACGCCAACGGGGGCACCCTCTTCCTCGACGAAGTGGGCGACATGCCGCCCTCGCTCCAGGCGAAGCTCCTGCGGGTGCTGGACAACGGCGAGGTGGTGCGGATCGGGGCGAACGACCCGGTCAAGGTGGACGTCCGGATCGTCGCGGCCACGAACCGGGACCTGGACGCGGCGGTGAAGGAGGGCCGGTTCCGGCTCGACCTGTTCCACCGGCTGAAGGTCGGGACGGTCCGGCTCCCGCCGCTCCGCGAGCGGAAGGAAGACCTCCCCCAGCTCGGCGCGCACTTCCTGAAGGAGGCGGCGCGGAAGCACGGGAAGGCGGTGGGGAAGATCGCCCCGGCGGTGTGGAAGGCGTTCGAGGGGTACGAGTGGCCGGGGAACGTCCGCGAGCTCCGAAACCTGATCGACAGCATGGTGGTGCTCGATCTCGACGGCGAACTGACGCTCGACGACCTGCCGGAGGACGCCGGGGTACGGCCTGCGGGGCTGGGCGGCGGCCCTCCGGGTGCTCTCGGCCCGGACCAGCTGATCGGCCGCCCGCTGGCGGAGGTGGAGCGGTACTACATAGAGAAGGCGCTGGAACTAACCGGCGGGAACCGGGAAGAGGCGGCGACCCTCCTCGGGATCGGCGAGCGGACCCTGTACCGCAAGTTGCAGGAGTGGAAAAAAGAGGCCGAATCGGGTACGGCGGGGGAGTAACGCACACGGAGAGGCACGATGGGCAAGCATGCGGGCACACTGGTTGAGGACGTCGAGTACCCCTCATCGGACGGGAAGCCGATGGCCGAAACGGATTTGCACCGCAAGTTGATGAACGAGGTGATCGAGGTCCTGAGCGGGCATTTTGCGGGCGATCCGGACGTCTATGTGAGTGGCAACCTGCTCGCGTACTACGAGAAAGGAAACCCCGCAAGCACCTGTCGCCGGACTGCTTCGTCGTCAGGGGGCTCAAGGCCGGCGACCGGGATCACTACTGTGTGTGGGAAGAGGGTCGGTTTCCCGATTTTGTCCTGGAAATGACCTCCCGGACCACCCGGGGCGAGGACACCGGCGAAAAGTTCCAGATCTACCAGGATGTTTGGAAGGTTCGGGAGTACGTCCTGTTCGACCCGCGAGAAGAGTACCTGACCCCGTCTCTCCGGGGGTATCGGCTTGCCGACGGGGTTTACCGGCCGATCCCGATTCTCCACGACCAATTGGCGAGCGAGGTGCTCGGGCTCCGGCTCGAACGGGAAGGGGTTCGGTTGGTATTCCGGGAACCGGAGACCGGCCGCCTCGTCCTCCGGCCGCACGAAGAACGGCTACGGCAGGAGCGACCCGACCGGGAACTGACCAATGCGAAACTGTCCGCAATGGAGGAAGAGATCGAAGAATTGGTCGAAGGTCAGAAGTCGGCCGCGGCCGAACTCGATCGCCTCCGTCGAGAACTCGACGCCCTCCGCAAGCAACAGCCGTCCCCGTCCTCGTGAACGGCCTGACTGGCGGAATGCGGCCCGCAACGGGGCTGGCCAGCGGAGTCGTTTTCGGCTGGAATGATACCTGCCGAACCTGGATGTGAGCATCACCCCGACCATGCCCCGAATTCACCAGCTCCCCCCGTCCGTCGTCACAAAGATCGCCGCCGGCGAGGTGATCGAGCGGCCGGCGTCGGTCGTCAAGGAGCTGCTCGAGAACTCCGTGGACGCCGGGGCCACCCGGATCGACGTCGACCTCGACCAGGGCGGGACCGAGCTGATCCGCGTCGTGGACGACGGGTGCGGGATCTCCGCCGACGACCTGGCCCTCGCGTTCGCCCAGCACGCCACCAGCAAGCTCCACACCGCGGACGACCTGTTCAACATCGGGACGATGGGGTTCCGCGGCGAAGCGCTCGCCTCGATCGCCGGGGTCGCCAAGGTCGCTCTCCAGTCCCGCCCGCCGGACCAGCCGGTCGGGGCCGAGGTCCGGGGCGACGGCGGCGACCTGTCGCCGGTCCGGCCGTGGAACGGGTCACCGGGCACGCGGGTTGAAGTCCGGCACCTGTTCTACAACGTCCCGGTCCGCAAGAAGTTCCTCAAGAGCGTGGCGACCGAACTGGGTCACGTGTGCGAGACGGTCACCAAGATGGCGCTCGCGAACCCCCAGCTGCACATCGTCCTGCGGCACAACGGGAAGCTCGTGTACGAGGTCCCGGCGTCGGCGGGCCTGACCGACCGGATCGCCCTTTTCTTCACCGGCGGGGTACGGGACGCCCTGTACGAGATCGATTCCGGGCCGGGGCCGCTCCGGCTCACGGGCTACATCGCCGACCCGAAGATCGACCGCGGGAACGCCCGCCTCCAATACCTGTTCGTGAACGGCCGGTGGGTCCGCGACCGGAGCCTCGCCCACGCCCTCCAGGAGTCGTACCGCGGCCTCCTGATGACCGGCCGGTACGCCATCGGGTTTCTCTTTCTTACGGTCCCGCCGGACAAGGTGGACGTGAACGTCCACCCGACGAAGGCCGAGGTCCGGTTCCAGGAGAATTCGCTGGTTTACTCGCTGGTCCGGGCGACGGTGAAGGGCCGGCTGATGAAGGAGAACCTCGTCCCCCAAATGAAGGTCCCAGAGGGAGAAGAGGTCCAGAGTCAGGGTACGAGTTCGGTAGACGTTCCGGGGCTGTTCTCACCGCGCCGGGACCTGGCCGAACAGACAGTCGCCCCTTGGGAAATGCCGGCTGATGCGTTCGGGAGAGCAGGGGGCATGAATCCCCCGAATGAGCAATCAGCTGGTAGTCTTGGGCGAGCGGGGGGCGTGAGCCCCCCGAGTGAGCTATCACACCCCGTACCGCGATTGCCCGAACTCGGGGGGCTCACGCCCCCCGCTCGCCCAGATGCACTCGGAGGGTTCACGCCTTTCAGCCGCCCGGATGCCCTCGGGGGGCTCACGCCCCCCGCTCGCCCAGATGTTCTTTCTCCCTTTACGTCATTCCAACCCTCGATTCAGGAACGACTGCCGTTCGCGACCCCGAAGCCGACACCCGGCGCGGAGCCCGAAGCCTCTCCAGTTCCGCTCCCCGTTCAATCGGAGGCCGACACCACCCCACCACCCCACCACCCCACCACCCCACCAGTCCAACCCTTCCCGCTGCCGTCGCCGGGGACGGCGCTTCAGGTTCACGATTCGTATCTCGTCCTCGAAACGAAGGACGGGATGCTGGTGATCGACCAGCACGCGCTGCACGAACGCATCCTGTTCGAGCAGCTGCGCCGCCGCATCCGCGACGGGAAGCTCGAAGTTCAACGGCTGCTCATCCCCGAGCCGGTCGACCTGCCGGCGGAACAGGCCGCGCTCGTGCTCGAAGCCGCCGACGCGCTCCGCGAACTCGGGCTCGAAGTGTCAGACTTCGGCGGGAACACGGTGCTCTTATCGAGCTACCCCACCCTCCTGGGCCGTAAGCCGCCGCACGAGATCTTCCAGGGGGTCGTCGACTATTTGCTCACCAAGGAACGCCCGCCCACCCGGGACGCGATGCTCCATGACCTGACCGCAACGATGGCGTGCAAGGCCGCCGTAAAGGCTGGGGACCGGCTGACCCCCGAAGAAATCGCGTATCTCCTTCACCTGCGCCAGATGGCCGAAGACTCGCACCACTGCCCGCACGGCCGCCCCACCTCGCTCCTCTTCAGCCGGCACGAACTCGACAAACAGTTCCGGCGGATCTGACTCTCCCCAAGCGGTTCGTCCAGGGCGCAACAGCTGGTCACCCCCAGGCCGTTCCGGGGTGCCGTTGCTCGGCTGAAACGCTCGGTTTTGTAGGGTGGGTCGAGTCTTCGAGGCCCACCGGGTTGGGAAGACTCGGTTTTGTAGGGTGGGTCGAGTCTTCGAGGCCCACCGAGATTAACACGGTTTTGTAGGGTGGGTCGAGTCTTCGAG
>JAQGHQ010000174.1 GCA_028288765.1 Gemmataceae bacterium | reverse complement strand
CTCGAAGACTCGACCCACCCTACAAGAAATCCGCCCCAACGGGGATCTCAACAGGGCAACTGAGTCTCAGCCACGGAGAAGCATCATGGCGGCAGCGAAACTCGATCTGGTCCTGATCAATCCGTGCAGCCGGCCGCAGGTCTATCAGTCGCTCGGGGCTCAGCTCACGGCGGTGGAGAACCCGGTGTGGGCCGGGCTCATGGCCACGTTCTGCCGGACGAAGGGGCTGTCGGTCGAGATCATCGACGCCGAGGCCGAAGGACTCGACCACGCGGCGGTGGCCGAGCGGGTCCGCCACCTGAATCCCGTCCTCGCCGCCGTCGTGGCGTACGGCCACCAGCCGAGCGCGTCGACGCAGATCATGACCGCCTCCGGGCAGGTCTGCGCGGAGATCAAGAAGACGACACCCGATCAGCCGGTCCTTCTCCTGGGCGGCCACGTCGCCGCCCTGCCCGAGCGGACGCTCCGCGAAGAGGCCGCCGATTTCGTCGCAACCGGCGAAGGGTTGTTCACGCTTGTCGGGCTCGTCGAGGCGTTGAAGAGCCCGGTTCCTGCTCTCGGGCAGGTGCCCGGGCTGTGGTTCCGGGACGCCGGCCGTCCGCGCGTCAACCCGGGGAAGCCGCTCCTCGGCGATCTCGACGGCGAGATGCCCGGGGTGGCCTGGGACCTCCTGCCGATGGCGAAGTACCGGGCCCACAACTGGCACTGCCTCGGCGGTCGCGACCGGCAGCCGTATGCCGCGCTCTACACCACCCTCGGCTGCCCCTACCACTGCTCGTTCTGCTGCATCCAGGCCCCGTTCAAGAGCGGCGAGGAAGCCGCCGGGGTGAAGAAGTCGGTGAATACCTACCGGGCCTGGAACCCGGACAAGGGGATCGAGCAGATCGACGTGCTCGTGCGCGACTACGGCGTCCGGAACATCAAGATCGCCGACGAGATGTTCGTGCTGAACCGCCGGCACGTGCTCGGCATCTGCGACCGGATCATCGCCCGCGGCTACGACTTGAACATCTGGGCTTACACCCGGGTGGACACGATCAAGGACGGGATGCTCGACAAGCTGAAGGCGGCCGGGTTCAACTGGCTGGCGATCGGGATCGAGGCCGGGGCCGCCCGGGTGCGGGCCGACGTGGACAAGGGGTTCGGGCAGGAGGAAGTGTACGCGGTGATCCGGCGGGTCCGGGACGCCGGGATCAACGTGATCGGGAACTACATCTTCGGCCTGCCCGAGGACGACCTCGACACGATGCGGTCGACGCTCGACATGGCCGTCGACCTGAACTGCGAGTTCGCCAACTTCTATTCCGCGATGGCGTACCCGGGATCGCCGCTGTACGCGCTCGCGGTCCGGCAGGGGCTCCCGTTACCGCAGAACTGGACCGGCTACTCGCAGCACTCGAAGGATTGTCTCCCGCTGCCGACCCGGTATCTCCCCGCCCGCGAGGTGTTGCGGTTCCGCGACGAGGCGTTCCAGACCTACTACACGCACCCGCGCTACCTGGAGATGGTCGGCCGGCGGTTCGGGGCCGAAACGGTCGGGCACATCCGGCAGATGACCGGCCACCGGCTCGAACGCGATCTACTGACCGGCAAACTGGAAGTTCCGCCGACGCTCCTCCCGCGTGAAGAACTCGCCGTCGCCCCGGTACAGGCGGAACTGCTCCCCCTCGGTCAGCGTTGAACGGAACGTGGGGACCAGCTTCCAACTTGTCCGGGCCGATCGTGAGGTCCGGCCAATCGCGGCTCCGGTTGCCCGCGGGCAAGTTGGAAACTTGCCCCCACCTCAGGCATCGCCTCACCCATCGAAAGACGTGAGCCGCCGCCTCACGGCCCGAGCCAGACCGCCAAGCCCGTTCCTCCGATAGCAGTTCCGCACCCGGACACACTCCCGGGCGGTGGCCCCCGGTGCCCGCTTCCACCACGGGGCACGGACGACGTGTTGCCGGCCCGGGGCCCGCAGCGCGAACGGGTCGGCGATCGCCCCCAGCATTTCTTTCCGGGCTGCCGTTACGGAGGGCTCACTTCCTCCTTCGATGTAGTCCAGTACCCGCAAGGCGAGTTCTTTCCGGGCAGGGAATAGGGCATCGAAAAGCGGAGCGTCCTGGGCCAGGACGTCGGGGTCGGACATGTAGACTCGCCCGGCCTGTGGGTGAATCACGGCGTTCATGTGCTCGAACACCACGTCCGGCAGGTACACCGCCCGCCGCTCGCCCAGGGCGGCGAGGAGGTTGAACACGTCCTCGACGTGGTCGTCGATCCGGTACCGGCGGTATCCCGTGGGGCAGATCCCGCCGGCCAGCTCGCAGAACGTCCGCGACACCATCGGGAACGTGCAGAGGTAATCGCGGATCAAGGTGTCGTTGACGTGGACCAGCGCGATCGGGTCGGGAAACCTTCGGAAGCAGGCGAGAGCTGTGGCATCCCACCCGCGGGTGCGGATCACGACGTCGTCGTTGAGGAGCATGACGTACTCGCCCGTCGAGACGGCGTACCCGGTGTTGTTCAGGGCACCCATCGTCCGGCCGGGCGGGCCGACGACATACTTCACGTCGAGTTTCGGGTGATCGACCTCGAGGCTCGGCGCGTCGTCGGCATCGACGACGAGCAAGATTTCGAGGCTTTTGGGGCGCGAGGCCGTCGCCGCGACACTGTCGAGGAACCGGCGGAGCTGGTCGGGCCGCCCGCGCGTCGGGACGATCAACGAGCACGTCGGCCGCGGGGGCATGAGCGGTCCTTCCGGGTCCGTCATCCGGGACGGGGGTCGGTGTTGTAGCCCGGCAGCTGGGGGGCGGTCAAGCCGAGCCGAAACTCAATGGGAAAGCAACCTTGACCCCTGCCGGGAAGGAAACCTACACTCTGTACTCCCACGGATGATCTGTACTCACAGAATCGGCAACCGGAGTGCCCTTCGTCATGGCAGACCGCGTCCTCGTTACCGGCGGCCTCGGCTACCTCGGGAGTATCGTCTGCGAACACCTCCTGGACGCCGGGTTCGAAGTCGTCGCCCTCGACAACCTCATGTACGGCGCCGGGCAGCAGGGGCTGTTCCACCTGTGCGCCAACCCCGCGTTCGACTTCGTGAAGGGAGACGTCCGCGACGAAGGGGTGCTGTGGTCGGCGTTGAAGAGCGCAGACGTGGTGGTCCACCTGGCGGCGATCGTCGGGGCGTCCGCCTGCGACCGCGATCCGGCCCTCGCCACCTCCGTCAACCTCGACGCGGTCCGCCTGCTCAACCGCCTCCGCAGTCCGCACCAGCTCGTCGTCTTCCCGAACACGAACAGCGGGTACGGGGCCACCTCCGGGGAGGCGCACTGCACCGAGGAAACCCCGCTCGAACCGATCTCGCTCTACGGCCGGACCAAGGTCGAGGCCGAGCGGGTACTGCTCGACTCCCCGAACGCCGTCGCCCTGAGGCTCGCCACCGTGTTCGGGTTCTCGCCCCGGATGCGGCTCGACCTGCTCGTGAATCACTTCGTGTACGCCGCGGTGAAGGACGGGTATCTCGTCCTGTTCGAGAAAGACTTCAAGCGGAACTTCGTCCACGTCCGCGACGTGGCCGATTGCATGCTACACGTGATCGGGAACGCCCGCCGCATGACCGGCACCGTGTACAACCTCGGGCTCGACTCCGCGAACGTCTCGAAGGAGGAGCTGGCACTGCGGGTCAAACACCACGTTCCCAACTTCTACATCCACTTCGCCCCGATCGGCCAGGACCCGGACAAGCGGAACTACATCGTCTCCAGCGCGAAGCTGCGCGCCGCCGGGTTCGAGGCCAAACGGTCGCTCGACGACGGCATCCGCGAGCTGATCAAGGGCTACCGGATGGAGGGGCGCGGGCTGTTCAAGAATGCCGCCTGATCCATGAATCCGGTGACGGTGTCCGTTCCCCTCGAGGGAACGGGACAAGGAAAAACCAAAGATAAATTGTAACCGTTCATCCGGTCACGATCAGCCGAGGAGCTTTGAGCCCCTCTCGATGGGCCCGCATGGTCTCGTAGAGGAACTCGAGTACCGACCGCTGCTGGAGCCGCACGGTCTGGACCGCGGTCAGGATTCGCTCCACAAACCGGCACCCGGCCGCACTGTGGCACCCGAACGACCGGCGGCGCCACAACACGGCCCGGCGCAGCACCCGCTCGTGGTTGTTGGTCGGCTCGACCCCGTCGGCCGCCACGAACGTCCACAGCCCGGGGTAGACCCGCAGGATCCGCCGGCCGAAGCGCGCGCGCTTGCGGTCCCGGGTCCGGCCCCCGCCCTGAAGGACGGCCAGGAGTTCGAACGCCAGCGGGACCGTCCGCTCATCCATCCGGCCCCGGGGACAGCCCCCACCCCGGATCCGGTGCCACAACTCGAACACCCGCCGTTGGACATCCAGGCACCGGCCGCAGATCCGCCCGGCCACCCCGCCCCGTTCGGCCTGTTTCTCCCAGTTCCGCTTCAGGTGGGCCCAGCACACCTGCCGCCGGAGGACCGGTCACCCGTCGTACACGCACCACCGGTCGGTGCACAGGACCCCGGCCATCGCCTCCCCGACCAGTCGGGTCAGGGCGGCCAGGCTCCGCCGCGGATGGATCACGAACGCGACCACGGTGGCCGTCGCCGCCGCCCACAGCCACCGCTTCTTCCCGGCTTGCTTCCAGCCGTCTCGTCCGCGTGCCTGATCGGGGCCGCGGCGAGGGCGAGATTCTTCTCCGCGTAGACCTGGGTGATGTCCGCCTTCTCGTGCCCGAGGGCGACTTGAGCGGCCTCGAGCCCGTACCTTCGGCGGATCTCGGTGGCGAATGCGTGACGGATTTGGTTCGGGTGCCAGGGCTCGACCCCGGCCCGTTCGCACGCCCGTCGGACGGTGGCCGCATACCCGTGGTCGGTGAACCGGTCCCGGGGCCGCTTCTTCATCACCTCCGGCCGCACCCTCCGGTTCAGCTGAGACGGTGGAACCTTGCTCTTTCGGGCCGCTCGCCAGAGCGCGAACCGCTCCTCCCTCGCCCGGGCCGGAATGAACAGGTAGGCGTCGGGATCGGCGGCGTCGAGCCATCGAGTCAAGACCGCCTGGGCCTTCGGGCCCAAGGGGATCAGCCTGGGCTTGCCCCGGAATGCGTTCTTGTGCTCGACGGGACGGTAAATCCACACCTCCCCGCTCCGCTCTACATGACACGGGCGGAGGCACCGAACCTCCCCCGGCCTCATCCCGGTCAGGCGTTGCAATTCGATCATCGCCCGGACAGTCGGCCACAGATGGGGAGAGTGGCCTCAACCACTTCAGACGGAACCGGCTGCACCGGGTTAGTTTCCCGTGCCTCCGTGCGACCCCGCTGGAGACCCTCGACGCACCCCAGCGACTGGGACACGGCGACCGGAAGGAGTTCCTGCCCCACGGCCCATTTGAACAACCGCTTGACCCGCCCGATCTGCTTGTTCACTCGGGTCCGGCACCAACCCCGTTGAATCATCCGCTCCCGTACGGTCCGGAGGGCGACCGGACCGAACCCTGTCGCCGGTGTGTGGCCATATAACTCTCGGACCGGCCGCATCGGCAGCCGGTATTCCTTCAACTCGTTGGTGGGGGTACCGTCGGGCCGGCGGTAATGCTGTTGGGCGTGGCGAAGGAACGCGAGAAGGATCTGATTGACCGAGTTACTAGTCCCGGGGATGGAGGCCTTCGGCGAGGGGTTCGATGCGGTCAACTCCGCGACGATCCGGGCGTACTCCTGTCGGCTCTCCGGGGAGTCGTACTTCCCGAGGTAGATGTCCTGGTCGTCGAGGCGGACACGGGCCTGACCGCAGGGCTTGTGAAGCTGATAGGTAGGGAAGGGGTTCTTGGGGCGGCCCATGCGGAGGGTCTCCGGAAGGGGGTTTCCGGTGCTAGCACCGGGAATCCCGTGTCTTCCGGCCGCTCTCTCGACCGCCGAGAACGCTGCAACCCGCGTGGACGAAGGGAGTTGTGTCAGCTCCGCGAGTAGGACTCGAACCTACAACCCGCCGGTTAACAGCCGGCTGCTCTACCATTGAGCTATCGCGGAATCACGGGCATCTACCCCAAAACTTATAGACCACGTCGCCGTCTCCGACAAGGGGAGGGTGTCAGAACTTGCCCATCCTGTGCGAAAATGTTGTCCACTACAAGCGGTGGGGTCATCAGTGGTTCGGATGCGTAGTACGTCACCGAGATGTCATCAAGCCGGCGTGAGAAAAATAGGCCGCGGACGACCCATCGGATGCAGCGGAACGCGCGGCCTGTCGGACAGCCTGAACGGCGGGAAGAAGGAGTCTGATCAAGATGGCGATAATGGCGATCACGACGATGACTTCCAACAGGGTAGAGGCACACCGATTCCCCATTTTGCGCCATTTCGCCATTTTGCGTTTCCTCGCGTTTCGGCATCGGTTCGGATGTACCCTCGGACCCGCCAATACCATCCTCCGGCCACGACGTCGCGGCCGGGTGTCTGGACCTGACCCGACCCTGGTGGGGGCGGGTTGCCTCTATGGTAGAGATGTCCGGAGACCTACATGAGCATATTGATAATAATCAGATTAATCAGCCGTCGGACGGAAGAAAACAAAACCCTGTGGCGGCAGGGGTTTGGGACTTGCCAATACTACTTGAGACTACCCGAGACCGAGTACCCCCGGCGCGACTTGAACGCGCGACCCCCGGTTTAGGAAACCGGTGCTCTATCCACTGAGCTACGGGGGCAATTTAATCTGTTATACCACCGGCCTGGCCGGGGACCAACCGCCGGTTGAAATGAGGCCCCGTGAGCCGCCCGGGTTCGGGCACTTCACCCCGGAGCTGCGATGGTGATGGGTTCACTCATTCTCGCTGCCGTGATCGGCACCGCCACCCTGGCTGACCCGCCAGACTTTGCCGCGGTCGGCCCCGAGGACGGACCGGCCACCGGAACTCTGGTCAGCTTGACCGCGGACGGCACGGCCGGAATTGCCACGGCCGATGGGAATGTCACCGTCCGCGCCGTCATCTCCCTCCGGCGGAGTTCGATCCCGATTCCACCCCTGCCCCGCGGTCCGGTCCTGATCACCACCGCCGGCGACCGCATTCCCGGCCGGCTCGTCGGCGGCGACGACCAGTCGCTTCGGTTCCAAGCAGGGTTCACCGCTGACGAGTGGGAGGTTCCCATCTCCGCCGCGGCGGTCGTGTGGGTCGCCCGCCCCCCCGCGGACACCCCCGTCGACCCCGCCCGCTATCCCTGGCTCGCCGACCGCCGCAACCGCGACACCCTCCGCTTCCGAAACGGGGACACCGTCCCCGGTACGCTCGACGGGTTCGCCACGCCCGCCCCGGCGGTCCGGTTCAAACCCGACACCGGTGAGGCCCGGGCCGTCCCCCTCGCCGAACTATCCGTCGTCGCCTTCAACCCGACCCTCGCCCGGCCGCGCAAGCCGAAGGGGCCTTACGCCCGTCTCGTCCTCCGCGACGGCACCCGCCTCGCTCTCGTCGGCGTGACTGCCGACGCCGATACGCTCAAGGGCAAGACCCTCTTCGGGCGGGCGGTTGAAGTTCCGCTCGCGGATCTCGTCGCCCTCGACGTGATCGGAGGGAAGGCCGTGTATCTCGCGGACGTGCGGCCGCGGAAGGTCGAACAGGCCGGGTTCCTGGGCCAGGGGTGGCCGTGGGCCGTCGACCGGACGGTCCGCGGGGCATCGCTCCAGCTCCTCACTCCCATAGGCGAGGCCACGTTCGACCGCGGGCTCGGCACCCACCCGCGGACCGTCCTCACCTACGACCTCGGCGGGAAGTACCGGCGGTTCGAATCGCTGGTCGGGCTCGACGCGGCGTCCGGCGGGCGTGGCCGGGCCGTGGTTCACATCCTGGTGGACGGAAAGGAACAGGACCTGCCCGACTTACAAAAGCTGACCGCCCGCCCGGCGGTCCCGGTGCGGGTGGACGTGCGCGGGGCGAAAGAACTGACTCTGGTGGTGGACTTCGGCCCGGCCGGCGACGTCCAGGCCGACGTGGACTGGGGCGACGCCAGACTGGTGGAGTAAACCGGGGAGTCAGGGGCCGTCCTCGGCTGACACATCCATGCCCTGTTGAGATCCCCGTTGGGGCGCATTTCTTGTAGGGTGGGGTCGAGTCATCGAGGGCCCCCGGTGTTAATCTCGGTGGGCCTCGATGACTCGAACCCACCCTACGAATCCCAAGCATTTAAACCGAGCAGCACATCCGTCGACCCCTCAGACGAGGCACCAAATTGCCGCGTCCAGCTCACCCCGTGAGGGA
>JAQGHQ010000172.1 GCA_028288765.1 Gemmataceae bacterium | reverse complement strand
CTCGAAGACTCGACCCACCCTACGAGGAGACTTCCCCCGTCAGCTTCGCCGATACCGCCGCCCACACGTCCTCGATCACCTTCTCGGCGGTCGCCTGGAGCAGCCCTTTCGGGACCATCTTCAAGAGCCCGGTTACCTCGACCAGATCCGCGGTCCAGTGGACGGCGGTCCCCCCGCCGGCCGCCTCCGCGAATCGCAGCTCCGCGGTCACCGTGCTGCTCGCCCCGATCGCCTTCGTCACGAACTTGAACGCAGCCGACTTCCCCGGCTCGCGCGCGGTCACGTCCATGACCGCGTCCAGGCTCCCGGTCAGGAAGGAGAGCTTCGGCTTCAGCTTCCACACGGCCCGGTCGGCCGTTGCTTCCGTCACGCGGGCGTCCGACAGGCACCCGACCAGGAACGCGGCATCGGACAGCCTCGCGGCGACCTCCGCGACCGGAAGGGGGAACGACCGGTCGCCTTCGAAGTGGATCATGACAGCTCCTGACGGTGTCGCCTCATTTTACGGCCGGGTGGGTGGGGTTGTTGAATCCGGGCGAAAATCGGACAATCGGCGAGATGCCGGCCGGGCCGGGTCCTATTCTGCTGGTAAGGGTACCGCGCCCCCGCCTCGCGCCGGCCCGGGTTTATCCCGCCTCGCTCGAAGGGAGCTGTTCCATTTCGACCGCCGCCCCGTCGCGGGTCGCCCTGCCAGCCTTCCCGCCCGCGCTCCACCTGCCCACCCAGAAGTCCGCGCTCCGCCGCCGCTTGCGGGGGGTGCCGTTCATCCTGCTCCACCTCGCCGCCGTCGCCAGCGCGTGTCTCGTCGCGCCGACCTGGACCGCCGTCGGCCTGGGCGTCGCGCTCTACGTGGTCCGGATGTTCGGGATCACGGGCGGGTACCACCGGTACTTCGCCCACCGGGCGTACAAGACGAGTCGGTGGTTCCAGTTCGTGCTCGGCTGGCTCGGGTGTTCGGCGATGCAAAAGGGGCCGCTCTGGTGGGCCGGGCACCACCGCCAGCACCACAAGCATTCCGACCAGGAAGACGACCCGCACTCGCCGATCATCAACACCGTGTGGTGGGCGCACGTCGGGTGGGTGATCTCCGGCCGGTTCCGCCACGCCCCGCTCGACCACATGAAGGACTACGGGAAGTACTGGGAGCTGCGGCTACTCGACCGGCTGAACTGGGTGCCGGGGGTCGCGCTCGCCGCCGTGTGTTACCTGATCGACGGGGCGAGCGGGCTGGTGTGGGGGTTCCTGGTGAGCACGGTGGTCCTCTACCACGGGACGTTCCTGGTGAACTCCGCGTGCCACCTGTGGGGCCGCCGCCGGTACGCGACGACCGACCAGAGCAAGAACCTCTGGTGGGCCGCGATCCTGACCCTGGGCGAGGGCTGGCACAACAACCACCACCACTACCAGAGCTGCGCCCGGCAGGGATTCAAGTGGTGGGAGGTCGACGTGAGCTACTACACGATCCGCCTCCTCGGGCTGGTCGGGCTGGTGTGGGACGTCCGCGAGCCGACCGAGAAGGCCCTCGCCGCCAAGCTCATCGACGGGCCGCAAGCAGAATAGTCGCGGAGCGCACGAAGAGCCCGGACGGAAGAGCGCGAGAATCCGCTTTCCCGTCCGGGCGTTTTCGCGCCCCGTCTTCGAGATGAACGGCGGGGCGCCGGCGGCCCGGGACGAAGCTCACCGCGGAGCCTCGGGTGCGGGGCCGGCCGTCTGCCTG
The DNA here is from genome assembly GCA_028288765.1 of Gemmataceae bacterium. Lineage (GTDB taxonomy): Bacteria > Planctomycetota > Planctomycetia > Gemmatales > Gemmataceae > Urbifossiella. The sequence goes on along the minus strand of JAQGHQ010000172.1, from coordinate 3,869 downwards.
GCGCCGCGGGAGATGACCGGACGATGCCGGGGGCGGTCCCGTCGGTGCTATCCCTTCGAGACGATCGAGCAGCGGTAAACCCGGAGGTGTTCGGGCCTTCCCGCCGCCCGACGGGGGAAGTGGTCCGGGCAGTAGAAGTGCTCTCCGGTGAGCCGCGCCGCGGGCGCCCCGCAGGCGTGACAGACCCGTCCCTCGAACACCTCCCGCATCCGCCGCAGGGTCTCGGGCTCCAAACCCTGGTCCGTCCCGTAGCTGGTCTCGTACATCGTGGCACCTCGCGAAGCAACTCCGTGCGGACCTGTCACCGGTGAAAGAAGCGGGGTGAGCGGCGACCACCACGTGCTTCCGTCACCGACTCACGAAACGCCCGGATTCATGCAACGTCCGTGCCATCCCCGGCGGTCACGAACACCCCGCCGGTGAAGTCGGCGAACGGCTGCACGTCGAACGGGACTTGCGGCGTTTTCCCGGCGTAGACGATGACCTCGGCCGTGGCCCCGGGACCGGTCCCGACGGCCGGGTCAGCAAAGAACAGTTGACGTTTGACGGCCGGCAACGGCCCGGGGAGAATACGCCGGGCTGGTCGGCCAGTCCGTGTCTCGTCCCGGGGTTGTTTTCATGGTCCGCTCCGTACCGCCGCGCTGGCTGCTCGGGCTCGTTCTCCTGACGTGCCTGCCCGAGACAGCGCCCGCCGCCGCTCCCGCCAAACGGCCGAACATCGTCGTCATCTTTTCGGACGACCACGCCTACCAGGCGATCAGCGCATACGGCGACCCCCGGAAGTTGCTCGACACCCCGAACATCGACCGGCTCGCCACGGGCGGCGTGCGGTTCGACCGCTGTCTCGTCCCGAACTCCATCTGCGGGCCGAGCCGGGCCACGCTGCTCACCGGCAAGTACAGCCACGCGAACGGGTTCTACAACAACACCAACAGCACGTTCGACGGCTCCCAGCCCACCTTCCCGAAGCTCCTCCGGACGGCCGGCTACCAGACCGCGGTCGTCGGGAAGTGGCACCTCGTCAGCGACCCGACCGGGTTCGACCACTGGCACATCCTGCCCGGCCAGGGGCAGTACTACAACCCGCCGATGATCCGCGACGGGCAGAAGGTCCGGCACGACGGGTACACGACCGACCTGATCACCGACTTCTCCCTGGAGTGGCTGAAGGCCCGCGACAAGAGCAGGCCGTTCCTCCTGATGTGCCAGCACAAGGCCCCGCACCGCGAGTGGGAGCCGGCCCCGCGCCATCTCGGGCACGACAAGGACCGCACGTACCCGGAGCCCGACACCCTCTTCGACGACTACACCGGCCGCGGGGTCGCCGAGAAGACCCAGGACATGACCATCGCGAAGACCATGACCCCGAAGGACCTCAAGCTCACCCCCCCGCCGGCCCTCTCGCCCGAGCAAAGGAAACCGTGGGACGCCTACTACGACCCGCGGAACAAGGCGTTCCAGGCGGCGAAGCTCGGCGGCAAGGACCTCGTCCGGTGGAAGTACAACCGGTACATGCACGACTACCTCGGGTGCGTCAAGGCGGTGGACGAGGGGGTCGGCCGGATGCTCGATTATCTCGACCGGGAGGGGCTGGCGGAGACCACCATCGTGGTCTACGCCTCGGACCAGGGGTTCTACCTCGGCGAGCACGGGTGGTTCGACAAGAGATGGATCTTCGAGGAATCGATCCGCACCCCGCTGCTCGTCCGCTGGCCGGGGGTGGCGAAGGCGGGCGCGGTCGCCGGCGACCTCGTCAGCCTGCTCGACCTCGCCCCGACGTTCCTGGAAGCCGCGGGGCTTCCCGTGCCGGCGGACGTACACGGGAAGAGTCTCGCGCCCGTGTTGACGGGCCGGACCCCCGCCGACTGGCGGAAGAGCTTCTACTACCACTACTACGAGTACCCCGGCCCGCACTCGGTCCGCCGGCACTACGGCGTGGTCACCGACCGGTACAAGCTGGTCCACTTCTACGGGCCCGGGGTCGATTACTGGGAGCTGTTCGACCGGAAGACCGACCCGCGGGAGCTGACGAGCGTGTACGAGAAGCCGGAATACGCGGCGGCCCGGAAGGAGCTGACGGCGGAACTGGCGCGCCTGCGGACGGACCTCAAGGTGCCGGACCCGGACCCGCCGGAGACGATCACCGGCCCGAAGAAGGGGCCGGCGAAGCCGTGACCCCGGGAGCGCGGCCGAGAAGCGGCCGGATCGCACTCATTCCCAGGGTCACGCCGACGCGACGGTCATCTTCGCCGCCCGCGAGATCGCCCGCCCCGCCGCCCGCAGGAGGTCCGCCGGGGTGAACGGCTTGGGCAGGAACACCGCCCCCGGGACCCCGTCCAGCCAGGCGGCGTCCGGGGCGTACCCGGAGATGAACACGACCCCCACCTCCGGCCGGGCCTCCCGGACCCGCCCGGCCAGCTCCCGGCCGCTCATCCCCGGCATGGTCAGGTCGGTGACCAGCAGGTTGATCACCTTCTCCGGGGTCAGCCAGTCGAGGGCGGTTTCCCCGTCCTCCGCATCGGCCACCTCGTACCCGCACGAACTCAGGGCCGCCCGGGCGAGTTTCCGGACCCCTTCCTCGTCCTCGGCCAGGAGGACCGACCGCCCGGCCCCGGCCTGTCGGTCGCGGGGCTGGGTCGGGACGACGAAGAGCGACGACCCGGGCGCGTCGTCGCACCACGGCAGGTCGACCCGGAACGCGGTCCCGGCCCCCGGGGCGGAATCGACCCCGATCCGCCCCCCCGCCTGGGTGACGATCCCGTAGACGGTGGCGAGCCCGAGCCCGGTTCCCTTCCCCGGCCCCTTCGTGGTGAAGAACGGCTCGAAGATCCGGCCGCGGATCTCGGCCGACATCCCCATCCCGGTGTCCGACACCTCCAGCCGGGCGAACCGGGCCGGGGGCAGGCCCCCGCCCCGGGGTTCGGTCACGGCCGTCGTGGTGATGGTCAGGGTCCCGCCCCGGGGCATGGCGTCCCGGGCGTTCACCGCCAGGTTCATCACCACCTGCTCCATCTGCCCCCGGTCGACCCGGGCCCGTAGCGGGGCGGGGGCGAAGGTCGTTACCACCGCGACCCGCTCCCCGAGGACCCGGCGGAGGAGGGCGGCCATCTCCCCGACCACCCCGTTCAGGTCCACCACCTCCGGCTGGGCCGGCTGGCGGCGGCCGAACGTGAGGAGCTGGCGGACCAGCTCGGCCGCCCGGTCCGCGGCCCCGCGGATGTCGTCGATCAGCTCGGGGACGGCCGCGATCTCGGGGCCGGCCTCGCGGAGGAGCTCGGCGTTCCCGCGGATCACGGTCAGGAGGTTGTTGAAGTCGTGGGCGATCCCCCCGGCCAGCCGGCCGACCGCGTCCATCTTCTGCGACTCCCGCAGCTGTTCCTCCAGGTGCCGCCGGTCGGTCGTGTCCCGGAGGACCGCGACCCAGTGGGTGCGCGTCCCGGCCTCGTCGGCCACCGGGACGATCTGCCACTCGGCCCACACCCGGGTGCCGTCCTTCCGCCGGTTCGGGATTTCCAGCCGGACCGGCTCCCCCCCCCGGAGTGCGGCCCGGACCGCCTTCAGGCCGGCCTCCTCCTCCTCGGTCGCCAGGTCGACCAGGGGCGCGCCCGCATGGACGGCGGCCGATTCCGGGTGGCAGAAGACGCTTGGGCTTAGCCCGACCGCCTCCGCGGCCGTGTACCCCATCATCCGCTCGAACGCCGGGTTGGCGTAGACGACCCGGGGGCCGGGCTCACTGGGCGGCGCGGCGTCGGCGATCATCACCCCGTCGCCGGACGAGGTGACCGCGGCCTCCAGGAGGCGGAGCTGGTCGTGGTCCTCCCCCCGGGCCTCCCGCCCGGCCGCGGCGAGGGCGCCCGGGAGGCGCCAGA
>JAQGHQ010000147.1 GCA_028288765.1 Gemmataceae bacterium | reverse complement strand
GGAAGGTCGGGTTGGCGAGCCGGCGGAAGACGGTCCGCTCGCTGACCTTGGCGATCTGGGCCGCCTCGGGGATGGTTTTCCCGCGGGCCAGGGAGCGGATCAGGACCTCGTCCGCGTACTCCTTGCTCGGGGTCGTCATGGGAGCACCTCCGGGGGTCGGAGTTGTCGTGCCCGGCTAGCGGGCTGACTGGCCAAGGAACCGGCTAAGCAATTCGTATAGTAACGCAAGGCCATTTGTAGTGCAATACAAGGTAGCGGAGTTGTTTCTTGGCTGGGAGGGGTAACGGGCTGTCGACGCCGGGATGTGGGGAGGGAGCGATTGTCGCGTCGTGCGAGAAGTCTCGGATTAAGGGGGGGTCTTCGGCCACTGACCCCGCGTCTGGAGCCGCCCGCCGGCGGGGTCCTGGCGTCACGCGCCCGGGACGGTCGGCCCGCCCCGGCGAATCGTCCCGAAGGCCCGCGCGTAGGCCGCCGCCGCGACGACGCTCAGGCCCGCGGTGACCCACAGGAGCCAGTCCCACGAGCGGCCCTCGGCGACGAGCACGAGGAACAGCGCGAACTGGGCCGCGGTCGTACACTTCCCGAGCCACGTCGGCCGCATCGCCCGGAACCCGGCCCGGTCCCCGCGGGCGGCGAGGACCGCGACCCCGGCGAGCACGACCACGTCCCGCGCCGCGACCGCCACGGCCCACCCCGGGCCGAGCACCCCCTCGCCGACCAGCGTCCCGGCCAGCATCAGGATGAACACCTTGTCCGCGACCGGGTCGAGGAGCCGGCCCGTTTCGGACTGCGCCCCGAGCCACCGGGCGAGCAGGCCGTCGAGGAAGTCGGTCACCGCGGCGAGCCCGACGACCGCGAACCGCCAGTCCGGCGGGAGCCACGGGAACGCGAGCCCGAGGACCACCCGCGACGCGGACAGGCCGTTCGGAATCAGGCGGAGGTAATGGTGGTAGTTCATCCCGCGGCCCGGGGCCTCTCAGACGGGGCGGTGTGGGCGGTTTGCGTCCGCGTGCCCGTTACCCGTTCGGCAAGGGCGTTCTACACGGCCGGACGATTCGCACAGTAGGCGAGCCAGTCCGGGTCGTGGCAGTTATCCCAATTGTCGAGACACCAGAGCCCCCAGCGGGAGGCGTAACGCCGATACACCCGTGTTGCGCGACCCCTCCACAGGAACTCCACGGCCGAAGCGCACCCCTGCACCGCCTCTTCCATCCGGGTGAGCGAGGCCGGCATCCCGGCCGACGCCCAGTCGAGGGTGGTGCCGAGCACCGATCGGCGGACCGGGGTGGTCGGACTTGGGAGTGTGAGTTCGTCGCGCAACAGGTCACACCGGTCGTTGCCGGCCAGGTACGTGCCCGACACGTCCGCCTCCCACACGCAGGGCCTGATCGGCCGCCAACTGGTAGTGAGTGTGGAGAAATCCACCCCGTCCGGGCAGGTCATCCGGACCCGCTCGAAACCGTACCGGCACAACCGGGAAATGATCCCCGCCGCCGGCTCGAACCGGAAAATCGCGTCGTGATCCCCGCCGCTGTCGTACCACCGAACCCAGACGGCGTCGAGGAACTTCCCGTAGCGCGCCCAGGCCGTGTCGACGCCGGTCGGGCTCCACTTCTCGCCACACTGTACTTCGACGCACCCGCGCGGGTAGTCGTCATACCCCCAGGCCGGGACACAATATGACTCCCCGAAATACCGGGTCAGTGCCCGCAACAGCCCGTGCCGGGTGACCGCCCGAACCGGGGCGTCTCCCCGCAAAAATGCCGCGACGGATACCGACGCGATGTTCGCCATCTTGAAGCTGCCTCGCGCGATCCGGGTCACCACTACCGAGGCGTCCGGACCCTGATGAGAACGGCACGATTCACGGCGCGACCCGTTGACGTGAGACCTCTCCGCCCCATGATGCGAGGTGGGCGGCGGTCCGGAAGGCCACCGCTTCCGCTTCCCCTCGGCCGGAGCTCCGTTTCATGTCTGCCCCGCAAAAAGTCGTGCTCGTCACCGGCTCGGCGACCGGCGTCGGCCGGGCGTGCGCCGTCCGGTTCGCGAAGCTCGGGTTCGCCGTCGCGGTCAACTACTCGAAGTCCGAGACGGACGCCCGGGAGACGGCGGCCCTGGTGCGGGCTTGCGGGGTGCCGGTCCTGGTCCACCAGGCCACGGTGGCGGACGACGCCCAGGTCCGCGAAATGGTCGCCCGGATCAAGACCGAGTTCGGCGGGCTGGACGTGCTGGTGAACAACGCCGGGACGACGCACTTCGTCGCCCACACCGATCTCGACGCCCTCACCGATGCCGTGTGGGACGAGATCTTCCAGGTGAACGTGAAGGGCGCGTTCTACTGCACCCGGGCCGCGATGCCGCTGCTCAAGGAGCGGACGGGGTGCGTGGTGAACGTGACGAGCGTCGCGGGGCTGACCGGGCAGGGGAGTTCGGTCCCGTACTGCGCGAGCAAGGCCGCGCTGAACTGCATCACCCTGTCGCTGGCCCGGGCGTTCGGCCCGGAGGTGCGGGTGAACGCGGTCGCCCCCGGGCCGATCCTCACCCGCTGGCTCGCCGGCCGCGAGGCCCAGGTCGAGAAGTACCTCGAACAGGCCCCGCTCAAGCGGGCCGCCGACCCGGACGACATCGCCGACGCGGTCGTCTATCTCGCCCGCGGGACGACCCTCACGACCGGCCAGGTACTGGTCGTGGACGGGGGACGAACGATGTGAATCGAGTCGTAATGTCGTAATGTCGTAATGTCAAACGTCGTAACGTCCAATCCAGAAGATCGCGTCCGACTTTATGACTTGAGACCTTACGACTTTACGACTCTTACTTACGGTGGCGGATCTTGGCCCGCATCCGCCGCTTCTTCCGCCCCACCTTCCGCCGCCCGCTCCCTCGCCGCCGGGTCGCCATACTCCGTCTCCTGCTGGGTCTAATTCTGGTGTGTGTCCCAACGTAGGGGAATTTATGATGATACGGTTGTGACCACACTCCGGCAAGGCTGCCCGCCGGCGACCCGACCACTGCCCGGCCGACCGGTGCGACCCGCCCGTTTTGCCCAGACGGCCGATCCCGTGCGACGGTCCCGGTCGGTGCGACGGACATAAAATGGCCGAACTGCGGGCCGGGTATCGGTCTCGTGTAATCCTCCGGTTGCGGCCGCCCTGCGGAACGCGCAGGATAGTCAAAGCCGGACGGGGGGACCGGCCGATACGTACTCGGGCGGACCGACGGACCGCCGGACCGACCGGGGTTGTCCGTTCGCGCACGGCCACATATACTTCCTTCTCTTTCAAGGATACGAGATTAGCCTACGCCGCGGGCGGGGCTGGGTGCGAGGCCCATGCGGTTTCACCTGATCGACCGGATCGAGGGCTGGGAGTCGGGGAAATCCTTACGGGCGGCCAAGTTCCTGGCCCTCGGGGAGGAATACCTGGCGGACCACTTTCCCCGGTTCCCGGTGATGCCCGGGGTCCTCATGCTCCAGGCCGCGGTTGAAGCCGCCGCATGGCTGTGGCGGGCGACGTCGGACTTCCGCCACCCGGTGATCGTCCTCCGCGAGGTCAAGAACGTCAAGTACGGGACGTTCATGCAGCCCGGCCGGCGGATGGACGTGGTGGTCGATCTGGTCAAGCAGAACGACGACACCGCGACCTTCCGGGGCAAAGGGACCGACGACGCCGGGCAGCAGACGATCTCGGCCCAGTTTACCCTCCACGGGTACGGGCTCGCGGCCCGCGGCCCGGCCGGCGCAGCTGCCGACGAGCAGTTGCAGAAGCACTGGAAGGCCCGCTGGGCCCTGTTGATCGGGGAACTGAGAGGCCAGTGAGCGCGGGCCGCCATAGAGGGTGGCCCGCGGCCTACAGGATATTGCACCGATGACGCTGAAGGACCAAGTGGCCCTGGTGACCGGTGGGAGCCGGGGGATCGGCCGGGCGGTCGTGCTGGCGCTGGTCCGCGAGGGGGCGAAAGTCGCGTTCGTCTACCGCGGTAGCCGGGAGGCGGCGGACGCGCTCGAAAAAGAGATCACCGCGGCCGGCGGAACGGCAAAGGCGTGGCAGGCGGACGTCGCCGACCCGGAGGCCGGCAAGCGAGTCGTCGCCGGGGTGCTGGCGGACTGGGGGCGGGTCGATATCCTGGTGAATAACGCCGGGGTGATCCGCGACGGCCTGTTCGTCCGGATGGACCCCGAGAACTGGAAGGCCGTCCTGAACACCAACCTGGACGGCACCTTCTACTTCTGTCGGGCCGTCGCCGAACAGATGGCCCTGAAGCAGCGGTCCGGGCGGATCATCAACGTGTCGAGCGTGGCTGCCGAGCACGTGAACGCCGGGCAGACCAACTACGCCGCCAGCAAGGGGGCGGTGAACGCCTTCACGCGGGCCCTGGCCGTCGAGCTGGGCAGCCGGAGCGTGACCGTCAACGCGGTCGCCCCGGGGTTCATCGAGACGGACATGAGCGAGGCGGTCCGGAACAAGGCGGGCGACTTCATTGCCAAGAAGCTCGTCCCGCTGCGGCGGCTGGGGAAGCCGGAAGACATCGCCGGAGTGGTGGTGTTCCTCGCCGGCCCGGCCGGGGCATACGTCACAGGACAGGTTATCACCGTGGACGGCGGCCTCAGCCTCGGGGCGGTCTCGGCCTAGCGGGCCGACCGTCTCCGGCCGCGGCGGTCTCGGGAGGGAGTTCCATGCCGACGGAACAAGAGATCTTCGAGAAAGTTCGGTCGACCCTTGTGGACGCCCTGAACGTCGACGACGACGAGGTCAGCCTCAAGTCGCGACTCCGGGGCGACCTGAACGCCGAATCGATCGACTTCCTCGACATCGTGTTCCGCCTCGAAAAGCAGTTCGGCGTGAAGATCCCCCGCGAGGAGCTCTTCCCCGAGTCGATCTTCCAGGGCGACCCGAACTTCGTGACCGACGGGAAGGTCAGCGCGATCGGGCTGAAGGAACTCCAGGAGCGGATGCCGTTCGCCGACCTCTCCGAGTTCCGCAAAGACCCCCGGCTCGAGAAGATGGAAGACCTGTTCACCGTCGAGCTGATCGTCAATTACCTGAAGAAGAAGCTGGGTGGGTGACGGGTAATTTTTCGTCGTTTCTTGTAGTTAGTCGCGGTGGGCCTCGAAGACTCGACCCCACCCTACAAGAGAAGAAGTCGGCCGGAGGCGTAAGCCCTCCGAGGGACAGAACATGCGGTGGACGTGGATCGACCGGTTCACGGCGTTCGAGTCGCGGCGGTCGGCCACGGCGGTGAAGTGCCTCAGTCTCGCCGAAGACCACTTCGCCGACCATTTTCCCGGGTTTCCGGTGATGCCCGCCCCCCTCATCCTGGAAGGGTTGGCCCAGACCGGCGGTATCTTGGTGGGCGAGGCGAATCAGTACCGCGAGAACGTGGTGCTGGCCAAGATGTCCGCGAAGTTCCACCGGGAGGCGATGGCCGGCGACCAGTTGACGTACACGACCCGGATCGTGGACATCGGCGATACCGGGGCCCGGGTCAGCGGCCAGGTTCACAGCGGGGAGCATCTTGTTGCCGAGGCCGACATCATGTTCGCCCACGTGACGGCCGAGCAGCTCCCCCCCGGCATCCCGGACCCCAAATTCGTATTCAGTGGGGAGATGACGCACTTACTCAGGATGGCTGAAGCGGTCGCAAAGGCCCCGGCGGACAACGGATAACGGCCGCCGAGATGACCCCGACCGACACGGAGGCCCCCGACCGGGGCTTCACTCGTTTAACATACCTCCGAGAACCCGGCCCGCCCGCACGACCGGATCTTCTGTCCTGCCGGCCCTCCGTACCGGCGCCTGTTCGTGACGCAAGTTGGCACCCGGGATGCGTTAACCGACCGTACCGTCCGCCGTCGGGCGAGGTCTGAGTCGGATCGAGGTGAGAAGAATGTCCACACGAGTCAGGACCGGGTAATCGACATGGCAACGCACTCCCGCCGGGCCGTCATCACCGGGCTCGGGGTCATCAGTCCGATCGGGTCGACCCCGGCCGCCTTCTGGGAGGCCCTCCGGGCCGGTACGTCCGGCATCCGGACCATCCGGGCCTTCGACCCGTCCCCGCTCCCGTGCAGGATCGCCGGCGAGGTCCCGGACTTCGCGGCCAAGGCGGTCATCGAGAAAACATACCGGAAGTCGCTCAACGCGATGGCCCGACCCGTCCAGCTCGGGGTGGTCGGGGCCCAGTTCGCGATGCAGGACATCGGGCTGGCGAAGGGCTCGATCCCGCCCGAGCGGTTCGGGGTCGAGTTCGCGTCGGTCATGGGGGCGACGGAGCTGAACGACCTCGCCCGGATGAGCAAGATCTCGTCCGTCGGGCCCCGGCAGCCCGTGAACATGGACATGTGGGGGCGGGAGGGGCTGCCCGAGATGCCCCCGATGTGGATGCTCAAGTACCTGCCGAACATGCCGGCCTGCCACATCACGATCCTGTACGACGCCCGGGGCCCGAGCAATACCCTGATCCCGAACGACGCGGCCGGGGTGACGGCGATCGGCGAGGCCCTCCGCATCCTCCAGCGGGGGGCGGCCGACTTCATGCTCGTCGGCGGGAGCGAGGCGAAGATCAACCCGCTCAGCCAGTCGCGGTTCAACACGTTCGCCTCCGCCTCGCTCACCCGGGACAACGACCACCCCGACCGGGCGATCCGCCCGTTCGACCGGGACGGGTCCGGGACGTGCCTGGGCGAGGGGGCCGGGGCGTTCGGGCTCGAGGACCTCGACCACGCCCGGAGGCGGGGGGCGAGGATCATCGGCGAGGTGGTCGGGTACGCCGCCGGGATGGACCGCGGGCTGAAAGGGCCCGGGCTCGCCCGGGTTATCCGGAACGCGCTGGCGGACGCCGGCATCCAACCCCAGGACCTGGACCACGTGAACGCCCACGGGATCGGGGTGCCGGAGCTCGACGCGTTCGAGGCCCGGGGGATCGCCGAGGTGGTCGGCCGCGACGTCCCGGTGTTCGCCCCGCTCAGCCGGTTCGGGAACATGGGCGCGGCGGCCGGGGTGGTGGAGACGTTGTGCAGCGTGCTGGCCCTCCGGCACGGTGAGCTGCCCGGCACCCTGAACCACGACCATCCCGCCCCGGCGTGCCCGATCACCGTCCACACCGGCGCCCCGCGGCGGGTGACGAAACCCTACGCGGTCAAGGTGGCGGCGACGGACCTGGGGCAGTGCGCCGCGGCGGTGATCCGGCGGTGGGACGATTGACCGGTCCGGCTGACAGTCGACAGCGAGCAGCCGACAGCTGAAAACCGAGAATGGGTGTCGGCCTGGCTGTTGGCTGTTAGCTGCAAACTGAGAACTACCATGCGGCGAAGAGTCGTCATCACCGGGATGGGCGTTGTTACCCCGCTCGGGCATACGGTCGCCGACCTGTACGCCAGCCAGGTCGAGGGGCGGACGGCGGTCGGCCCGCTCACGCGGTTCGACGCCCGCACGATGCCGACCACGTTCGCCTCGGAGGTGAAAGGATTCGAGCTCGGGCGGTACCTGAAGGACCCGGCGCGGTACGCCCACTGCGGGGTGAACACGCAGTTCGCGATCGGGGCAACGAAGCAGGCCCTCGAAGACGCCGGCCTGCTCGACGAGGGCCGGGGCGACCGGAGCCGGATCGGGGTGTACCTCGGGTCCGGCGAAGGGGCGGAAGACTTTCCGGCGCTGATCAACAGCATCGCCGCGGCGACGGACCCGGGGGCGGGGCACGCCGACCCGGCGAGATTCGTGGCCGAAATCCTCCAGGTCCTCGACCGGCGGCGGGAGGCCGAGGTCGAGATGCACACCACGGTCGGGCACCTGGGCAACATTTTCGCCCTCGACGGCCCGAATGTTGCCTGTCAGACAGCTTGTGCGGCGAGCTCGCAGGCGATCGGCGAGGCGGCCGAGCTGATCCGGGCCGGGGACGCGGACGTGATGGCCGCCGGCGGGTCGCACAGCATGCTCCACCCGCTCGGGATCAGCGGGTTCAACCGGCTCACCGCCCTGTCGCAGCGGAACGACAGCCCGCGGACCGCGAGCCGGCCGTTCGACCTGACCCGGGACGGGTTCGTCATCGGCGAGGGGGGCGGGATCGTGGTGCTCGAAGAGCTGAACCACGCGAAGAAGCGGGGGGCGACGATCTACGCCGAACTGACGGGGTACGGGACGACGGCCGACGCCTACCGGATGACCGACCCGCACCCGGAGGGTAAGGGGGCCATCCGGTGCATGACGGACGCGCTGAGGGACGCCGGGCTGAAGCCGACCGACATCGGGTAC
>JAQGHQ010000097.1 GCA_028288765.1 Gemmataceae bacterium | reverse complement strand
GCCGCGACGACGACGTCCTCCCCGCCCGCCCCGCGGCCGGTCGAACCGGCCGCCGCCGCGGACCCACCGCCCCGCCCCGTCGAACCGACCGCCGCCGACCTCCCGCCGCCCCCGAAGGCCGCACCCGCGGACCCGGGCCCGGCTGTCGCGGGGGCGGCCGAGAGCAACGTCCGGGTCGACGTCGGGCTGCTCGACAAGCTGATGAACCTGGTCGGGGAGCTCGTCCTGACCCGCAACCAAATCCTCCAGTACGCCCCGATCCAGAAGGACGCCGGATTCCTGAACACCGCCCAGCGGCTGAACCTGATCACCACCGAGTTGCAGGAAGGGGTGATGAAGACCCGGATGCAGCCGATCGGGACCGTCTGGAACCGGTTCCCGCGGGTGGTCCGCGACCTCGCGGCCGTGTGCGGGAAACAGGTCCGGGTCGAGATGGAGGGGCAGACCACCGAGCTCGACCGGACCATCATCGAGGCCATCAAGGACCCCCTCACCCACATCGTCCGGAACTCGGTCGACCACGGGATCGAGCCGCCCGACGCCCGGATCGCGGCCGGCAAGCCGGCCGAGGGCCGGCTGCACCTGCGGGCGTTCCACGAGGGTGGCCAGGTGAACATCGAGATCACCGACGACGGGGACGGGATCCGGCCGGACAGGGTGCGGGCGAAGGCCGTTTCCCGCGGGCTGGTCGACCCCGACCGGGCCGCCCGGATGACCGACGCGGAGCTCTGTCAGCTCATCTTCCTGCCCGGGTTCTCGACCGCCGAGACGGTGACCAACGTGTCCGGCCGGGGGGTCGGGATGGACGTGGTCAAGACGAACATCGAGAAGATCGGGGGGGCGGTCGACCTGCACAGCCGGCCGGGCGAGGGGACCACCCTGCGGATCAAGATCCCGCTCACCCTGGCGATCATCCCGGCCCTGGTCGTGACCTGCGGCGGGGACCGGTACGCGATCCCCCAGGCGAGCCTGCTCGAACTGGTCCGGCTGGACGGGGACGCGGCCCGGGGGCGGGTCGAGTCGTTCCAGGGGGCCCCGGTGTACCGGCTCCGCGGGAACCTGCTCCCGCTCGTCTACCTGCACGACCTCCTCCGGGTCGACCCCCGGCCGGCCGGGGACGCGGTCACCGTCGTCGTCCTCCGGGCCGACGGCCGGACGTTCGGGCTGATCGTGGACGGGACCCAGGACACCGAGGAGATCGTGGTCAAGCCGATGGGCAAGCTGCTCCAGCACCTGACCCTGTTCGCCGGCGCGACGATCATGGGGGACGGCCGGATCGCGCTGATCCTGGACGTCCCCGGGGTCGCCCGCCAGGCCCGGGTGGTGACCGGCCGGGACCGGGTGGCGGCCGAGAAGCCGGCCCCGCCCGCGGAGGCCCGGGCCGACCTGCACACCATGCTCCTGGTCGGGCTCGGCCCGGACCGGCGGCTGGCGGTCCCGCTGGCCCGGGTCGCCCGGCTCGAAGAGATCCCGGCCGCGGCGGTCGAGTGGGCCGACGGGGACGAGGTGGTCCGGTACCGCGGCGAGATCCTGCCGCTCGCCCGGTTGTACGACCTGCTCGGCGGGGGCGGGGAGCCGCCGCCGGCCGGCGACACGCTCCAGCTGGTCGTCGTGTCCGACGGCGGCCGGTCGGTCGGGCTGGTCGTCGGCCGCGTCCTCGACATCATCGAGACCGAGCTGGCCGCGACCCGCGGGGCCCGCCGCCCCGGCCTGGTCGGCTCGGCCGTGATCCAGGACCGGGTGACCGACGTGGTCGACGTCAGGGCGGTGATCGAGCTCGCCGCCCCCGCCGGGGTGTAACGGCGGTCCGCTTTGTGGCACCGGTCTCCGGGCCTGTGAAACAGACGCCACGCAGACGAGGGGGACGGGGATGGCCGAGGCGAAGCAGTACTGCACGTTCACCCTGGACGGCCTGTACTTCGGGGTCGAGGTCCGGCACGTCCAGGAGGTCGTCCGGTACCAGGAGATGACCCGGGTCCCCCTGGCGCCGGCCGAGGTCCGCGGGCTGATCAACCTCCGCGGCCAGATCGTGACCGCGGTCGACCTCCGCCGCCGGGTCGGGCTACCCGACCGCCCGCCCGGCCGGCTCCCGATGAACGTCGTCCTCCGCCGCGACGACGGGGCGGCCAGCCTTCTGGTCGACGCGATCGGGGACGTGATCGAGGTCGAGGACGGGGTGTTCGAGCGGCCCCCGGACACCCTGCACGGCCCCGCCCGGGAGATGATCCGCGGGGCGTTCAAACTGGACACCAGGCTGCTACTCGTTCTGGACGCGGAGAAGGTACTCGCCCTGACCCCATAGACCCGACCCGGGTCCTACCGAGGGGCACGGCTCCGCCCGGCCGGCCCGTCACTCACATACTCGCAAGAGGTACCGTCCGTGCTCAGCAGGATCCGCATCGGCCCCCGGTTGATCGGCGCATTCGTCGTGGTCGCGGCGGCCAGCGCCTTCATCGGCTATTGGAGTCTTCACTCGATGGAGCGGGTCAACGCGCTCCTCGACACCGCCCACTCCACCCGCGCCCCGGCCCTGGCGGCGCTCGCCAAACTCCGGGCCGGGTCGCTCGGGGCCCAGCGGGTCGAGCGGACCATTATCTTCACGGTCCGGGCGAAGCACGAGGACTACCGGCGCCAGGCGGAGGCCGCCCGGCAGGCCGGCTGGAAGAACGTCTGGGAGGGGGTCGGGGAGTACGAGGCCCTGCCGCGGACGGACCGGGAGAAGGACTTGTGGGCCGAGCTGCGGACCCGGGTCGACAATTGGAAGCGGGAGCACGACGGGATCATGGCCGCGATCGACGCGGGCGACCTGCCGCTGGCCGAACGCCGCGTCCTGGACTCGATCCCGAACGCCTACCCGATGAACGACCTCATCACCAAGCTCTCGAAGATCCAGGAGGAGCTGGCCAGGGAGGACCACGCCCAGGCCCAGGAGATCGTCGCCTCCACCCGGCGGACCCTCTGGGCCGTCATGGGCGTGGTGGTCCTCGGCGCGATCGGGCTCGGCCTCGTCATCTCCCGGTCCATCACTCGGCCGGTGGGCCAGACGATGCAGGTGCTGGAGGCGGTGGCCGGGGGCGACCTGAGCCGGCGGGCCGAGGTCCGGTCGGCGGACGAGGTCGGGCGGATGGCGACGGCCCTGAACACCGCGATCGGCGCCCTCCGGGCCGCGGGCGAGCAGACGCGGGAGCAGGCCGAGAAGGACCGCCGCCAGGCCGACCGGGACCGGGACCGGGACCGGGCCGAGGCCGACCGCCGGGAGGCCGAGACCCGGGCCGACCAGGACCGAGCCCAGGCCGAGGCGCGGGGCCGGGAGGCGGAGGAGGTGCGGGCGAGGGTGAACGCCCTGCTCGACGTCGTCGACGCGGCGGCCGGAGGCGACCTGACCCGGGCGGTGACGGTCGGCGGGGACGACCCGGTCGGCCGGATGGGGGACGGGCTGGCCGCCTTCCTGGACGCCCTCGGGGGGAATGTCCGGCAGATCGCGACCCACGCGGTCAACCTGTCCGGGGCGTCCGAGGAGTTGTCCGCGGTCAGCCGGCAGATGGGCGGGCACGCCGAGGAGACGGCGGCCGAGGCCGGGGTGGTCGCGGCCGCCGCCGGGCAGGTGAGCAAGAACGTCCAGACGGTGGCCCAGGCGGCGGAGGAGATGTCGGCCTCGATCCGGGAGATCGCCAAGCACTCGGCCGACGCCGCCCGGGTGGTGGCCGACGGGGTGGTCGCGGCCGAGCGGACCGGGTCGATCGTGGCCCAGCTCGGGGTGTCCAGCGGGGAGATCGGGAAGGTCCTCAAGGTGATCACCTCGATCGCCGAGCAGACGAACCTGCTGGCCCTGAACGCGACGATCGAGGCGGCGAGGGCCGGGGAGGCCGGGAAGGGGTTCGCGGTGGTCGCCAACGAGGTCAAGGAACTGGCGAGGGAGACGGCCCGGTCGACCGAGGAGATCGGGGGGAAGATCGCGGCCATCCAGGCGGACGCGAAGGCGGCGATGGCCGCGATCGGGCAGATCGGCGGGCTGATCCACCAGATCAGCGGGATCCAGGGGACGATCGCCGGGGCGGTCGAGGAGCAGGCGGCGGCGACCGGGGAGATCAGCCGGAGCGCGGCCGAGGCGGCGGCCGGGAGCGGGGAGATCGCGCGGAACGTGACCGGGGTGGCCCGGGCGGCGGCCGGGACCCTGGCCGGGGCCGGGGAGGCCCGGACGGCGGCCGAGTCGCTGGCCCGGATGGCGGCCGAGTTGCAGGCCCTGGTCGACCACTTCCGGTACGACCCGGCCGACCACCCGCCGGCCCCGGCCCAGCCCGGCCGCGCGGAGAAGAACGGCGCCCGGGGCGGGACCAGGGGCGGGCACCCCCGCCCGGCCGGCCGCGGGCCGGGCGGAAACGGCCGGCCCGCACACGCGACGGGGCAGTGAGGAGCGGGGGGCCGACCGGGTCACCGGCCGGCCCCGGCCCCCGGTCCGGGGTATCTCCGGGCGTGAGCGAAAGGACCGAACATGAACGCGCTGGTCGTGGACGACTCCCGCGTCACGCGACGGGTGATGGGGCAGATCCTGACCGGGCTCGGGTTCAGCGTCGCCGAGGCCGGGGACGGGCGGGAAGCCCTCGCCCGGCTCGCCGAACTCGGCCCGGTCGACCTGGCGGTGGTGGACTGGAACATGCCGGTGATGGACGGGCCCGACCTCGTCCGGGCGGTCCGGGGGGACCCCGCCCTCGACCGGGTCCGGGTGATGATGGTGACGACCGAGAGCGACGCCGCGACGATCGCCGAGGCGCTCGGGGCCGGGGCGGACGAGTTCGTCATGAAGCCGTTCACGCCGGACGTGATCCGGGAGAATCTCCAACTGCTCGGAATCGAGCCGGCGGTCAGGACATGAGCCCGATCCGCGTCTTCCTGGTGGACGACTCGGCCGTCGTCCGCCGGCTGGTGGCCGAGGCCCTGACCGGGGACCCGGCCGTCCGGGTGGTCGGGACCGCCCCGAACGGCCGGGTCGCCCTGCCGCTCATCGCCGACCTCCGCCCGGACGTCATCGTCATGGACGTCGAGATGCCGGAGTTGGACGGCCTGCAGACGCTCGCCGCCATGCGGGTGGCGGGCCTCCGGATGCCGGTGATCATGTTCAGCACGGAGACGCGGCGGGGGGCCGTGGCCACCCTCGACGCCCTCACCCTCGGGGCCAGCGACTACGTCACCAAGCCGGTCACCGCGGGCGGGGTAGGGCAGGCATTGGAATACGTGCGGGCCGAGCTGCTCCCGAAGATCCGGGCGCTCGCCCCGGGCCGGTCGGTCGGGACGTCCGGGGGGCCGCCGGGCGCCCCCGCACGGTCTGCGGCCCCGGGCGTTTCCGGCGACCGCCGCCTCGGCCCGCCGCCCTCGGGCGAGCTCGCGCGGCCGGCCCCGTCCGGGGAG